>NZ_CP019602.1:1050000-1392500 GCF_001661675.2 Croceicoccus marinus | reverse complement strand
CCGAATATCGCTATCTCGAGCCGGGCGCTTTCTATGCCATCATCGCGCTTGCCTTCATCATGCTGCTGAGCATCCGCGTCCACACGCCCGAGGTGGTCACCGGGCTGATCGGAGCCGTCCTGATCGGCTTGGCCTTCTGGGCGTCCGTCCGTCACCAGAAACTCTTTCCCCACGAATACGAGGAAGAGGGTGAGGCCGAAGCCATCCTGCCCACCGGTGAAGTCGTCCAGAGCGCTCACACAGTCTGACTGACCAAGCACGGGCGAAGTTCCGGCTTCGCCCGTCCCCAAACGAGAATTACCAGGTATGCAAATGCAGAAAGGCGCAAATGCGCCAATCGACGGCACGAATTTAGCCGTCACATGGAACAGTGAGCCGATTGGCGGCGCCATCGACGTATCGGCCTATCTACTCGACCAGACCGGCAAGGTTCTGGGTGACGAAGGCATGGTCTTCTGGGGCCAGACAAAGGTCCCGGGCGTCTCCTTCGCTTCCTCGGCCAAAGAAGCATCCTTCTCGCTGTCCCTTGAGGGCTTCACCAATGCCATCGAGCGGATCGCCATCTGCGCCGTCGTCGATACTGCGAATGCGTCCTCTGCCCGCCTCGCAGATGCGGAGCGCATAACTTTGCGAATGGGGACGCTCTCTTTCGAGATCGACCTTTCGTCCATGAGCGAGCAGGCCCTCATCCTTGGCGAGATCTACAAGCGAGGCGATCAGTGGAAACTACGCGCTGTCGGGCAGGGTTTTGATGGCGGGCTCGCCGCGATTTCAACGCATTTCGGCGTCGAGATCGCCAACGAAGCGCCACCCCCGGCCGCCCCTCCTTCAGCACCAGTATCGATCAAGAAGGTCACCCTTTCCAAATCGGAAAAGGTCAGCCTCAAGAAGGGGCAGGGCAGCATCCGCGCCTTGCTCTCATGGGAAGGCCGCAGTGACGGAGACGGCGATCTCGACTTCTATTGCTTCTACGTGATGAACGACGGAACGAGCGGGAAGGTCTATTACAAGGACCTCGGTAGCGCGGAAAAGGCACCCTTCATCCGCCATTCCGGCGACGCGCTGCGGGCCGGCGAAGAAGCCATCGTCATCGAGAGGCCCGATGCTCTGCGTTATGCCTTGTTCGCGGCTTATAGCGCGGTCGGCAACGGAGTAGGTTCATTCAAGAGCTATCGCCCGCAGATGACGCTTACCGATACCGCAGGCAACGAAGTCACCATCCCGCTCGAGAACCCCAGCGCCTCTTCATACTGGGTCGCCATCTCGCATCTCGATTGCACGCAGGACGTGCAAATCGAACACATCGAGACCTACGGCAAGAATGGCTTTCTTCACCCGGCGGCCGCCGAACGCGCCCCGCGCCTCCATTCGGATGGCAGCTGGGACGTCTCCAAGGGTGAGATCGAGTTCAAGTAACAGTTTTTTCGAACAGGGTCACCGCCGGCGGTCGGCAGGCCCGTCAATTCTTCACTCCGCCAACATGTCAGAAAGGACAAATCACATGGCAATTTCGCTTTCCAAGGGTGGCAACGTATCGCTGTCGAAGGAAGCACCCGGTCTCGACCGGATCATGGTCGGCCTCGGCTGGGACGTGCGCGCCACCGACGGCAAGGACTTCGACCTCGACGCATCGGCATTCCTGCTCGCCTCGAGCGGCAAGGTCCGCGGCGACAGCGACTTCTGCTTCTACAACAACAAGAACTGCTCCGATGGCGCCGTCATTCACCAGGGCGACAACCGTACCGGTGAGGGCGAGGGCGACGACGAGCAGATCCAGATCACGCTTTCGAAGGTCCCGGCCGACGTCGACAAGGTCGCGATCGTTGTCACGATCCACGAAGGCGAGACCAACAACCAATCGTTCGGCCAGGTCTCGAACGCTTTCATCCGTCTCGTCGACGAAAACACCGGCAAGGAAGTCGTTCGCTACGACCTGTCGGAAGACGCATCGACCGAAACTGCGATGATCCTGGGCGAAGTATACCGCCATGGCGGCGACTGGAAGTTCCGCGCAGTGGGTCAGGGATTCAAAGGTGGGCTTGGTCCGCTTGCTACGAATTATGGCGTTAGCGTCGGTTGACGATCTGATCCCATAAGTTGGCGCGGGGGCGCTCGCTCAACCAGCTAAACCTGGGGCGGGCGCCTTCGTTCTGCAGGGATTAGAACCCACTCCAATACTCGTTCACACATTTCATTATTGAGGGAACCACACATGGCTGTATCACTTCAAAAGGGCGGCAATGTCTCGCTCTCCAAGGAAGCACCGGGCCTTTCCGCCGTAACCGTCGGCCTCGGCTGGGACGTTCGCAAGACCGATGGTCAGGACTTCGACCTCGATGCTTCCGCTTTCATCGTCGGGCAGGACGAAAAGGTCCTCTCGGATGCCAATTTCGTCTTCTACAACAACGCTACTTCGCCCGACGGCGCCGTGATCTACGGCGGTGACAATCGCACGGGTGAGGGCGATGGCGATGACGAAACCATTTCGATCGATTTCGCCAAACTCACCGCAGACGCCAAGAAGGTCGTGATCGCAGTCACGATCCACGAAGGCCAGAAGCGCGGCCAGAACTTTGGCTCCGTCTCGAACGCTTATGCCCGTGTCACCAATAATGCCGACGGCAAGGAACTCGCGCGTTTCGACCTGTCGGAAGACAGCAGCACCAATGCTGCGATGATCTTCGTCGAGCTCTACCGCGGCGCGCAGAGCGACATCAAGGTCAAGGCAATCGGCGAGGGCTGGGAATCCGGCCTGGACGGCCTTGCTTCCTCCATGGGCGTCAATATCGGCTGAACATTCCTGCGCGGCGGCCATGCCGCCGCGCAGCTGCCGGCACTTACTTTCAAGGCAATGTGCAATGCGTATCTGGTTCAATCGCGGCTTCTCTCTTGCTCCCATCGCGAAGGCAATGAAAGCAGCCGAGAGCATGCTCGAAGTTCTCGTGAGCACAGGCGAGGGCAGGCCTGTCTATGACGGACCCGACGAGACCTTCGTCGAACCGGATCTCGACCCTGCAGACTATGTTCAATGGGTACGCGAACAAATCGTCGCCCGCCGCGTCGACATCTTCATCCCGACGCGGCTTCGCGAGCACTTCTACAGCGCCGACCTTCCATGCCTTGTGCATTTTGCGTGCAGCAAAGATGCTTTCACGATTATCGAGGACAAGCACGCCTTCGCCCGGGCGACCGAGCATCTGGAATGCCATCTTCCGACGTTGCAGGCCGAAACCGCCGACGAACTCGAGAAGGCAATCGCAGCTTTCGAAGCTGCATACCCCGGGCTCCAACCGTGCGTGAAGCCGCGCAAGGGTGTAAACGGCCATGGCTTCTGGAAGCTCACTGATCACTCGCCAGCCGCGCATCTCCTCCATCCCGAATTTCGTAATATGCGCAAGGATGTGTTCGTCCAGACATTGCGCATGCAGGAAACCCAGGAGGCAATGGCGCCCCTCGTCGTCATGGGATACCTACCGGGCCCCGAAGTGTCCTTCGACGTACTCGCCCACGCGGGCACCATGCTCAAGTATGTCGCGCGGACAAAATTCGATCGTCGTCAGCTTGTCCAGACCGCCCATCCACTAGAACATTACGCCAATACTCTTGTCCGCCAGTTCGGCCTGCATGGCGTGGTCAATTTGCAGTTCCGGAAGGCTTCCGATGACAGCTGGAAAATCCTCGAAATCAATGCGCGTCCTGCCGGCGGGAGCGTCTATGCCGAGGAATTCGGCTCCACGCTCCTAGGCGACTGGGGAGGCATCCTTACCGGCCGGCTGAAGCCCCGCGAAGTCACGGTCCCATCGCTCGATATCGAGATCAGCACGACCACGGTCCACAGCATCGTCGACAAGAAGGAACATGCTTCGTGAGCCATGCCCTGCCTGGCCAGCGCCTGAGCATATCCGACGATGCCGAAATCGTAATTCGCTTCGGCGGGCAAGGAAGCGACCGCATCGCTCTGGCGGCAATCTCAGATGCCAGGCGACCTATCGGGCTCGAACGCTTGAGCACTAGCGACTGGCGGCTTTCCAGTGCCTCGCAGCATGGCTCGTTGTACGAACTCCTCGCCTACATCACCGATGATCGCATGGGCGGCTTCGTCAACGCGTCCTATCCATGCAGCTTCACCATCGGCGGCATCCAATATGCCTTTCCTGAGCCTACCGACCAGCTTGCGGCAGTGATCCTAGGCGAAATCTACATCAAGAACGGACAGCGCCGTCTCAAGGTTTCGAATGAAGGTTTCACCTTCGGCATCGAGGCATTTGCCCGCAACCGCAATCTCGGCAATGTGGAGTTTCCTTTCCGGGCGAGCCCGGCACCATCGTCACTGCCTGTTCCGCCGACAGGCGCGCGGCGTAATCCCTGGGATCAACCGAACCCGCCGCCTGCGCCCTCAGGCCAGCCGCTAGCAAGCGGCAGCGGCGTGTTGGTCGGCGACAACCTCATCATCACGAACGCCCATGTCATCGAAGACGGGCAATCATTCCATCTCGCCCGTACGCGCGAAGCCCTGATCCCGCTTGCTGTCGATCCAATGCACGATCTTGCTCTCCTGCAGGGGAATGTAACGGGCACTCCGCTGCCGATCCGCCTCAACTCGCCCGTCTGGCTCGGGGAATCCGTCATGGCCGCTGGCTACCCGCTAAGGGAAGTCCTTGGCGGCGACCTCAAGGTGACCACCGGCAATATCTCGGGTCTCACCGGCGGGCTGGGCGATGTCTCCCGCTTCCAGTTCTCCGCGCCTATCGGATCGGGCTCTTCGGGCGGCGCGATTATCGACGAATCCGGTAATCTGATCGGCATTACCTCCGCCTCGCTCGCGCACCAGAACTTTCGCGATCGCGGCAGCATTTCCGAAAACGTCAACTTCGGCGTACGCGCATCGCTCGTGTTCGAGCTCATTGCCGCTGCTGGCATGCCGCTTCCGCAAACGGCCATCCAGGCTGGCTCCGACAGGCGAGAGGTAACGAACCGCCTGCGCAACTCCGTCGTCTCGATCATGGTGAATGGCTGATGGGTTTCCGGTTTCAAAAACGGATTTCAATCCTTCCCGGAGTTAGGCTCAACCTGTCAAAGAGCGGCGCTTCCTGGTCGGTTGGCCCCCGCGGCGCATCGATCAATATCGGAAAGCGCGGGGTCTATGGGAATGTTGGCCTTCCCGGCACCGGCCTCAGCTACCGCGAACGTCTAGACAAGCCTGCGGGACGCGCTGGCAACACGCGTGGCAGTCAGCGCGCACCAAGCGGGCCCGAAATGCCCGAACGCGTCGTCGCGCGCCTCGTAGGCGACGAAGTCCAACTGCTCGGTCCCAGCGACCAGCCGCTCAACCCCGCGCTTGTTCCAGAAGCCAAGCGGCTGATGAAAAACGATCTCCGGAAGTTCCTCGATGATCATGCCTCCGACAGAAATCTACTGATCGAAGGCATCTGCCACCTTCATCACGACATTCCGGTCGCGACGGGGACCGTGGCACCGGGCGAATCCGGTAAGCCCAACCAAGAGCATTACTTCGACCAGCAAAGCTATATGCAGGCCCTGATGCAATGGCGCGCCGCCGAGGCCAACGCGGGCCCCGACAAAGACGCGATCTGCGATGCCGTTCTGGAGAAGCTCGCCGCCCTTGAATGGCCCGCCGAGACCAATATCGCGATCTCGCTTAACGGCACCCGCCTGCTCCTCGATGTCGATCTTCCCGAGATCGAAGACATGCCTGATGCCACATGGAAGCCCAGTTACACTGGGCTCAGGCTGGACCTGAAGCCGCGTGCGAAAAAAGACCTCGCCGCATTCTACCTCGAGCATGTGTGCTCGGTCATGCTGCGCCTCCTCGGTCACTCCTTTGCCGTGACCGATCAGCTTCAGACGATCGCGATTTCCGCTTACACTCAGCGTACCGGTTCAACCGGAAAGCTCAGTGACGAATATGTCGCCACCATCGAATGCAGCCGCGGCGATTGGGGCCAGATCGACCTCACACAGATCTCGCACATCAATCCTCACCAGTGTCTCCGCCGGCTCGGAGCGAAGATCGAGGCAGGATCGCGCGGAACGCTGCTCATCCAGCAGCCTCTCGACTGACATCAAGGAAGTGCGCCTGACATTGGCGTACGAAAGGAAAAGATTTTGGACATCGCTTTGAAAGGCGAAACCCGGACGATCGAACTGCGAACCGGCACGCTAAAGCTTACCGCGGACAATGGACCTCCCATAGGTGATCTGTGCCGCTTTGCTGCGCGCGCCAATCCGAAGCGCGGTTTCCTCATCGTCTCAAAGGTCCTCGGCCGGCACTTGCCAGCGCGACCTACCGCCATGCGCCGAACCATGCGCGATCTTGCTGATCAACTCGAGGCTGATCTTCCCGGTCCGGTCGTGTTTCTCGGGATGGCAGAAACGGCAACCGCCTTGGGACAGGGCGTATTCGCAGCCTATCAAGAGCGCACTGAACGCGAATTCCTCATTTATCTTCAGACCTCGCGTCAGCGAATGCCCGAAGCGCATGTCCTCGCCGAATTCGAAGAGGGACACAGCCACGCGACGACGCATATGATTCAGATCGCGCATCCCTGCATCTCGCCGCTCATCCGCCAGGCTCGCACCCTCGTGATCATCGATGATGAGAGCAGCACCGGAAACACTTTCCTCGCCGCAGCTGAAGCAATGCGCACAGTCATGCCGCAGCTTGAACGGATCGAGACGGTATGCATCACCGATTGGAGCGGTGGCGACTATCTCGCGAAGATGCCGCTGCCTGCCCAGCGCCATTCGATTCTTTCCGGTCGAATGGAATGGACGCCTTCGGCCAATGCTCCAATGGCCACTCTAGCTGCAGGCTCAAACAAACCGGGAAGCGTCCCTGCCGGCGCCATGCAATCGCGCGGCGGGCTGATGCAGGAAGAACGCGCTGAACGCAAAATCGAGGCCGTCGCTCGCGGCGAACGCATATTGGTGCTCGGCGAAGGCGAACATTCCTACGAGGCACTGCTGATCGCCGAGACAATCGAGCGTCAGGGCGGCATCGCAGCCGTCCAGTGCATCACGCGCAGCCCCGCGCTCGAAGGTCACGCCATGAGAAGCATCTCGAACTTCGAAGACAGCTATGGCTCGGGGGCGCCCTGCTTCCTCTACAACATCCTGTCGCACCAGCCTGACCGGATCATCATCGCGGCCGAGATCTCATGCAACCAGGCCCAAATGGCCCGCGATGCCTTGGAACAGCTTGGCGCCGACGTTCCCATCGAGCTGGTCCACTGCCGATATGGAGACGATGCATAATGGGCCCCGTCATCTTTACCGATCTCGACGACACGCTCTTCCAGACCAGCCGCAAACTCCCAGAGGCTCCTGGCGAAACGAAGGTCATGTCCTATTACGAAGACCGCCGGCCCAGCGGCTATGCAACTGAACGGCAGAGCAGGATGCTCAATTGGCTCGATGCAGAGCGCGTCGTGCCTGTGACCGCTCGAAGCCGAGAGGTCCTAGCCCGGGTCAACATCTCGCAGGCTCCTGCTATCTGTTCGAATGGCGGCTCTATCATCACGCAGGCCGGCGAAATCGACCGCGAATGGCATGCACGTATGACCCTTCTCGAAACGCGGCACGAGCGCATCGATGAAGTCTATCCCGAATTGACAGCGCAATTAAATGACGCTGACTACCGGCATTGGATCGTCTATGAAGAGGAGCTTCCGCTCTACATCGTCATCAAGACGAACCTTCCCGAAGACCGTCAACTCGATCCCGTCGAGCAGCAGATGCGAGAAGCCAAACCCTATGGCTGGCGCCTTCACCGTAACGGCAACAATCTCGCCGTTCTTCCGCCATGGCTGAACAAGCGCTCCGCCGTCGCGCACATGCTCGCCAAATTCCGCGAAATCGATCCGCATATTCCCTCGATCGGGATCGGCGACAGCCATTCGGATTGCGGCTTTATGGATCTTTGTGACCTCGCGGCTACGCCGACGAGCTCGCAAGTCTGGAAGCTCATTCAGAAGGGCAATGAGTGGTGCAGCTGAACTTGAAAGGGAAGGGGGAAAAGATGTTCTTTTCTGGAAGCTATCAGCCGCGCGACGTGCAGTTCCTGCTCAAGCCTGCGTCGATCGACACGACGCCCGTCGCCGAAAAGGAAGCGCTGATTCAATCGGGCAAACGTCACTACTCGGAGATGCTCTCACCAGAGGCAGTCCCCGATGAGCGCTACATGAACCTGTATGCCGAGGCCCTCGAGCGAAACGCAGGCAGGCTGCACGCGGACATCAAGACCTTGGCCAGGGCCATCAAGCAGCGCGAAGAGACCGCCGCATCATGCGTTGTCGTCTCTCTCGTCCGCGCCGGCACCCCAATCGGGGTCCTCTTGAACCGTGAGCTGGAGCGCCTTGGTGTCGCCGGTGCTCACTATTCGATCAGCATTATTCGCGGCCGCGGCATCGATGAGAACGCGCTCGCCTATATCCTCGAACATCACGCACCGAGTGAAATCGTGTTCGTCGATGGCTGGACGGGGAAGGGCGCAATCACGCGCGAGCTCATCTATTCGGTCGAAGAATTCGGTCTCGGCGTCGAACCCTTCCTCGCCGTGGTGGCAGATCCAGCCGGCTGCGCGCATCTTGCCGCCACAACCGAAGATTACGTCATCCCGAGCGGCCTTTTGAACGGCGTTGTATCGGGCCTCGTAAGCCGTTCGGTGCTAAACGACGCGCTCGTCGGTCCAGGCGAATTCCATGCATGCCTCTACATGCAGGAGCACGCAGATCACGATCTCAGCAATGATTTCCTCGGCGCGGTCGAGGCTGCGACACCAGCCGATCGAACATCTCAGCACTGGAACCGCGAGAGCGCCCAAGCCGCGCACGCTGCCTGCCAGGATATGCTGAGGTCGATCATGCATGACGACCGCGTCACCGATGTAAATCGGATCAAGCCGGGTATCGCCGAAGCCACCCGTGCGATCCTGCGCCGGGTGCCGGAGAAGGTCTATCTCTCGGATATGGCCGACCCCGAGGTTCGACATATGATCTATCTGGCCAGCAAAGCGGGCGTACCCGTTCAAGAGCGCGATCTTGGAAACTACCGCGCTGTCACCATCATCAAGAAGCTCGGAGGCGAACAGGAGTGAGCAGACACGTCCTGGGTGCGACCCTTTACATTCCCGCAATCCGCCCTAACCTTGCCGCCACGCTCGCAGACGAAGATCTGGGCCTGCGTTCGGCAGTGGTCTGTCTCGAAGATTCCGTCGGCGATGCTGACCTCGACGTCGCTCGCGGTGCATTTGCGGCCTTCGTCGCCAACCATCAGCCCAATGGCATATGCCGTGTCTATGCGCGGCCGCGCGATCAGGCGATGCTCGCATGGATGCTCGGCCTTGAAGGCATCGAAAATATCGATGGCTTCGTGCTTCCCAAGGTTACCACTCAGAACATCAGCGCATGGCTCGAGCTGGTTATGAAAAGCGGCCATGCCATCATGCCCACGATCGAGGGCGAGGAAGCCTTCGATATCGCGGCTCTTCAGGTCCTGCGCGCACAGCTTCTGCCTTTCCTACGTCAGGTCGATGCTATCCGTATCGGCGGGAACGACATCCTGAATATCCTCGGCGCCCGGCGCTCGCGTTACCGCACCGCCTACGATGGCCCGCTTGGCCAGGTCATCCGGGATTTTGCTGCAACGTTCATTCCTGCTGGCTTTGCCGTTTCCTCGCCGGTCTTCGAGCACTTCGGTGCGCCCGACGTTCTCGCCGAAGAAATCGAGCGCGATCTCGAGCACGGGATAATGACCAAAACGGCAATCCATCCCGAGCAGGTCCGGCAGATCCAGGCCGCTTATCGGCCCTCGGTCGCTGACCTTGCCGATGCCCGCCGGATCCTCGATGAAAATGCTCTTGCGGTATTCGGCTCCGATGGAAGCATGTGCGAACCGGCGACCCACCGGTCATGGGCCGCCAATATCGTGGCCCGCGCCCAGGCTTTCGGGCTCGAAAGCCACGAGAACATCACTCCGATCATGGTGGCCTGAACTTGAAAAGTTATGCGACATGTGTCATTTATTTAGCGACGCATGACGCTGGAAGGACAGGCGATGGATACAGCTGCTACAGATAAGACCTTCGATGTCGCCACCTCGTTTCTTGGCGGGCAGAGCCATCTGAGCGTGGCTGTTCACAACGGAATGGATGCCCACAAGCTGATCCAGCGCGGCATTCCTGCAAAGGCGGTCCAAGTCCTCGTGGCGAATGTCAGTTCCATGAGCGAGAAAGGCTTCATGGAAAAGGCTCTCGGCATGAGCTTGCGAACTTTCCAGCGATCCAAGCAGGATGAAACGCGGCTGCTCTCGCCAGAGCAAAGCGGCCGAACCTGGAAATTCGTCGAAATCCTCGCGCGGGCGACCCAGTTACTAGGGTCAAAAAAAGATGCTGAGGAATGGCTCGAGAAGCCTGCAATCGCTCTTGATGGTCAATGTCCGATCGATCTGATGACGACGCCAGCGGGCGCCAAGCTCGTCGAGGAGCACCTGTTGCGACTTGAGTATGGCGTCTACGTATGACGCCATTGCCGAGACCTCTGGGGGGAGGCGAATTCGTCATATGGCGCATCGACATGGAGCAATATGCTGCGAGCTGGGATAGCGGCATCGGCGCGTTTCAGTTCGGAGGTCGCTGGAACAGCAAAGGCAATCACGCAGTCTACGCATCGCTTGATCCATCGACGACAATTCTGGAACGCGCCGTCCACACCGGCTTCAATGCGCTGGACAATAACCGGCACATTCTCACCAGCGTCATCATCCATGAACCGGCAAAAATACATGTTGTCGAGCCGGATGCTGTCCCCAATCCGCACTGGCTGATCCCGGGGGCCACCAGCGCTGCACAACAGGCTTATGGCGATGCACTTACAGCCGATCACCCGTTCGTGATCGTTCCAAGTGCCATCTCCAGTAGAAGCTGGAATATCATCTTCAATCCTGAAACCGCGCAGGGCAATTACGCTCTTAGATCCCAAGAACGCTTTGCTCTCGATCCGCGCCTTAACCCGCCTTCAAACGATACGATCTAATGGAGTCTTCCATGTCCGACCTCACGCTTACCGCTCCCGAGCCCGTCAAACCTGTTGCCATCGAGAAGGCGGCAGGCCTCGTTCCGGTAAGCAATGAGGTTCGCAGCGAACTCCAGACCAAGGTCGAAAGCTACGTCAGCCAGCTCGTATCGCTCGATCCCCAAGGACCCGACTTCTCGACGAAGGTGAACCAGATCACCAGCATCGGCCAGAAGGAAATCGTCGCGCTCGCTAGCCAGTCGAACCGCTTTCTCGACCGCCCGACAAAATCCATGGAAGGCGAGGGGAGTGTCGGCCAGCGGCTGATGGAACTCCGCCACGTCGTCGAGGACCTCGATCCCGGCAAGGACAATAGCCTGCTCAAACCGCGCAAGCTCTTCGGGATCATCCCCTTCGGCAATCGCCTCACGGCATACTTCGACAAATATTCGTCGGCGCAGACTCATATCCAGGCCGTCCTCAGCCACCTTGCAAGCGGCAAGGACGAATTGCTCCAGGACAATATCGCGATCGATACCGAGCGCCGCAAAATGTGGGAGCAGATGGGCAAGCTTGAGCAGATGATCGTCATCGCCAAGTCGCTCGATACCAAAATCGAAGATGCCGCAAACAATCTCGATGCCACCGACCCTGCCAAAGCCAAGGCGCTGCGCGAAAGCGCGCTCTTCTACGTCCGCCAGCGTACCACTGATCTGCTCACACAAATGGCGGTCACCGTGCAGGGCTATCTTGCACTGGATCTTATCAAGAAGAACAACATCGAGCTCATCAAGGGCGTAGACCGCGCATCAACGACCACCATCACCGCGCTTCGTACCGCAGTCACCGTTGCGCAGGCACTCGCTAATCAGCGCCTCGTCCTGCAGCAAATCACTGCCCTCAACACGACCACCTCGAACATCATCGACAGCACCAGCCAGTTGCTTCGCGACCAAACGGGCAAGATCCACGAGCAGGCCGCATCCGCCACAATTCAGGTCGAAGTGCTTCAGCGTGCCTTTCAGAACATCTACGACACAATGGACATGGTCGACAATTTCAAATTCAAGGCGCTTGGCAATATGAAGGCCACGATCGACACGCTATCGGCCGAGACCGAGAAGTCCAAGGGATATATCGCGCGAGCCCAAGGGTCCGGACAAGCGGTGACCCATGACCCATTGTTGACGCCGGCCTGATCAATGAAATCGGCGCTTGTCTTCCTCATATGTCTTGCGATTGTCTACTTCCTCTGCAGGCGCTTCACAAAGCGTTACCTGGGCGAGCGAAGTGACATCGCCCAGCGTTTACGCCGGGCGGTAAGCGGGCGAACCCGCATCCCGCCAGCCGCAGATTTCATTTCAATAGATGACCGACTAATACCAGCCCGGCACCGCACGCACGAAGGCAACCAAGGAGGCGATACGATGAGCAAGGACGGCCTTTTCAGCCGAATTGCGAAAGCGATAGCCGGAGAAACCGCTTCGCCTGTCCCCCCTATGCCCGCGCCGCCAGCCGTTCCCCCTGTCGAATTCGATTACGAAGACGACCGCATCCCTACAGGCGCCAAGGAAAAGGTGCGACGCATCCTTGCCTGCCTGAAGGAAGTTGATGCCCTCATGGAACGCGAGCAGGCACCTGGCTTCACTCAGACCGACATTCGGCAAATGCGTGAACAGCACCTTCCAAAGCTTGTTAGAAGCTATATTGACATTCCGCCGGCCCACCGATCCGAAATCTTCCGGAAGACCGGCAAGTCAGCCAGCTACGTCCTTGAAGACAGCCTCGACCAAATGCAGGCGAAGATCGACGAGATCATGCGCAACTTAGCGCAGCACGACCTAGACGCCTTCACGGACAACACGCGATTCATCAAGGAGCGCTATACGAGTTCCAATCCATTTGACTGACCGATTTTGCGCGACACGCTTTGGCTCTACGCGTCCATCCATCCTATAATGGCAGGGGAAGTATCAAGAGTACATGACCATGGCAGCAACATCACATTCATTCATCACCGGCGAGCCGCTTCTGGCCAAGACCATCGCATGTCATGTTGGCGTCCCTTTCGTAATCGCGGATGCCACCTCGCTCACTCAAGCTGGCTATGTCGGCGATGATACCGAGACAATCCTTGTAAGGCTCCTTGTCGTCGCAGATGGCGACGTCGCAGCCGCAGAGCGGGGCATCGTGTCTATCGAAGAAATAGACAAGATCGCCGCCAAGGGTGGCGGCGTCGTACGGGGCGGCGACAAAGGTATACAGACCCGCAACGATGATGATCGTGGCATCTATAATGGCAATAGCGGCGAGGTCGTTTCGATGAGCGATAGCGGAAAGCGCGTGACTGTCGCTTTTTCCGGCCCCCAGAACATTGTCCCGTGAAATGACCGGAAAGCAGCTGGCCGACATCACGCCGGCGTGGGCCCTGACCGTCCATAAAGCACAAGGCTCCGAATACGATGTCGTCATCATTCCGATGTCGACCTCACATTGGTCGCTGCTTCGCCGAACAATGCTCAATACCAGTGTAGCCCGTGCCAAGAAGGATTGCGTCGTGGTCGGCCAAACTCGCGCAATCCGGCAAGCCCTTTCACGAGATGATAACCGGGAACGCCTTACCCGGCTGGCAGACCTCTTGGTTTAAAGCCGTTCCGTTTCTCGGCTCACCCCTGAAAATTCACAATCTCCAATCTGCCCACGTAGAATTCGAAAACCCAATCGTACGCCCAATTTAGCATGAGATCGACTATGTCCGACCTTTCCCGCCCGCCTGTTTGGCTCAGCTACGCTATGATTGGCGCACTGCTCATCGCTCTGGCGGCTCTGCCTTACGGCTATTACCAATTCCTCCGCCTGATCGTGACGGCCTACTGCGCCTATATGGCTTTCTGGCACTTCCAGATTAAGCCCGGCTTCTTCGCTTGGGTCTACGCCGCGGCCGCAATCAAATATAACCCGATCTTCGTCATCACGATGGAACGGGACACCCATGCAATTTTCAATATCGCCACTGCCATTCTCATCTTGCTCGAGATGACGGAAGCGCGCGAAAGCTTCCTCCGGCCAAAGAAGCGATAATGGGGAAGGGTGGCTATCTCGGCGGCAGCACGATCACCCAGACTAGCAAATGCGGCCCGCTCTCCAAAAAGGCTCCATCTCGCCTTGGCGTCACGAGCGGTCACATCACGGAGCGAAGGGCTGAGATCAAGAAGCAGCGCCAAGAGAAAACGCGAGGCAAAGAAAAAGCTCTACCATCAGAACATGAAGGCCCTTCGGACCCTCTAAAAGACATACGTTGAAAGCCACCGAAAGCCCGCTGCCGGCGCCACGCTCGGCAGTGCCCTTCAGGCCGCATTTAAGCGGAAGGCAAATCGATGAGCAAGGCCACGCTTCTTCGGATCGAGTTTGCTGCTCTCCTGGGAATGAGCGGTATCGCCATCTATGAACTCATCAGGTTCGTGACTTCGTAAGCCTTCAGCTTCAAAGGTATCCCATATGCTTATCTTGCTCTTCGCCGCTGCGATCGTACCTTCCGGACAGACCTTCGAATGCACTCCAATTCGGGTCTGGGACGGCGATGGTCCAATCTGGTGCGCAGAGGGGCCGAGGATCCGGGTTTCAGGTGTAGCAGCCCGAGAAACAGACGGCACTTGCCGCCCCGGTCATCCTTGTCCCGACGCAGATCCAGAAACCGCAAAGTCTGTCCTTGTAGACCTCGTCGGTGTCCGGACGGGTACAAGCCGGGAAGGACATGCCTTGGTGAAAGGTCCGACGATGCATTGCATCTCCACCGGCTCCGCAGGCGGCAACCGTACCGGAGCCTGGTGTGTGTCACCCAAGAGCGGTGACATATCCTGCGCTCTTGTAGCATCCGGAGCAGCAGCGCGCTGGGATCGCTATTGGGGAAATCACCGATGCCGCGATCAGCCCTAACGCATGCTTTCGTAGCGTTTATTCTTGCCACATTCTCAGCCTCTCCTGCGTCTGCCCATCCCGGCCGCACCGCAGCCGACGGCTGTCATAATAACCGCAGCGCGGGCGAGCGCCATTGCCACAACGGCAGTTCGAAGCCTCTACGGGCCAGCGGCGCTGCGCCCCGCGACTATTTCCCAAATTGCGCATCTGCGCGCGCGGCTGGGGTGGCACCTCTTCGCAAGGGCCAACGCGGCTATGGCCGCCATCTCGACCGAGATAACGATGGGATCGCATGCGAAACCTAAATGCAGGCACTAAGGTTGCCCTGCCAATTTACGCTTCGAATTCGCTCCAGCATTCGTATTCCAAATCGATCAGTGAGGCATCTCGATGGCCAGCCGTCCCACTTATGCTAATCACAAACAGCGGGCCATCGTCCTAGCGATGATTGCGGTAGCGTCCATCGCAGCGTGGCAAACGCAGATTGGCAGCCTATTGCTTTACCCGTTCACGATCCTTGCAACTTGGTTTCTTGAGATGGGGCACGGCCTCGCAGCCGTGATCGTCGGCGCCAGCTTCGAACATCTCGTCATCTATCCCAGCGGATCTGGCTACGCCCAATATCTACTTCCAAGGGATCGCATTGGCTTCGCCGATGCGTATATCGCGGCATGCGGACCACTCCGGCCCGCGGCTGCTGGGTCGTTGCTCATCCTTTCCTCGCGCACTGCCAAGGGAACTCGCATCGCGCTCCTGCTGCTTGGCACATTTCTGCTATTGAGCACTGTCGTCTGGGTCGGATCGGTAACCGGCTGGATCATCCTGCCTGCACTAGGATTGGCCATCCTCGCCATCGCTCTCCAGGAAGCGGGTCGGTTCCAGCAATTCATCATCCAGCTCCTCGGAGTGCAGGCCTGCATCAGTGTCTGGAGCCAGTTTGACTATCTCTTCAGCACCGGTGGCGTAAGCCCGGCCGCTCAATCGGACACTGCCGCAATCGCCGAGATCCTTTTTCTTCCAAACTGGTTCTGGGGCGCGCTCATCAGCGCAGCGACCGTCCTCATGTTCTTATGGAGCTTTTCCGTCGCATTCCGCGAGGAACGCCCGAGCCGATCGCGGGCTGCGTTGAAGCTTTAGCCCGTAACACCCTGTGGACTTGTAGCGGTTAGCGCCGCGTTGGCTAGTGCTGCCGCCCGATCAGCTCTGCCTTCGACGATTTGAAGAATGTCTCGACGGCGGATCTGTCATAGCAGTTTCCTTTGAGCGCGGTAATACGGACCTAAGCCTGGAACTGTCATAAGACGAACGTAGACGGGATCGGCAACCGCACGCCTTTCGAGCAGTCGGCCGAATGCACGCAATTGCTTCTCCAAAGCCTCGATTGAACTTATCAGAGGGGCAAACAACTATTCGAGATCCGGTCGCTGCTGGAACAGCGCATGCAGACGTTCTGCGCGCTTCTCGGTCGTTTTGTAAGCGTGGCGTGGAGGCCGCCGATTATGCGGCTTCGGCGATCAGCGGTCGCTGGGGAGCAGCCCAGTTCCATGGCATGAGCTCGTCCCAGCGCGATGCTGGCCATCCGTCTGCAATCTTTGCGATGACGTCGCCGATATAGGCCTGCGGCTCGATGCCGTTGAGTTTCGCGGTCTCGATGACGGAATAGATAGCAGCGGCGCGCTCCCCTCCCGCCTCGGAGCCAGCGAACAGCCAATTCTTGCGGCCTATAGCAACGCTGCGCATCGCGCGTTCGGCGATATTGTTGTCGACCTCGGCTCGTCCATCATCGAGGAAGCGCGTGAGGGCAATCCAGCGTTTGCGGCCATAGGCCAGCGCCTTGGCCATTGCCGACTTGGGCGATAGGCGGCGCAACGCATCGTCGATCGCCGAGCGTAACTCGTCGACCAATGGCCTGGCTTTCTCCTGCCGCCATTGCCGGCGGATATCGGGGGGCTGGCCGCGAACTTCGTCTTCGATCCGATAGAGTGCTCCGATCCGCTCGAGCAGATCGGTGGTCAGCGGTGTCGGACTGGTCTGATGGTTCTCGAATATCTTGCGCCGGAAATGCGCCCAGCAAGCCACTTCCTGAATGCGATTGCCGCCATAGAGCTTGGCATATCCGGCGTATCCATCTGCTTGAAGGAGACCGGTGAATGTCTTCAGTTCGGTTTGCGGATGGGTGCCGCTGCGTGTCTGAGTGAACTTGTACCACACCAGTGGTGGCCCGTTTGCTCCGCTGGCCCGGTCATCGACGACATAGGCCCAAAGCCGACCTTGCGCGGTTTTGCCCTTGCCTGGCACCAGCATCGGTACGGGCGTGTCGTCGCTGTGAATTTTGGCTGCCTTCAGGCCTTCCTCGCGAATGCGCGATACGATGGGGTCGAGCAGCTGCGCGGCCTGTCCTGCCCAGCCTGCCAGGGTCGACCGATCGATATCGAGGCCTTGTGCCGCCATCATCTCGGCCTGCCTGTAAAGCGGGAGGTGATGGTCGAACTTGGATACCACCACATGGGCGAGCGTGCCGAAGCTGGCCTTACCCCGGGCGACGGCTTTTGCACGAGCCGGTGCCTGCACGATCTTCTCGCAGGCACGGCAGCTATACTTGGGGCGGATTGTGCGGATGACGCGCCACTGGACCGGCAGGACATCGAGGATCTCGTCGCTGTCTTCACCCAAGGGACGCAGGGTGCCGCCGCACTTGGGACAATTGCAGCGACCTGTCTCGGGTTCGATCCGCTGCTCGTCCCGAGGCAGATGAGGCGGAAGGCTGCGAACCGGCGACGGCCGTTCGGACCTTTGTGCCGACGTGGCCTGACGGACATCGGCGACAGCGGCTTCGCCTTCGAGTTCCTCGAGCGTCAGTTCAAGCTGCTCAATCTGTGCCGACAGCTTCTCCGACGACTGCCCGAACGTCATGCGGCGCAGCTGCGCCAATTGGAAACGCAGCGTGTCGATCAGCGTATCCCGCGCCGCCAAGGCGGCTTCCAGCTCGGCGATCCGGGCGTCTTTATCAGGGTTGGAAGAGGCTGCGTCCGACACCGCGATCCATTAGCACAATAGGCCGCTATTCGCTAGAAAAACCGCGCAAATCCGCTACTTTTTAGCCCGCCAGAAGCGGCGCTGTGGTGCGCTCGGGACGACGCCAGTCGATACCTTCGAGAAGCATGGAAAGCTGCGCTGAGGTCAGGCTGACTTTGCCCGTCTTTGTCATTGGCCAGACGAATTTGCCGCGATCCATACGCTTGGAAAAGAGGCACATGCCTTGGCCATCGAACCAGAGCAGCTTGATCAGATCGCCACGCTTGCCGCGGAACGCGAACAGCGCGCCGCTATGGGGTGAATGCTCCAACACCTGCTGGACCAGGACCGCCAGGCCATCAAATCCCTTCCTCATGTCTGTCGCGCCGCACGCCAGGTAAACTCGCGTCGAGGGTGGCAGGGGTATCAAAGGCTCAATACCGAGATCACGCGAGCCAGGGCTTTGCCATCGACCATCGCATCCACAGTCAGGCGGACACCTGTCGGCAGTTCGATCCTGATATGCCCGCAATGAGACGGCACGGGCGGCGCGCCGTCGCTGACAACCGGATCCGCGACTTCAACCTCGGAAAATGCCGGCACCGATAGAGGCGAGACGCCGACCAGTTCTCCCGACATGGCCTGTCGTCGCCATGTATAAATGGATCCGCTGCCAATCTCGTGCTGCTCACACGCCGCGCGGACCGAGCCGCCGGGCCCAAATGCATCCCGCAGGATCGCCAGCTTCTGCTCCACCGTCCAGCGTCGTCGGCCTGAAACCCGCCCGACAACCTCAATGCGAGTACTCATATGACCACTCATATGCGTACTCGCTGTGGATCGGCGTGCAAAAGGGACCCTGTTAGAGGGGTGATCGGCGTCTAAAAGGGACCCTTCATTCTGATGGTGTAGTTGACCGCCTGGTTTTCCAGGTGGTGAGATCGGGATGTTGGTGGTGGAGACGATTGTTCGGATTCGGCGGGAGCACGCGAGCGGGAAGGCGATCAAGGCGATTGCGCGCGATCTGCGGTTATCCCGCAAGGTGGTGCGCAAGGCGATCCGGGCACCAGAAGGCGCATTCGATTATCGCCGCACGGTTCAACCGCTGCCCCGGCTTGGGCCGTTTCAGGAGCGGCTCGACACGCTGCTGGCGGAGAACGAGGCCCGGCACCGGCGTGATCGGCTGCGCATGACCCGGATCCATGATCTGCTGTGCCGTGAGGGGTTCGAGGGATCCTACGACGCGGTCCGGCGCTACGCCCGGCGCTGGACGGAAGCGAGGCGCAAGGATGCGGGTGATGGGGCGCCCGCGTTCATCCCGCTCATGTTCAAGCCCGGCGAGGCCTACCAGTTCGACTGGAGCCACGAGGATGTGGAGATCGCGGGCAAGCCGATGCGAGTGAAGGTGGCGCAGATGCGGCTGTGTGCGTCGCGGGCTGTCTACGTCCGGGCCTATCCGCGCGAGACGCAGGAGATGGTGTTCGACGCCCATGCCCGGGGCTTTGCCTTTTTTGGCGGCGTTCCCCTGCGCGGCATCTACGATAACATGAAGACCGCGGTCACCACCGTGTTCGTCGGCAAGGAGCGGGTGTTCAACCGCCGCTTTCTGGTCATGGCCGATCATTACATGGTCGAGCCGACCGCTTGCTCGCCGGCGGCGGGATGGGAGAAGGGTCAGGTCGAACATCAGGTCCAGACGATCCGGGGCCGGTTCTTCCAGCCTCGCCTGCGCTTTGCCAGCATCGAGGAGCTCAACGGGTGGCTGGAGGCCGAGTGCCTGCGCTGGGCCGCAACGCACGCGCATCCCGAGCAGAAGGAGCTGACCGTTGCCGAAGCGCTGGACCTCGAACGGTCTGCCTTGCAGCCGATGTTGGCGCCCTTCGACGGCTTCCACGAGACCGCCCATGCCGTGACCGGCACGTGCCTGATCAGCTTCGACCGCAACCGCTACTCAGTCATGGCCAAGGCTGCGCGGCGGGCCGTCCAGGTCCGCGCCTATGCCGACCGCATTGTCGTGCGCCTCGGCGACGAGGTAATCGCCGAGCATGCCCGGCACTTCGGCCGTGACCGGACGATCTATGATCCCTGGCATTACCTGCCCGTTCTGGCGAACAAGCCCGGCGCTTTGCGGAACGGCGCGCCCTTCCAGGGGTGGGACCTGCCACCGGCACTGACGCGGTTGCGGCGCAAGCTGGGCGGCGGTGATGAAGCCGACCGCCGCTTCGTGCGCGTACTGGCAGCCGTAATGACCGATGGTCTGGAAGCGGTCGAGGCCGCGATCCGGGAGGCGCTCGATAACGGGGCCGTCAGCGACGAGGTAATCCTCAACATCCTGGCCCGATACCGGGACCCGCCACCCGAGTGCCCCCTGGACGTGGTCGTTGATCTCAAGCTCAGTCACCCGCCGATCGCGGACTGCGCGCGCTACGATACGGTGCGAGACCTCCATGCAGCGGCATGAGATGATCGAGGCGATGCGCGCTCTCGGCCTCAAGGGCATGGCAGGGGCCTTCGACGAGGCGGTTACCACCGGGCTGCAGCGCAAGCGCACGACCCACGAGATCCTGACCGACCTGCTGCGTGCCGAAGCCGCGCATCGTCATGCCGCCTCGATCCGCTACCGCATGACCGCGGCCAAGCTGCCTGTAATCAAGGACCTCGATGCCTTCGTCTTCGAGGGCAGCCCGATCAACGAAGGACTCGTTCGTTCGCTGCACGCCGGCTCGTTCCTGCCAGGGCGGCGCAATATCGTGCTCATCGGCGGCACAGGGACGGGCAAGACCCACCTGGCTATCGCGATCACCGCCAGCGTCGTGCGTGCCGGTGCCCGTGGGCGCTACTTCAACACCGTCGACCTCGTCACCCGGCTCGAGGAGGAAGCCCGCATCGGAAAGGCCGGCACCATCGCTGCCCAGCTCGGCAGACTCGATCTCGTGGTGCTGGATGAACTGGGCTATCTGCCGTTCGCCCGATCCGGCGGGCAGCTCTTGTTCCACCTGATCAGCAAGCTCTACGAACAGACCTCTGTCATCATCACCACCAACCTCGCCTTCGGCGAGTGGCCCACCGTGTTCGGCGAGCCGAAGATGACCACCGCGCTGCTCGACCGCATCACCCACCATTGCGACATCGTCGAGACCGGCAACGACAGCTGGCGCTTCAAAAACCGCAGCTGACCCGATCAGAAAAACGCCTTCGCGCTGCTGACGCCTCCGGTCGGGCTACGCCCTTCCTACGCCGCCAGCAGCGCGAAACCCGCGCCCAACGTCGATCGATCTATGCAACGCTAACGGGGTCCCTTTTGCGCGCCGATAGGGGGTCCCGATTGAACGCCGATTGACATACTCGCTCGGTCCGGCTCGCTATCGCCCATCTTTGCCACTCCATTCAAAGGAGCGGCCATCAACCCTGCAATCCCGCTCCAAGCAAGGCGGCCTGCAGCCCACGGTTACGTCGTTTTCACCGAGCCTATCCGTAGGCCAAAGAGGTTAAGAGCCCCCTTAGCTGGTTCGCCATGACATTCCGCGCAGTGATCAGTTGCATGCGAATACACGGGGCTGATGGCGCGACCTACATCGAAGGCCGCCGCAAGCATTGCTAGGGTTCAGACTCGTTCAGAGCCAGAAGGCCACAGCGGCAGCGAGGCTTACGGCTGGCCATGGTCTGGTCGAAGCGCTCGAGTGCGGAAGAGCACATGCGACGGAGGAGCGGAAGCAGGAACGGCTCTCTACCCGAGGATGAGGCGGCTTGCGACTCGAGCCGTGCTTTATTTTGCGCCCCCTAGACGCATGCTTTCCCCCCCGCCTCGCCCGTGCACTTGCTGTGTGTCTTTTAACGCACCCAGAAGCTGGACGGAAAGAGGCTGAGGGTCTCACAAAGCTCCCGTCATTAGGTGGCTCGCCAGCGCTGCAATATGATGCATCCACGCCGCTTCCGGCATCGCCATAAGAGCGACGGAATCGTGCCAAGTACGACGCATTGTTCTCGCCCCCTTCGCCAAGCCTCGGGCGGCGGAAGCCGCCCGTTGCACCGGTTCCGCCTACGCAGCGCTTTCGGCTGCGAGTGGACATCGCGGGCAGGCTTCCTTGTGCAAAACGACAGGTCAAAGCATCGCTGCGCCTTCTGTCTATTTCTTTTAATTTCTTATGGAGGGGTACAATGCCAGATTGGCACTCGCACCAGGCTCAGCTGTGAGCCCAAGCATTTCGAGATGCTGGCGCAGGCCGTCGGGATCGCCGCGATACATGTGCGCGAGGCGATCCGAGTGGTCGCGAGAAGCGAGGCCGGCAAAGCTCTGGTCACGATTTGTGACGAATGAGCCGGCAAGGCTGGAGACCAGCCTGGCAGTCCTGCCTGCAAGGCGCGACGGCACGCCGCCCGAACCCGGTGCGCGGCTCGGACCCTCGCGCAGACCGGCGCCCAGCTTCTGGCGCAGCATGCGCAGGATCTCGATCGGCAGCCGCGCTATATCAATGAAATAGGCGTTGCTGGTCTGCCTGACCTGCGGCCCCTGACCCGGTGCATTGCCGGTCTTCACTGTCCGGCGCGTCCAGTCGATCAGCTGCTCGCGGCGCAGCACGTCAAGCTGGCGCACCACCGTGCGGCGCGAGAGCTTGCAGGTGGAGGCGAGCGTGTCGAGCGAGGGATCGCAGCGGCCGGTCCTGAAGTCCATGTGCCGGATCAGCGCCTCGTACACCTTCATCGCGTTGGCGCAGATCGGCAGCGGCTTGCCGGCCTCGCGAATGTGGTCCGAGTAGGACCAGATCGCCTTCTTGATGACATCGAAGAATTTGAAGGCGTCCTTGTTTGTGTCGCTCGGCTTCCAGTGAACGGTCGAGACCTGAGCGCGGGGATCGTTGATGTCGTAGCTCTTGCGCCAAGCAGCATGGCGGTCGCGCCGGTCGATCATGCCGACGCTCCCGCTGCACCTATCAGCGCCGGGGCGCGTCGAGCAAGGCTTCCGCGGAGGCCAGCCCCTCCATCAGCAGGTCGGCCCACTCCTGTGCCAGTTCGCGTCGGCGCGGCATATAGGCGGCCCGGTTGTAACGTGCTTCCACGCCCTCGGGCTGGTGCGCCAACATGAGGTCGATGATGGCGCGATCGCCCGGCTTGCCTTGTTCGATCGCCCGCTCGTTCATGATGGTCGAGAAGCTGGCTCTCCAGCCATGGGGCACATGCTTGCCCTCGAAGCCCAGCACCCGCCGATACGCCACGTTGAGCGCATTGTCCGTAAACGGGCGATGCGAATGGCGCGCCGACGGAAACAGATATTTGCGATTGCGCGCAAACGCCGCCGCGACCCGCACGGTCTCGGCGGCCTGCCGCGAGAGCGGGATGATGAACTCGAACTCGTCCAGTTCGGATTGCGCGCGCTGCAGCTTCATCTTTGCTGCAGGAATACGCCAGATAGGCTGGGATCCCTCCATATCCTCGAACTCGTGCGGTTCGGCGGTCTGGATCGTGCCCGGCCGTGCTGCCGTCAGCGCTAGCAGGCGCGAGGCGAGCTTCGTGGTCGCATAGCCGGGAGTTGCCTCGTAGGCCTGCAGGAACGCTCGTGCCTGTTCCAGCTTGAGCAGGGCGGGCTGCTTGCCGCGGATCACAGGGCGCAGCGCAGCGCCGATCGAAGCGGCAGGATCCATCTCGGCCAGACCCGAAGCAATCGCGAACTTGAACACTGCCGAGATCCGCTGCCGGATTCGGTGCGCGGTCTCGATCGCACCGCGCTCCTGCACGGCCTGCAGCAGTTCGCGGATTTTTGGCGGCTTCAGTTCGGAAACGTCCTGCGCACCGATCTGCGGGAACACTTCCGCTTCCAGGCTCGTCAGCACGTCCTGTGCATGCTGGGCCTTCCATTGCGGCGCCTGCAATTCGTGCCAGCGCCGCGCCACGGCCTCGAAGGTATGATCGTGCTCTACCCCAGCCGTCCGCCGCGCCGCACGCCTGCGGTATTCCTCGCCCGGATCGCGCCCCTCGCGTAATTCCCGCCTCGCATCCTCGCGCAGTTCGCGCGCCTTCTTGAGCGAGATCTCCGGGTAGGGACCGAACACGATCCGCCGTTCCTTGCCGCCAAATCGATATTTGTAGCGCCAGGACTTGTGACCGTTCACGGTGACAAACAGGTGCAGCCCCTGAGAGTCGGTCAGCTTTTGCGGCTTGCTCACCGCCTTGGCCGATTTGCACTGCACTTCGGTCAGCATTCGATGCCCCCAATCTCTCGAGCAGGTGCCCCGAAAGTGCCCCCTCTTGCCACCGGCTTTCTCCGGATCGGGCTGGAATAGCATGGAACTCACTGCACTGAAAAGTGCAGGATTTCAGAGGATTTCTAGAAGATCCAGGAATGCCCTGGAACAAGGCTTGGCGGACAGGGTGGGATTCGAACCCACGGTGAGCGTGAACCCACGGCGGTTTTCAAGACCGCTGCCTTAAACCACTCGGCCACCTGTCCTTCGCGGATCGCCGCTAGCGGCTTCTTTCGCGCTTGTCACCATGGAAGCAAGGGCGTCGCCACGCATGCCATGGCATCGCCTCGTTTTCGAACGCAGGCGCAGGCGTTTCATTGCCGGTCAGGATCGTTTCGGCGCATTGCGTCAGTTGGCAATTCACACGCGGCCCGGCCTATGTCATGAACGCCGGCATGACGATCCATGCCCGCTTCTGCGCTTTCCTTGCCGCCCTTGCCGTATTGTTCACCGCCCAGACCGCCGGCGCGCAGGTCTATACCCAGGCGGGGTTCGAAGCCTATCTCGCCGAGGTCGCCGGCAAGGCGCGGGCGGAAGGCGTCTCCGACCGCGCGATTCGCGAGGGGTTGAACGGCCTCACCATCAACAACCGCGTGGTCGAACTCGATCGTCCGCAGGCGCCCGATTCACCGGGCTCGTCCTATCCGCCGTTCGCGCCCTATCGGGAACGGCATGTCGATGCGGCGCGGATCGGGGGCGGCCAGCGGACCTATGCCGCCAATGCCTCTTTGATCCCCTCGATCGAACAGCGCTACGGCGTGCCGGGCGAGATTCTGATCGCGATCTGGGGGCATGAAACGAACTACGGCAGCTATACCGGCGGCTTCGACACGATCCGCTCGCTGGCGACGCTCGCCTATGAAGGACGCCGGCGCGAGCTGTTTGAGAGCGAGCTGATCGCGGCGCTCAAGATGCTGGACCGCGGCGTAACGCGGCAGCAGCTTACGGGAAGCTGGGCGGGGGCCATCGGCAATCCGCAATTCCTTCCCAGCGTCTGGCTGAAAGTCGCGCAGGACGGCGACAACAACGGCACGCGCGACATCTGGAACAGCCGCGCCGACACGCTGGCATCGATCGCCAACTATTTCGTCGAGGCAGGCTGGCGGCGCGGCGAGCCATGGGGCGTGCCCGCCTATGTGCCGGGCAATTTCGACCGCTCGGTCAATGTCAGCCGGCTGAACGCGCCGCGGTGCGAGCGGGTGTTCGAGCGTCACGGTCAGTGGAAGACGGTGCGCGAATGGAAGGCGCTGGGCATTCGCCCGCAAGGCACGATCCCGGACGACAGCTTCGCCATCCTGTTCGAACCGGACGGACCGGGCGCGACCGCCTATCTGCTGACCAGCAATTACCGGGTGATACTGGACTACAACTGTTCCAACTATTACGCTCTTTCGGTAGGTCTGCTGGCAGACGCGATCCGCTGATCGCACCCCGGGATTTTAGCGCGCGAATGGCGACGCGCAGATTGTGGCCCGCCGACCGGGCTTCGCAGGAGCAGACATGACTTACGGCACGATGAAGCGTCTTTCGGGCGTGGCGGCGGCAGTGGCGCTTGCGGTGACACCCGTGCTGCCGATGGCGCAGACGGGGCCGATGCAGATGGGGCCGATGAAGCAGACGGCCACCCAAGCCGGCGATGCGCTCGATCCCCCGCTGCGCGAGGTGCCGATCGCGCTGATCATGGATGCCGATGGCGGCGTGCCGTTCTATGCCAAGGACGCCGACCGGCGCTTCATCCCCGCTTCGCTGACCAAGCTGATGACGGTCTATACCGCCTTCGAACTGCTGAAGCAGGGGCGCCTGAGCCACGATCAGCGCCTGCCCGTATCCGACCGCACGGCCCGGGAATGGAGCGGCAAGGGCTCGACCATGTTCTCGGTCGCCAATACGTCGCTGTCGGTCGACACGTTGCTGAAGGCGATCCTGACGGTCTCGGCCAATGATGGCTGCGTCATCCTGGCCGAGGGCGCGGCGGGCAGTATCGAGGGGTGGACCGCGCTGATGAACGCCAATGCCGAAAAGCTTGGCATGGACGACAGCCATTTCAACACGCCCAACGGCTGGATGGACGAAGGGCGCACCTATACCAGCGCCCGCGACCTGGCGACGCTGACCCGCGCGCTGCTGACCGAGCATGGCGACCTGTACCGGCGCTATTTCGCGCTGCCCAAGTTCAGCTACAACAAGATCACGCAGAACAACCGCAACCCGATCCTGGGCTATGTCGAGGGGGCGGACGGTCTGAAGACCGGCTTCACGAACGAGGCTGGCTATGGCTTCGTCGGATCGGCGGAGCGTGACGGCAGGCGGCTGATCATGGTACTGGGCGGCGCGGAATCGAGCGCCCAGCGCAAGCAGGTCGCGCGCGACTTCATGGAATGGGGCTTTGCGTCGTGGGACGCCCAGACGATCTATGGCAAGGGCCAGCCCGTCGGCACGGTCGCCGTGCAGGGCGGCGCATCCCGGCAGGTGGCGGTGGCCGCGTCGCGTGCGGTCAACCTGTCGGTTCCGCACGGGCAGAAGGCTGATGCGAATGTCACCATGCGCTATCAGGGCCCCGTCGCCGCTCCCATCCGCAAGGGGCAGCGCGTGGGCGAACTGCTGGTCGCGCGTGACGGCGCCGAACCGGCCCGCTTCGACTTGGTCGCGGCCGAGGACGTGGCCGAGGCGAACATGCTGCAGCGCCTGCGCAACGGCCTGCTGGGGCTGTTCGGGTGACGCAAGGCGAAAGCCGCGGACGGTTCATCGCCTTCGAAGGCGGGGAGGGGGCGGGAAAATCGACCCAGGCCCGCCTGCTGGCACAGGCGCTGCGCGGGCGCGGTCTGGATGTCGTCACCACGCGCGAACCCGGCGGCACGCTCGGCGCAGAGGCCCTGCGCGCCCTTTTGCTGGACCATGCGCTGAACTGGGGACCCCGGGCCGAGGCGCTGCTGTTCGCCGCCGCGCGCAGCGATCATGTCGAACAGCTGATAGAACCTGCGCTGGCATCGGGACGATGGGTCGTGTGCGACCGTTTCGTCGATTCCAGCCGAGCCTACCAGGGCGGGGCGGGCGGCATCGGCGATGACGATGTGCTGGCCCTGCACGCGATCGGCAGCGGCGGCCTGCTGCCCGACCTCACGATAATGATCGAGCTCGACCCGGCTGCCGCAACGGCGCGCGCAATGGCGCGCGACGGCGATGCCGCCGACCGGATCGGCGCCAAGGCCGATGAATATCACGCCGCCGTCCGCGACCGCTTCGCCTTGCTGGCAGACCAATCGCCGGGCCGCTTCGCCCGCATCGACGGCCATGGCTCTGCTGGTGACGTGCACGACCGGATCATGCAATCGCTGGCCCCCATGCTGGACAGCGCATGACAGGCGCAGAGGCGAAACTGATCGGGCACGAGGATGCATGGGCAAGCTGGCGCGCGGCGATGCAGGGTCAGCGCATGCATCATGCGTGGCTGCTGGCGGGCCGGCGCGGGCTCGGCAAGGCCGGTTTCGCACTCTCCGCCGCTGCCGAACTGGTGGCGCAGGCTGGCGTGCCGCAGCCCGATCCGCTGTCCCACCCCGACATCATCCTGCTGGAACGACCACCCGCCACCAGCGATGACGAGAAGAAGCGCGAAGATGGCAAGGATTTCAGCCGCAAGCGCAACATCTCGGTCGACCAGATCCGCGGGATGCAGCGGCGGCTGACGACTCGGCCCACCTTGGGCCTGCGGCGCGCGATCATCATCGATGCCGCCGACGATCTCGAGAAATCCGCCGTCAACGCCCTGCTCAAAAGCCTCGAGGAGCCGCCGGCCGGAAGCTTCTTCCTGCTGGTCGCGCATCGGCCCGGCGGTCTGCTGCCGACGGTCCGCTCGCGCTGCCGCCAACTGCGGTTCCACGGGCTGACCGATGGGCAGCTCGCCAATCTGCTGGCCAGGCGCGAACCCGATATAAAGCCGGAACTGCGACAGGCCGCGGTCGAGGCTGCGCAGGGTTCGCCCGGTATGGCGCTCGCGTTCATCGATGACGAATTGGCGCCCATCGCGCGCGAATTGCGCGACATAATGCGCCATGGCGATGCCGATTTCACGCGCCGGGCTGCGCTTGCCGCGGCCATCGGCACGCGTCCCGACCGCGAAAGGCTGCTTGCCAGCGTAAGGCTGGCACGCGACATCTGCGCCGAGAATGCGCGCAGTGCCCCGCCCCGTAACCAGGCGCGGCTGATCGATACGCATGCCCGGCTCGTCAGGCTGGGAGCCGAGATTCCCTATGCCAATTTCGACCCGGCGCTGACCGTCGTGGAAATTGGCGGGTTGCTGGCAGAGGCCGCGCCACCTAAGGGTTAGCCAAGGGTCCCGTGCTGCCGCGCGCGGGCCGCCGATCCATTCCAGTTCAGAAAGTCAGGGGCCTGATGGCCGATCCTTATTACATCACCACGGCCATTCATTATCCGAATGGCAAGCCGCATATCGGCCACGCCTATGAAACCATCGCCGCCGATGTCATCGCCCGCTTCCAGCGAGCGTCGGGCCGCGAGGTTCGTTTCCAGACTGGGACGGACGAACACGGTCTGAAGATGGCGCAAAAGGCGCGCGACCTAGGCGTGACGCCGCGAGCGCTGAGCGACGAAATGTCGGGCTATTTCAAGGATTTGTTCGATCTTCTTGAGATCGGTTACGATAATTTCATTCGCACCACGGAAGACAGCCACCACGCCGCCAGCCAAGCCCTGTGGAAGGCGATGGAGGCGAGCGGCGACCTCTACCTCGACCGGTACGAGGGCTGGTACTCTATCCGTGACGAAGCCTATTACGACGAAAGCGAACTGACCAAGGGCGAGGGGGGCGAAAAGCTTTCTCCGCAGGGCACGCCGGTCGAATGGACGGTCGAGGAAAGCTGGTTCTTCCGACTGTCGAAATATGCCGAGCCGCTGCTGCAGCTCTATCGCGACAATCCCGGCTTCATCCAGCCCGACAGCCGCCGTAACGAGGTCATGCGCTTCGTCGAAGGCGGCCTGCGCGACCTTTCGGTGTCGCGCACCAGCTTCGACTGGGGCGTAAAGGTGCCGGGCGCTGACGATCACGTGATGTATGTGTGGGTCGATGCGCTCACCAACTATCTCACGGGCCTCGGCTATCCGGACGAAACTGGCGACTTCGCGAAATACTGGCCCGCCGACCTGCATTTGATCGGCAAGGACATCGTGCGCTTCCACGCCGTCTACTGGCCGGCCTTCCTGATGAGCGCCGGTCTGCCGATCCCGAAGCAGGTATTCGGTCACGGCTTCCTGCTGAATCGTGGGCAAAAGGAATCGAAGTCGCTTGGCAATGTCACCGATCCGGTCGCCCTGATCGAACAGTTCGGGGTCGATCCGCTCCGCTATTTCCTGATGCGCGAGATCGCGTTCGGACAGGACGGCAGCTATTCGCCCGAAGCGATCGTGACGCGCGCCAACGCCGAGCTGGCCAACAGCTTCGGCAATCTGGCACAGCGCACATTATCGATGATTTTCAAGAATCTGGACGGCAAACTTGCGAGCGGCCTGCCGATCGAGCCCGCTGA
Source organism: Croceicoccus marinus (assembly GCF_001661675.2). Taxonomy (NCBI): domain Bacteria; kingdom Pseudomonadati; phylum Pseudomonadota; class Alphaproteobacteria; order Sphingomonadales; family Erythrobacteraceae; genus Croceicoccus; species Croceicoccus marinus. The sequence goes on along the minus strand of NZ_CP019602.1, from coordinate 1,362,758 downwards.
CGAAGCCTTGCTTCAGGCGGTGCGGGACGGCGTTGCCGGATTGCGCAGCAGCTTCGCCGACCTGGCCTTTAGCGAGGGGCTGGAGGCATGGATGCGCGGCGTGTTCGCCTGCAATGCCTATGTGGACGAAATGGCGCCTTGGGCCCTGCGGAAAAGCGATCCCGATCGCATGAAGGCGGTGCTCAATGTCCTGTTCCGCTGTGTGCGCGATCTGGCCATCGCGGTGCGCCCGGTCGTTCCGGGCTCGATCGACCGCCTGCTCGACCAGATGGGCGTCGCGGCGGATGCGCGCGATTACGCGGTGCTGGCTGACGCTGGCTGGTTCGATGCGCTGGTCGCGACCGGCTTTGTGGTTGACAAGCCCGTCGGCGTGTTCCCGCGCCTCGAACTGCCGCAGACGGAGGATGCCGCCTGATGCTGATCGATTCCCACTGCCATCTCAATTACAAGGGCCTTGTAGAGCGTCAGGGCGAGATCCTGAGCGAGGCCCGCCAGCGCGGCATTTGCGGCTTCCTCAATATCTCGACCCGGCAGAGCGAATGGGGCGACGTCATCGCCACGGCCGAGCGCGAGGACGATGTCTGGGCCAGCGTCGGCATCCACCCGCACGAGGCTGACCAGCATCCCGACCTGGGTGCCGAGGAACTGCGCAAGGCGACCGAGCACGACCGCGTGATCGCGATCGGCGAAACTGGTCTGGACTATTACTACGACCACTCCGACCGCGATGCGCAGCGCGGGCTGTTCCGCATGCATATCGGCGTGGCGCGCGAAACCGGCCTGCCGCTTATCATCCATACCCGCGATGCGGAGGATGACACGCTGTCGATCCTGCGCGACGAAATGGGGAAGGGGGAATTCCCGGCGCTGATCCATTGCTTTACCGCCTCGCGCGGGTTCGGCGATGCCGTGCTGGATCTGGGACTGACCATTTCCATATCGGGCATCGTGACGTTCAAGAACGCCAGGGAACTGCAGGAAACGGCGCGTGACATTCCGGCCGATCGTCTGCTGGTGGAAACAGATGCGCCGTTCCTCGCGCCGGTGCCGCACCGCGGCAAGACCTGCGAACCGGCGTTCGTCGCCGACACCGCGGCTTTCGTGGCGGATCTGCGCGGCGAGACGCTCGACACGCTGGCGCAAAACACGAGCACCAATTTCGCACGGCTGTTTTCCAAGGCGGCGCTGTGAAGGTTACGATCCTGGGTTCGGGGACATCCACCGGCGTCCCGCGTATCGGAAATGACTGGGGCGAATGCGATCCGGGCGAGCCGCGCAATCGCCGCAGCCGCGTATCCATCGTCATCCGGACCGAGGATGGCCAGCGCATACTGATCGACACCTCGCCCGACCTTCGGCAGCAATTGCAGGATAACGGGATCGACAAGATCGACGCCGTCTTCTGGACGCACGACCATGCGGATCATTGCCATGGCATCGACGATCTCAGGGCGCTGCGATACGGGCGCGGCGGTCCAATCCCAGGTTTTGCCGGCGACGTGACCGTCCAGCGCCTGCGCCGCCGCTTCGACTATGTGTTCGCGGGCCAGTTCGGCTATTCGACCATCGTGAATCTTGAGCCGCTCGACCGGCTACGCATGATCTGCGGCTTGTCGGTGGACTGGTGCGAGATGCCGCACGGTCCGGTGAAAAGCACTGCGTTCCGCTTTGATAGTAATGCCGGATCAGTGGTTTACGCCACGGACTTCAGCGAGATTACCACCGATATGGTGGCAATGATGGACGGCTGCGACACGCTGATCGTCGATTGCCTTCGCCGCGATCCCCATCCGACTCATGCGCATCTGGCGATGGCGCTGGAACTGGCCAGGACAGTCGGTGCAAGGCGCGCGGTCCTGACGCATCTCGACAAGAGCATGGATTATCGCACATTGTGCGACGAAGTGCCGCCAAATGTCGAGGTCGGCTATGACGGGATGGAGATCGAGATTTGAGCACGCTGGCGATCGTCTCGCTGATCAGCCTGCTGGGATGGCTGGTGCTGGTACTTGCATCGTGGCGCAGCCACCGAGTCAGCAAGTCGGCGACGATCAAGATGGTGCTGATCTGGGTGGGGATCTTCCTGGGAGTCGCCTTGATCATGGGTCTGATCACCTAACGCCCCCACGCCTTAACTTTACATAATATAGATTATCAGTCTTTCAGGAAAAGTTGAATGGCAGAGCATTCGTCCCCCATCGATCGCCTGCTTGCCGTCATGGCGCGGCTGCGCAATCCGGATGGCGGCTGCGAATGGGATCTGGCCCAGAACTTCGCGACCATCGCACCCTATACGATCGAGGAAGCCTACGAGGTCGCCGACGCCATCGCGCGCGACGATCTGGCGGACCTCAAGGACGAGCTTGGCGATCTGCTGCTGCAGGTCGTCTTCCACGCCCGCATGGCCGAGGAACTTGGCGTCTTCGATTTCGGTGATGTCGCATCCGGTATCGCAAACAAGATGAAGCGCCGGCATCCGCATATCTTCGGTGCATCGCAGCCCAACGAAGGCAACGCCATCCGCACGAACTGGGAAAGGCTGAAGGCGCAGGAACGTGCTGCCAAGGCGCAGACCGGCGCTCTGGATGGCGTGGCGCTGGGGCTGCCCGCCCTGCTCCGGGCCGAAAAGCTGCAGAAGCGCGCCGCGCGTGTCGGCTTCGACTGGCCGGACGAAACCGGCGCCGCCGACAAACTGCATGAAGAGATCGAGGAATTCGCCGACGCCGCGACCCCCGACGCCAGGCTTGAGGAGGCCGGCGACCTGCTGTTCGCCGCAGTCAACTGGCTTCGCAAGCTCGGCATTCCCGCCGAAGAAGCGCTGACCGCAGCCAACCGCAAGTTCGAGCGCCGCTTCGCCGGAATGGAATCCATCGCCAGCGCCGACGGTGTGCAGTTCGACGAACTGGACCTGCAGGCCCAGGACGATCTATGGAACAGGGTCAAGGAACAGGAAAAGGCGCGAAACGCCTAGCCGCCCTCCATCGCGACGAAGCGCCCAAGCTCGCGGTCCTCGATACGGACGGTCAGCCTGATCTGCGGTTCTTCTCCCTCGATCTCGTCGGGCACTTCCTCTTCGCTCAGCACTTCGCCGTGGGCGTGCAGCCAGGCGATCCGGCGGCCGTCACGGCTGGGCAGCACGATGTCGTGCACCCGTGCATCGCGCGTCAGGATCGCGGCAATCGCGCGCTCCAGCGCTTCGGTGCCAAAGCCGCTCAGCGCTGAAATCGGCACGACGGGATCCTCCGATCGCTCCGCCTGCTCGGCCAGTTCCTCGCGGCGGTCATCGGGAATCGCGTCCCATTTGTTCCATGCCTCGATCACCGGGATGCTAAGCGCGTTTTCATCCTGCGTATTGATGTCGAGGTCGGCGAGGATCTGGACCACTTCCGTCTTCTGCCCGTCCGCCATTTCGCTGGACATGTCGCGGACATGGACGATGATGTCGGCACCGGTCACTTCCTCAAGCGTGGCGCGAAAAGCCGCCACCAGCTGTGTCGGCAGGTCCGAGATGAAGCCCACCGTGTCCGACAGGATCGCCTTCTCCACCCCGGGCAGCCCGATCGCGCGCATCGTCGGGTCGAGCGTGGCGAACAGTAGATCCTCCGCCATCACTTCCGCGCCGGTCAGGCGGTTGAAAAGCGTCGACTTGCCCGCATTGGTATAGCCGACCAGCGCAACCACCGGCCAAGGCGCGCGTCCGCGACGCGCACGATGCAGGGCGCGTGTGCGGCGAACCTGCTCAAGCTCGCGGCGCAGTCGGGCCATGCGGTCGCGGATCATCCGGCGGTCCGCCTCGATCTGCGTCTCGCCCGGACCGCCCAGGAAGCCGAAGCCGCCGCGCTGGCGTTCAAGGTGGGTCCAGCTGCGCACCAGGCGCCCGGCCTGGTAATCCAGATGCGCAAGTTCGACCTGCAGGCGTCCTTCGGCAGTGGCCGCCCGCTCGCCAAAGATTTCCAGGATCAGGCCGGTGCGGTCGATGACCTTGCGCTTCAATCCGTCTTCCAGATTGCGCTGCTGGATCGCCGAAAGCGCGCCATCGACGATGACGAGCTCGGCCTCTCCCATCTCGCACGCCGCGCGGATGTTGTCGATCTGGCCCGAACCGAACAGGGTTCCCGGCCGAACCTCGCGCACGGGGATGATGAAGCTGTCGACGATGTCGAGCCCGATCGCGAGCGCGAGCCCCCTTCCCTCATCGAGTCGCGCCTCGGGATCGGGAAGGTTTTCCTTGCGAATGTCGGGCAGCACCACGACGGCGCGCGCGCCGCGCGTCACTTCGCCGCTTACGTCGTCACTTCCGAAAATATCCTCGCCCAGCAGGTTTCTCCGTCTATTCTTCGCCTGCCCAGTCGCCGGTCAGGTCGACATGGGTGATCGGCTGAACGGTCGAGATAGCATGCTTGTAGGCCAGCTGCACATAGCCCTCGCGCTCAAGCAGCATGCAGAACAGATCATATGCGGCGATCCGGCCCTGCAGCATCACGCCGTTGATCAGGAACATGGTGACCTGCGCGCCCGCATCGCGAACCGAAGACAGGAAAACGTCCTGCAGCATCCGCTTGCCCTTCGCGTCCTCGCTGAACTCGAACAGAGCGGCATCGACCGGTTGCGTCGGCATGATCGTGCTGATCGCATGCTTGTAGACCAGCTGCGTCTGCCCGTCGCGGCGCAGCAGGATCGAGAAATTGTCGAACCAGGTCACGATGCCCTGCAGCTTGACGCCCTTGACCAGGAACATGGTCACCGGGGTCTTCTGCTTGCGCAGGTGGTTCAGGAATATGTCCTGCAAGTTCTGACCCTTGCCGGCACTCGGCTTGGTGGCGGGCGCCTTGGCCGCGGGCTTGCGCGTGGCTGCTTTCTTGGGTGCGGTTTCGGCTTCGGCGGTTTCCACCGCCTGCTCCGGCGCTGCATCGTCCGTCTTGGTACGGATGCTAAGCGTCTTTCCGGCCATTATTTGGTCTCCTGTTGTTGGCTCGCGGGAATTGCGGGATCCCACGGCGTTCTGGTGCCTGCGATTGCACCGAATAGCGGCCATCATATCACGGCCGCGAGACAACTCCTACTAATTGCTGCAATGCAGCAGCGCAATCCTTACCGCCTAGGATCGGTGCGAAGCTAACAACCTGGCCGTTTCAGGCGGTTTCGTCCCGCTTTTCGGACAGGCCCAGCGTCTTCAGCTTCCGGTGCAGCGCCGATCGTTCCATCCCGATGAAAGACGCGGTGCGCGAAATGTTTCCCGAAAACCGGCGAATCTGCACGCGCAGATATTCGCGTTCGAACTGCTCGCGCGCCTCGCGCAGCGGAATGCCCATCATGGCGGTGATGCCGGTGCTGTCGCCGCTGGGCTCCTGCGTGATCTCGGCGGGCAGCATGTCCGCCTCGATCGTGGCAAGCCTTTCGCGCGGGGCCAAAATCAGCGTGCGCTCCACCACGTTGCGAAGCTGGCGGACGTTGCCGGGCCATTCATAGCTTTGCAGGACGGCGACCGCTTCGTCGCTGATTTCGGGCGGGGCGTAGCCCTGGCTGCGCGCGTAGCGAGCGAAGAAATGATTGGCGAGCACGGGTATGTCGCCCCGCCGCTCGGACAGGCCCGGCACCGTGACCGGCACGACGTTCAGCCGGTAATACAGGTCTTCGCGGAACCGCCGGTCGGCAATGGCCTCGGCCAGATCCTGGCTGCTGGAAGACGCGACCCGGACATCGACCCGGATCTGCCGATTGCCGCCGACCCGCACGAAAGCCTGGTCGGTCAGCACCCGCAGGATCCGCGCCTGGGTCGATTCGGGCATGTCCGCCACCTCGTCCAGATAGAGCGTCCCGCCATCGGCAAGCTCCAGCAGTCCGGCGCGGACCAGGCGGCCGCCCGATTCCTCGCCGAACAATTCCTGCTCGAACCGCTCGGGCGTGATGCGGGCCGAATTGACCGTGACGAAGGGCTTCTCGGCCCGCGCGCTCCAGTGGTGCAACAGGCGCGCGGCCATCTCCTTGCCCGCGCCCGCCGGCCCGGTAATCAGCACGCGGCTGCCGGTATTCGCTACACGTTTCAGCGTCGCGCGCACCGCGTTGATCGCGGCGGAATTGCCGTTGAACTCCTCGAAGCCCGCGCCTCCGTCACTGCGCAATTGCGCGTTCTCGCGGCGCAGGCGCTCGGTCTCGGTCGCGCGTTCGACCATCAGCAGCAGCCGCTCGGATTCGAACGGCTTCTCGATGAAATCGACCGCGCCCCGGCTGACCGCCGATACGGCGGTATCGATATTGCCGTGACCCGAAAAGATGATCACCGGCAGATCGGGTTCGCGCTGCTTGATCGCGTCGAGCACTTCCAGCCCGTCCATCGGCGAGCCGTGCAGCCAGACGTCGAGCAGCACCAGCGAGGGCCTGCGTTCGTCGATCGCGTTGAGCGCGGCGCTGCTGTCTGCCGCCGTCCGGCATTCATAGCCTTCGTCCGAAAGCACGCCGGCAACCAGCTCTCGAATGTCGCGTTCGTCGTCGACAATCAGAATATCGAGTGCCATCAGAGCCAATCCTGCCTTCCTTGGGTAAATCCTGTCATTCCGCGGCCTGCCGGCCGTTCCCGTCCGGCGCCCCGCCGACGCCGGCTTCAGCCCCGGCTTCCTCCGCCAGCGGATCGCGCGCGAAGCGCATGCGGACGGTGGTGCCGCCGGGCTGCGCAGCCTCGAACCCGATATGCCCACCATGTTCGCCCAGGATCTTCTGGACGATGGCAAGGCCAAGGCCGGTGCCCTTTTCCCGCGTGGTCATGTACGGCTCGACGATCCGCTCGCCCTGCTGCGGCAGGCCGCTGCCATTGTCGGTCACGGTGATCGTCACCCCCTTGCTGTCGGGCTGCAGGCCAACCTCGATGTGGCCGCGAAAATCGTCGCCCTCGCCCAGCTTGCGCGCCTCGATCGCCTCGGCGGCGTTCTTCAGCACGTTGGTCATCGCCTGGCCGACCTGGTGGCGGTCGCAATCGATGCCCGTGTCCCCTTCCTCCGCGCGGAAGCGATAGGTGATGCCGGGGTGACCGACTTCCTGCAGGAACATCGATTGCCGCACGAGTTCGGAGACATCCTCGCGCCGGAAGCTGGGTTTGGGCATGCGCGCAAAGCTCGAGAATTCGTCGACCATCTTGCGCAGGTCGCCGACCTGCCGGATGATCGTCTGGGTCAGCTCGTCGAACAATTCGCCATCGGTTTCGATCTGGCGGCGATAGCGCCGGTTCAGCCGCTCGGTCGCCAGCTGGATCGGGGTCAGCGGGTTCTTGATCTCATGAGCGATCCGCCGCGCCACGTCGGACCAGGCGGCCCGCCGCTGGTCGAGCAGCTGACGGGTGATATCCTCGAACGTCAGCACGTGGCCATGGGTCGTGCGCGCCCGCTTGACCGCCAGTGTCCGCATGTCGCCGCCGCGCGGGATCTGGACGATGCCAGCCGACTTGCCTTCCTCCACCAGCGCTGCCAGCGTCGGCGCCACGTCGGCCAGCGTCCGGCCGACCGGCGCGTCGTCATTCTCGCCCACCAGCAGCGTCTGCGCGGATCCGTTGATCAGCAGGATGGTCCCGTCCGTATCGATGGAGACGATGCCCGCGGTCGCCGAATCCAGCACCGCCTCGATAAAGGCGCGCCGCTCGTGCAATTGCTCGTTGGCGGACAGCAGGGCCGCGGTCTGGCGTTCGATCTGCACCGTCATGCGGTTGAAGGCGCGGTTGAGAAGGCCGATCTCGTCCGCCCCGGTCCGCCCGCTCACCCGGCTTGAGAAATTGCCCGCGCCCACGTCGCGCGCCGCGTCCACCAGCTCGGCCAGCGGGCCCACCTGCCGGTCGGCGAACCTCAGCGCGAACCACACCGCCAGCCCGACCAGCGCGAGCGAGACGACCAGCAGCGCGATGTTGAACTGCAATTGCAGCGACCGGACATTGTCGGTCAGCACGTCGTAATTCGCCAGCACGCTTTGCGCCCGCTGCCACTGGCTGAGCGCCAGCGGATCGGACTCGCGCGATGTATAGAGGAATATGCCCGCCCCGATGTCGAGGGGCGCGACCGCCTCGGTCCGCTCGGCCACCGCGGTGACTTCGACGCGCGAGCCTTCGATCAGCTTGGTGAAGATCTCGGGCCTGATATTGGCGGGGCCGAAATCGCTTTCGGGATCGACGATAGCGGCGGTCCGCACTGTCCCGTCGCTGCCGAGTTCGACGATCGCCGAACTGTCGAATTCGCGCAGGATTACCTGGCGGGTATAGGCCTCGGCGAACTCGGGGCTCGTGATCGGTGCCCGGTCGAGATAGAAGCGGATGTCGTCTGCCATCGCGATCGCGTTGTCGCCGATGTCGCGGAAATTCTGTTCGTAATAGCCGCGGGCCAGCTCGTTCGCATCCTCAAGCAATCCGCGCGACCGGTCGGAGAACCAGAATTCCACCCCCGACTGGAACAGGAACGATGCGAACACCACCACCAGCAGCGTGGGCACCGCGGCAAGCAGCGAGAAGAAGAACACCAGCCTTACATGCATCCGCCCGGTCGAGCCGGTCAGCCGCTTCGCCCTGCGCAGGGCAAGCCGCCTGCCGATCAACACCATCAGCCCCATGCCGGGGACGAGCGTCACGACCAGCAGGGTCGTGGTGGTGGCAGTCGGCAGCAGCGCTTCGTCGGTCCGCCCGTCCAGCGCCAGCCAGCCGAAGATCACCGTGACTGCGATGGCGACGACACACGCAATCTCAAGCACTGCGAAACCGTTGGAGCGGTGCCAGACGATGCCGACGCGCCGCAGCAACCTCTGCCAGTCCCTGCCCGCCGAATTGCCGGCACCTGCGCCCTGCGCGTCGGCAAGTGCATCATCGCCATCGGCTGATTGGACGGAGGAATGGCTGGGCGACTGCATCGTTGCCGGAATACAACAGCGCTGTTGCGCAATTTCAAGAGGGCGCTGGCCCTCGGGGGATAAAGCCCGCCCCAAATGCGACCAGTTGCGTCAATTCCGGTGCCAAAAGATGGCTCAACCGCGCACGCGTGCGGCAAAATACTCCGGATCGATGCCGAGTTCGTCCAGTCGCTTGCGCAATGTGTTGCGATTGATCCCCAACATTCGTGCCGCGCGAAGCTGATTCCCGCCGGTCGTGTCGAGCATGTGGGTCAGCAGCGGTTTCTCGAACGCGGCGATCGCCTTGGCATAGATGTGCCCCGGTTCCGGCGCGTTCGCGGCCAGCCAGCGGTGCAGCGCGCCTTCGAGATCATTGTAATTGCCGCCGTCGAACATGGCCGGTCCTGCAGAAGGCGAAGCCGTCGCCGCCTCGTCCGCCAGCAAGGCCTGAACCGCCGCGCGATCGACGACCTCCTCGCGCGCGAGCAGCGCCAGGCGATAGATGAAGTTCTTCAATTCGCGCACATTTCCGCGCCACGGCCGCACCCGCAACAGCGCCGCCGCTTCCTTGCTGAGATTGCGGCGCGGCAGGCCTTCGCGCGCCGCCTGTCCCAGGAAATGGCCGGCCAGGGCATCGACGTCGTCACCCCGCTCGCGAAGGGGCGGCAACTGGATGGGCACGACATTGAGGCGATAGAACAGGTCTTCGCGAAAACGGCCCGTTTCGATCAGCGGCGCAAGGTCCTTGTTGGTGGCGGCGATGATGCGCGCATCGATGGGCACCTCGTCGCGTCCGCCGACCCGCAGGATCGTGCCCGATTGCAGTGCGCGCAGCAGCCGGGTCTGCGCCTGCATCGGCATGTCGCCGATCTCGTCCAGAAACAAGGTGCCCCCGCGCGCTTGCTCGAACTTGCCGATATGGCGAGCGAATGCGCCGGTGAAGGCGCCCTTTTCATGCCCGAACAGTTCGGATTCGATCAGATCCGCAGGGATCGCCGCCGTATTGACCGCGACAAAGGGCCCGCGCGACCGCTGGCCAAGCTTGTGGATGGCTTCCGCCACCAGTTCCTTGCCGGTGCCGGATTCCCCCAGGATCAGCACCGTCAGATCGTTGCGCAGCACGCGCGTGATCATGCGATAGACCGCCTGCATCGCGTTCGACCGGCCCACCAAGGGCAAAGCCCCCTCGCCCTCTCCGTCCAGCGGCCTGGCTTCGGCGTCGGCATTACCGATGGCGGCGGTGACGGCCCTGACCAGCTCGTCCAGGTCGAAGGGCTTGGGGAAATATTCGAAAGCCCCGGTATCGCTGGCGCGTACGGCGGTATCCAGCGTGTTCTGCGCGGACACGACGATGACGGGCAGGTGTGGTTGCTGCCGGCGTACCTCGTCCAATGTGGCGATGCCGTCGCCGTCCTTCAGCACGACATCGGTGACCAGCGCGGAATAGCGTTCGCACGCCAGCAGCCTGTCGCGTTCTGCCACGCTGTCGCAGCGCACCACCTTCAGACCTTCGTCCTCCAGCGCGGTCGTGATGACCACCGCGATGGAAATATCGTCTTCGACCAGCAGGACGGGATCGGTCATCAATTGGCTCCCGCCGCAGGGACGTCTTCGGCTTCGCGGCGCGTTTCCACCATCGGCAGACGTATGCGGAAATGGGTCAGGCCGCGCGTTTCGTCGCGTTCGTGGCTGATCCGTCCATTCATGTCGCGCACCAGCTTGCGGACAAGGGCCAGCCCAAGCCCCTGCCCCTGCTTCTTCGACGATACGAAGGGCTCGAAGATGTGGTCGCGCAATTCGGGGTCGACCCCCGGTCCGTTGTCGGTGACGGTCAGTTCGATGGGAAGCCGGATCGGCTGCGCCTGGCCGGCCTGCCGCAGCATGATGCCGCTGGCAAAGCGGGTCCTGATCGTCAGCTCGGGATCATCCTCGCCAGCACAGGCTTCCGCCGCATTGGTCAGAAGGTTCAGCAAGACCTGAAGCAGCGCATCCGAATTGACCAGCACCATGGGGAGCGAGGGATCGAACTCCTCGACGATGCGGACATTGTCGTGGCCGCCTGCCTCCAGAACAGCGGTGGCGCGCCGGATCGCGACATGCAGGTTGACGGGCGACGCCGGCACCGCCGAACGGCTCGACAGGCTTTGCATCTGGTCGATCAGCGATGCGATGCGATCAACCTCGTCGGCGATCAGCGTGGTCAGCGCCCGGTCGGATGCCTTCGCCTTGCGGCCCAGAAGCTGCGCTGCGCCGCGGATACCGGCCAGCGGGTTCTTGATCTCATGCGCCAGGATTTCGGGCGCGCGCAGGCCCGCTTCCTCGTGGGTATTGCTGCCCGATTCCTCGAACCCTTCGACCTCGGCGGATTCGATCAGGGTCAGGGTCTGCCAGCCTTCCCAGCCCGCGACGGGTGAGACGATCACATGCACCCGTTTCGCGCCTGACCTGCCGATCCGGGCGGTCATGTCGCGCGCGTTGATCTGGACATCGGCATCCGCCAGCATGGTCATCAACCGCGCTTCGCCGAAATCGACCAGCGTTTTCAGCGGCTTGCCAAGCAGGCGGCGGGCGCTCTGGCCCAGCAGCTGTTCGCCTGCGACATTCACAGCGGCGATGCGCTGACCGGGACGCAACAGGATCACCGCATAGGGCAGGCTTGCGATCAGCCTCGCATGGTCGGGCGATGGCCTCACGGCTTCGCTGATCGCACCCGCGAGGGTCACGCGGCGGCGGCCTTTCGGCTGTCGTCGAAGAGCGGAAGATAGAATTCGCGCAGGGATGCCAGAACCTTGTCCGCATCGTCGATGAAATTCACCTTGTTGCGGAAATCGGCCGATCCCTTCAGCCCCTTGGTGTACCAGCCAAGATGCTTGCGCGCCATCTTCACCCCCGTATCGCCGCCATAATGGTCGAGCATGGCACGATAATGTTCGGTTACGAGCGCGAACTGGTCGGGCAGCGACGGATCGGGACGCACCTCTCGCCCTTCCAGCCAGTCCATGATTTGACCCAGCAGCCAGGGCCGGCCATAGGCGCCGCGGCCAATCATCAGGCCATCGGCACCGCTCCGTTCCAGTGCGGTAGCGGCATCGCCGATCCCGCAGACGTCGCCGTTGACGATGACGGGGATCGACACCGCATCCTTGACCCGGCGGACGAAGGCCCAGTCGGCGCTGCCCTTGTACATCTGGTTGCGCGTGCGGCCATGGACGGTGACCATCGCCGCGCCAAGATCCTGCGCGATGCGGGCCAGTTCAGGCGCATTGAGCGAGGCGTGGTCCCAGCCCATGCGCATCTTGACGGTAACGGGCACCGACACCGCCGCGATCGTCGCCTTCATCAGCTGGGTCGCCAGTGGAATGTCGCGCATCAGCGCCGAGCCCGCGAAGCCATTGGTCACCTTGCGGACCGGACAGCCGAAATTGATGTCGATGATCGCTGCGCCGCGATCCTCGTTCAGCTTCGCCGCCTCGCCCATGGACACCGGATCGCAGCCGACCAGCTGCATCGAGACGGGGTCTTCGCTGGGGTGCCATTCCGCCTTCTGGATCGATTGGCGCGTCTCGCGGATCATCGCCTGGCTGGCGATCATCTCGGTCACGTTGAGGCCGGAACCGAAGCGGCGGACCAGCGTGCGAAACGGCATGTCGGTCACGCCCGTCATCGGGGCGAGCGCCACGGGCGTCGCCACGGTCACCGGACCGATGCGGATCGGTTCGAGCCGGGGCGCAGGGGGGAAGGGTGAATTATCGGTCATGTTCTGCCTAAAAATTAAGCAGAGCGCATAGTCGATTGATTGGTGGCCATCAAGCCTGTAGCGGGGCCGGCGATGGCGGACATGGTTGATCGAAGCGGGGCTGATCGAAACGACACCGATCGACAGGGCGAAACGATCGCCGGGATCATCGTAGCCGCCGGCAGCGGATCGCGCGCCGGGCTGGGCACCCCCAAGCAATATGCGCCCTATGGCAGGACCACCGTGCTGGGTCATGCCGTAGCCATGCTGCGTAAGGCGATTTCCGGCCCGATCCTGATCGTCATACCCCCCGGCGACGAGGATGCAGCGCGCGGCGCCATCGGCGATAGCGGTGCAATTTCCTTCGTCTTCGGCGGTGCCACGCGGCAGGGTTCGGTAAGGGCCGGGCTGGAAGCGCTGGCTGCGCTCCCCTCGCCCCCGACATCGGTGCTGATCCATGATGCGGCGCGGCCAGACCTGCCGGGCTGTGTCGCCGAACGGCTGATCGCGGCGCTTCGGGAAAGATCGGGGGCGATTCCCGTTCTACCTGTCGTGGACAGCATGGTCGAAGCCAGCGGTAGCATCATGGGCGCGCCCGCGCGGCGGGAAGAGCTGCGCCGCGTCCAGACGCCCCAGGCCTTTCGCTTTGGCGACATACTCGCGGCGCATCGCGCGTGGGAAGGCCCGCCGAGTGCCGGCGACGACGCGCAGGTGCTGCGCAAGGCCGGGCATGAGGTGGCGCTGGTGGACGGCGATGCGCGGCTGGCCAAGCTGACCTTCAAGGAAGATTTCGCGATGCCCCCTTCCCCCGTTCCCGCTTTTCGCACCGGCAGCGGCTATGACGTGCACCGGCTGGAACCGGGCGACCATCTCTGGCTTTGCGGCGTGCGGATCGAGCATGACCGGACGCTGGCCGGGCATAGCGATGCCGATGTGGCGCTGCATGCGCTGACCGATGCGATCCTGGGTGCCGTCGCCATCGGGGACATCGGCGATCATTTCCCGCCCAGCGATCCGCAATGGAAAGGCGCCGCGTCGCATATCTTCCTGACGCACGCGGTCAGGCTGGCGGAAGAGAATGGCTACCGCCTGGCCAATTGCGACCTGACCATCATCTGCGAGGCGCCCAAGGTCGGCCCGCACCGAATGGCGATGCGCGAGCGGCTTGCAGAGCTGCTGGCTGTTGACATCAGTGTCATTTCGGTGAAGGCGACCACCACCGAACGGCTGGGCTTCACCGGCCGCGGTGAAGGCATCGCCGCGCAGGCACAGGTCCTGCTGATGAAAGCGGCATGATGACCACCAGTGATCCCCCCAAACTTTCCGGAACCGACATGGACAGCAACCTCCCCAAGGAACTGACCGATCTGGCCGACAAGGTCATCGCCGCCCACAAGGAGGCCGGCACGACCATCGCCGTGGCCGAAAGCTGCACCGGCGGGCTGGTGTGTTCGGCGCTGACCGAGGTTCCGGGTTCGTCCAAGGTGCTCGACCGCGGGTTCGTGACCTATTCGAACGCTGCCAAGATGGAAGAGCTGGCCGTGCCCAGCGATCTGATCGAGACCTTCGGCGCGGTGTCGGTGGCCGTTGCCTGGTCGATGGCGACGGGCGCGCTCAAGAATTCGGGGGCCGATGTCGCCGTGGCGATCACCGGCATCGCGGGACCCGATGGCGGAACGGATCTTAAGCCGGTCGGCACCGTCGTCTTCGCCCGCGCCAAGCGCGACCGGCAGGATAGCGAGGAGCCTTCAGCCGAGCTCAAGCATTTCGACTGCAAGGGCCGCGCGGACGTGCGCCTTCAGGCCGCGCTGTGCGCGCTGGAATTGCTTCTGCCGTAAAGGGCCTGCGCGCGGGTTTCGAACGCGCCGACCATCTTTCGGAAAGCCCGGTCGAGATACTGGCCCGCCAACGCCTCGAACACGCGGTTGCGGAACGTGAACTCGACGCAGAAATGGATGCGGCAGCGACCGCCGTCCAGCGGTTCGAACCGCCAGACGTTTTCCAGGTTGGACAGCGGACCGTCGACATATTCGACCATGATCCGGTCGGGCCTCTGCTTGTACACCTTCGACGTGAACCGCTCGCGCAGGGCCTTGAAGCCGACCATCATGTCGGCGACCATCTCGGTCTCGCTGTTGGTGCGCACGCGGATGGCGACCACCCAGGGCAGGAACTGCGGGTAGCTGGCGACATCGGCCACCAAGTCGAACATCTGCTCGGCCGAATAGTCGAGCTCGCGCGTTTCGCGAATATTGGGCATGGACGCTGCTTCTATTCGGCGGGGGCGCTGCTGTCGCGGACCCACTGCTTCTTGCCGGGGACCTTGGCGGGCTCGCCGCCCTGCTTCGCCAGCTGTGCTTCGCGCGCGGCCCTCATCTCGGCGAAGTCATCGCCCGCGTGATAGCTGGACCGCGTCAGCGGGCTGGAAGCGACCTGCAGGAAGCCCTTGGCCCGTGCGATCGAACCCAGCGCGCCGAACTGCTGCGGGGTCACGAAATCAACGACCCTGGCGTGCTTGGGCGTCGGCTGCAGATACTGGCCCATCGTCAGGAAGTCGATGTCGGCACTGCGCATGTCGTCCATCACCTGGTGGATCTCCAGCCGCTGCTCGCCCAGTCCCAGCATGATGCCCGACTTGGTGAAGATCGACGGATCATTCGCCTTCACTTCCTCAAGCAGGCGAAGCGACGCGTAATAGCGCGCGCCCGGCCGGATCGTGGGATAGAGCCGCGGCACGGTTTCCAGATTATGGTTGAATACGTCGGGGCGCGCTTCGCAGATCGCCTTGATCGACGCCTTCATCTTGCCGCGGAAATCAGGCGTCAGGATCTCGATCGTGGTATTGGGTGCGCGCTTGCGCAGTTCCTCGATCACCTTGACGAACTGGCCCGCGCCGCCATCGGGCAAGTCGTCGCGGTCGACCGAGGTGATGACGATATGCTCGAGCCCCATCTCGCCCGCGGCGATGGCCACGTTCATCGGCTCCATCGGGTCGACCATGCGCGGCATGCCGGTCTTGACGTTGCAGAACGCGCAGGCACGCGTGCACACGTCGCCCAGGATCATCACCGTCGCGTGTTTCTTGGTCCAGCACTCGCCGATGTTCGGGCAGGCCGCTTCCTCGCAAACCGTGTTCAGCTTGAGGTCGCGCATCAGGCGCCGCGTCTCGGCATAGCCCTTGCTGGTCGGGGCCTTCACCCGGATCCAGTCGGGCTTGCGCTGGATGGGCGGGCGCATGTCGGCGGGTTTGGTGATCTCGTTCATAGGGGTCCACATAAGCGCGTCTGGCGTCACCCGCAACATAGTGCTGCTTGCAAGCTGCGAAGCGCGGATGCAAAGATCGCACGATGCCCGACTCACCAGTACAGTCCGTCCTTACCGAAGGTTACCGCCGTTTCCGCGAGAAGAGCTGGCACCCCCAGCGCGACCGCTGGATCCAGCTCAAGGAAGGACAGTCGCCCAAGGTGATGGTCATCGCCTGCTCTGACAGCCGGGTCGATCCCAGCCAGATATTCGACGTCGATCCGGGCGAGATGTTCGTGGTGCGCAATGTCGCCGCCATGGTTCCCCCGTTCGAGACGACGCCCGGCCATCACGGCGTGTCCGCCGCACTGGAGTTCGCCGTCCAGGTGCTTGAGGTCGAGGAAGTACTGGTGCTGGGCCACGGCATGTGCGGAGGCTGCAAGGCGGCGCTGACGCAATCGATGCACGGCGCCGAACCGGGTCGCGGCGGTTTCATCGCCGACTGGATCGAACTGCTCGACGACGCCCGCGACGAGGTTGCGCACGACCACGGGACCGAGGGGCGCGAAGCGGAACTTGCGATGGAGCAGGCCGCGGTCAAGGTATCGCTCGAAAATCTGCGCAGCTTCCCCTGCGTGCAGTCCAAGGAAGCAAAGGGCACGCTGAAGCTGCGCGGTGCCTTCTTCGCGATTTCCGACGGTATTCTCCATTGGCTGGATGAAGGTTCCGGTAAGTTCACTCCGGTCCGCTGAATTCCCCTCGACATGACTGTGCCTGCCGCGCCTGAACCGCGCCATCCGCTTCAGATTCGCGATTACCGTCTGTTCTGGGTAGCCCGTTTTGCGGGCGTGATCGCGACGCTGTCGATGGTCGTGGTGCTGGGCTGGCAGGTCTATGACGTGGCGCGCAGCGATTACGGGATGAGCCGGTCGCTTGCCGCCTTCCAGCTTGGCCTGCTGGGCGCGGCGCAGTTCCTGCCCCTGTTCCTGCTGACGCCGTTCGCGGGGTTCGCGGCGGATCGGTTCGACCGGCGCTGGGTCGCTGTCGCGGCGATGCTGCTGGATATCGTGATCGCAGCCGCACTGGGCTTTGCGACCTGGTCCGACAATCTCACCCTGCCGCTGCTGTTCCTTCTGGCGGCGACACATGGCACGGCGCGCGTCTTCTTCGGCCCGGCGATGAATGCGCTGGCGCCCAATATCGTGCCCGCCTGGATGATCCCGCGCGCCATCGCGACCAATGCCATCGCCTGGCAGTTCGCGACCGTGCTGGGGCCGGCGGCGGGCGGCATGCTCTATGCCGTCTTCCCCAGCTTTCCCTATATCGTGTCGGTCTTCCTGCTGGCGCTCGCCGCCCTGATGGTGGCGCTGATCAAGCCGCTGCGCCAGCCGGATATCGACCGCAAGCTGCATCCGATCCGGCAGGTGAAGGACGGGCTGCGCTTCGTGTGGAACGATCGCTTCCTGCTGGGCGCGATCTCGCTCGACCTGTTTGCGGTGCTGCTGGGCGGGGTGACGGCGCTGCTGCCGGTCTTTGCGCGCGACATCCTGCAGGTGGGACCGATCGGCCTGGGCTGGATGCGCGCAGCGCCCGCGGTGGGTGCGGGGCTGGTCGCGCTGTGGCTGGCGTGGAAACCGATGGAGCGCAATGTCGGGGTAAAGATGCTGTGGGCAGTGGCGGTCTATGGGCTGATGACCGCGCTGTTCGGCATCTCGCGCGAATTGCTGGCCAGCCTTGCCGTGCTGGTGGTGCTGGGCGCGGCGGACATGATCTCGGTCTTCGTGCGCGGGTCGCTGGTGCAGTTGAACACGCCGGATCACATGCGCGGGCGGGTGTCTTCCATCTCGGGCCTGGCCATCTCGGCCTCCAACGAGCTGGGCGAATTGCAATCGGGCGTCGTCGCCGCGCTGATCGGTGCGACCGGGGCAGTTGTTTTCGGCGGCGTCGGGGCAATATTGGTGGTCGTTATCTGGGCTTACGCCTATCCGGAACTCAGAAACGCCCGCACATTCGCGCCGGCCTATCGCGTCAAGGACGATGGGAAGCCCGCAAAAGAGCAGGAAGGAGCCATGACATGAAGGCCGACAACGTCCTCGCCACGATCGGCAATACGCCGCATATCCGCTTGTCGCGACTGTTCCCGGACCACGAGGTCTGGGTAAAGTCCGAGCGTGCCAATCCCGGCGGTTCGATCAAGGACCGCATCGCGCTCGCCATGGTCGAGGCTGCGGAGAAGAGCGGCGCGCTGAAGCAGGGCGGCACGATCATCGAGCCGACGTCGGGCAATACCGGCATAGGCCTTGCGATGGTCGCTGCGGTCAAGGGCTACAAGCTGGTCCTCGTCATGCCCGAAAGCATGTCGATAGAGCGGCGCCGCCTGATGCTGGCCTATGGCGCGACTTTCGACCTGACGCCCAAGGAAAACGGCATGAAGGGCGCGTTGCAGCGTGCCCGCGAACTGGTGGACGAGACGCCGGGGGCATGGATGCCGCAGCAGTTCGATAACGAAGCCAATCCCGCCATCCACGTCGCGACCACCGCGCGAGAGATCCTGGCCGATTTCGCCGATACGCCCATCGACGTGATGATCACCGGCGTCGGCACCGGCGGGCACCTGACGGGCTGCGCCGAGGCGATGAAGGCGGTCTGGCCCACGATGAAGGCCTATGCGGTCGAACCCGCGCTTTCGCCGGTAATTTCCGGCGGGCAGCCCGGCCCTCACCCGCTGCAGGGCATTGGTGCGGGCTTCATTCCCGAAAACCTTCACACGCAGTCGATCGACGGCGCGATCTCGGTCGATGCGGACGAGGCCAAGGACATGGCGCGCAAGAGCGCTTCGGTGGAAGGGCTGCTGGTCGGCATGAGTTCCGGGGCCACCCTTGCCGCGATCGCGAAGAAGCTGCCCGAGCTGGACAAGGGCACGCGCGTGCTGGGATTCAACTACGACACCGGGGAACGCTACCTTTCGGTGCCGGATTTCCTGCCCGCTTGATTGGAAGCCATGCCGGGCGATCAATTGCCCGGCATGGCCACCGTGACGGATCAGGCCCGCAGGAAGCTTTCGGCGGGCATGGCCATGATCACCTCGGCCCCGGCCTGCAGCTTGCGGCGCAGCGCGCCTGCATCGGGCAGTTCGCTCTGCGCGAAATGGCGCGCGCACAGCAGCTTGGCTTCCATGAATGACTTGTCGCCCTCGCCTGCGTCGATCGCGGCGGAAGCGGCATTCGCCATGCGCAGCCACATCAGGCCGATGGCGACCAGCCCCAGGATCTCCATGATCGCATAGGCCGCGCTGCCGGCATTGTCGGGGTTTTCGGGCGCGTTCTGCATCAGCCACATCGCCGCGGCCTTCAGCTCGCCATTCGCCTTGCCCAGCGCCTCGGCGATTTCGCGGACCGCGCCGTCGCTGGCGGCATCGGCAATCTCGCCATCGACCAGCGCGAAGAACGACTGGATCGCCCGGCCGCCCTTCATCGGCAGCTTGCGGCCCACCAGGTCCATGGCCTGGATGCCGTTCGCACCTTCATAGATCATCGCGATGCGGGCATCGCGCACGAATTGCTCCATCCCGTTCTCGGCGACATAGCCGTGGCCGCCCCACACCTGCTGCATCTGGGTCGATACGTCATAGCCGATATCGGTGCCCACCGCCTTGACGACGGGCGTCAGCAACTGGATCAGATCGTCGGCCTGCGTCCGCTCCTCCTCGGTCGCGGCGTGATGCGACAGATCGGTCAGCAGGCCGGTCCACAGGATCAGCGCGCGCAGCCCCTCGGTCTTGGCGCGCGCATCCATCAGCAGGCGGCGCACGTCGGGGTGCACGACCAGCAGATCGGCGCTCTGGCCCGGTTCGACCGGGCCGGTGAGAGCCCTGCCCTGCCGCCGGTCGAGCGCATAGGAAGCGCCGTTCTGATAGGCGACTTCGGCCTGGCCCAGGCCCTGCAGACCGACCCACAGGCGCGCGGCATTCATCATGATGAACATGGCCGCCAGCCCCTGGTGCTCACCGCCGATCAGCCAGCCCTTCGCGCCGTCGTAGTTCATCACGCAGGTGCAGCTGCCGTGGATGCCCATCTTCTCCTCGATCGAGCCGCAGGACAGTCTGTTGCGTTCCCCCGACTCGCCATTTTCGTCCGGCAGGAACTTGGGTACAATGAACATCGAAATGCCCTTCGACCCCTTGGGCGCATCGGGCAGGCGGGCAAGGACGAGATGAACGATATTGCTCGCCATGTCATGCTCGCCGCAGGAGATGAAGATCTTGGTCCCGCTGACCGCATAGCTGCCGTCGCCGTTGGGTTCGGCGCGGGTGCGCAGCAGACCCAGATCGGTGCCCGCATGCGGCTCGGTCAGGTTCATCGTGCCGGTCCATTCGCCCGAGGTCAGCCTGGCCAGATAGGTCGCCTTCTGCTCGTCGCTGCCCCGTGCGACCAAGGCGCGGATCGCGCCATCGGTCAGGCCCGGATACATGGCAAGCGACATGTTGGCGCCCGACAGGAATTCCTCCACCGCCACGCCGATGGCATGCGGCAAAGCCTGCCCGCCATAGGTTTCGGGCGCGGTCAGCGTGGTCCACCCGCCTTCGCACATCTGGCGGTAGGCATCGGCAAAGCCGTCCGGAACGGTAACGGATCCATCGTCATGCCGCGTACAGCCCTGCCGGTCGCCCGAAGCATTGAGCGGCGCGAAAACTTCCGAGGCGAACTTCCCGGCCTCGGTCAGGATCGGCTCGATCATGTCGGCGTCCAGCGCCTCGAACCCGGGCTGGCCGGCGCGGTCGCCCAGCTTCAGCACGTGGTTCAGATTGAATAGGGTATCGCGCAGCGGCGCGCTGTAATCGGCCATGGTGGCCTGCTCCTCTCTCTACTTACATTTATGTCAATATATAGCGTTTGGCGGGTGTCCGATCAATCCCCGACCATCTCCAGCCCGGTGTCGGTCACCCTGCGGTAAAAGCAGCTACGCCGGCCAGTGTGGCAGGCAGGCCCGGCAGGAACCACCCGCACCAAGAGGCAATCCTGATCGCAATCGACCAGGATCTCGCTGACCGACAGCATGTTTCCCGAGCTTTCGCCTTTCTTCCAAAGCGACCGGCGAGAGCGGGACCAAAAATGGGCAAGACCTGTCCGGCGCGTCAGCGACAGGGCCTCCTCGTTCATGTGGGCGACCATCAGCACGGTGCCATCGGCATCATCGACGCAGATGGCGGTGATCAGGCCGGCCTCGTCGAAACGCGGCTCGAATGCCAGGGTGGTGTCGGCGCCGCAGTCTGCCATTGAATAAGATCCTTGTGGGCGCGCAAAGGTCCGGCGCACGAATGTTGCAAATCGAACACAGCGTTGCATGATTTCCATGACGGCTGCGGGTTTCTCCTTTTCAAATCGCACTCCACGCGCAAGAAGGCAATCACGGCTTGAGGGAGCCGGACCCGCTCTTCGCAGCGGTCGACGTTGTCGCAGAGCAGGTTGCTGAAGCGGTCAGCGTTCAGGGAAAACGGCGTGCCGGGG
This sequence comes from Croceicoccus marinus, assembly GCF_001661675.2. Taxonomy (NCBI): domain Bacteria; kingdom Pseudomonadati; phylum Pseudomonadota; class Alphaproteobacteria; order Sphingomonadales; family Erythrobacteraceae; genus Croceicoccus; species Croceicoccus marinus. The sequence continues at coordinate 1,341,416 of NZ_CP019602.1, read as the reverse complement.
GGCGCGTCGGACTAACGGCCGGGAAAGCCGCTCGGGACTCAGGTCTCTGATGCGCATTCCGGTTGAACGTCACGCTGGCGCTCGGGGCTTCGGCCTCGGGCGCCAACTTTTTATGGGTCACTCCGGCGGCTCTTCGGCAATGCTTTCATGCCTTTCGCTCAGACCGACCCGCGCATAGCACGCGATGATGACGCGCTTTGCGCCCGCAGACCTCAGCGCCTCGACGCAGGCGCCGCTGGTTGCGCCGCTGGTCACCACATCGTCGATCAGCACGATATCGCGCCCGGCCACCGCGTCACTGCGAACGGCTTCGATCGCGCCTTCCAGCACGGCACGCCGCTCCATCCTGTCCAGCCCGTCGAGCGAAGGGGTGCGCTTCCTTCGGCGCAGCACGTCGGGGCGGAAATCCCAGCCCATCCGGGCGGCAAAGGATTTTCCCAGCAACACCGACTGGTTGTAACCCCGCTTCCAAAGGCGAGAGGGATGGAGCGGCACCGGCACCACCAGCGGATTTTCGGGGTTCGCCAGCCCTGCCGCTGCAAAGCGCAGAGCCATGAACCGGCCCATCGATCCTGCCAGCGCAAACCGGCCAGCATGCTTGAGCGCCAGCAGAACCTCACGAGAAACCGGCCCGTAGATCGTTGCCGCCGCTATGCCGTCATGCTCCGGCCGATCGGTCCGGCAAGGCCCGCACAGGCCCTCGGTCGTCAGCTGATCGCTCGACAGGGGAATCTGGCACAGCCTGCAGGCAGGCTGGCCAGGCAGCCGCAACTTGCCCCAGCATGATCCGCAAAGCCCCTCGTCCAGATCGCTGACGCTACCCAAAACCTCCTCGCCGCACGAAGGACAACGCGGCGGAAACGCGAAATCCACAAGTGGCGCAATGACTTGGCGCAATGTCATGAGTTTCGTTCCTTGAACCACCCTGGCTGATCGGCGGATCGGAAAATCCGGCGACCAGCTTGCGTCACGCGGCGATGCACTGCAACAGGCGGGGCATGGATATCCCTCCCTCACCGCCGAAGATCTTTTCCCGCAAGCGCCGCGTCGCAGCGCGGCTGCGCATGCAGTCCATGGCCGATACGGGTAGCGGCGTCGCCACCGTCGCGCGGGAACTGGCCGAGGACGTCGTAGACCGGCTTGGCTTCCTGCGCGAGGACTTCGAAAGCGCGCTGGTTCTGGGCGACCGGACCGGAGCGCTTGCCCGCCATCTTGAGGAAGGCGGTACGCATGCGATCTCCGCCGATCCCGCACCCTTGCCCGGCGTCAGGGTCATCGACGAGGAAGCGCCACTGCCGGGCGGCCCCTTTTCGCTGATCGTGAGTCTCGGCCTGCTGGACACGGTGAACGACTTGCCCGGTGCGCTGGTGCTGATTCGGCGAGCGCTTAAGCCGGGCGGGTTGATGATCGCCAGCTTTGGCGCCGCGGGCAGCCTGTCCGGATTGCGCGCAGCCATGCTGCAAGCCGATGGCGAGCGTCCTGCACCGCGCATCCACCCGCAGGTCGATGTCCGCGCGGCGGGCCAGTTGCTGACGCGACTGGGTTTCGCCGATCCGGTGGTGGACGGTTGGGGCTTCGATGTCGACTTCGAAAGCTTCGACCAAATCGTGGGCGACCTGCGAGCGCAGGGATTGAACAATGTGCTCGCCAATTCCGGCCCGCATCTGTCGCGCAAGGCCGTGCACACCGCCCGCACGCAGTTCGAAGCGCGGCGCGAGGCAGACGGGCTGATCCGCGAGCGCTTCGAATTCGTGACGCTGACGGGGCGGAACCCCGCCCCGCGCTTCTAGGCCGCTACTCCGCGAGGCTGGCCTGTGCAGCCGCCAGCCGGGCAATCGGCACCCGATAGGGCGAGGCGGACACGTAATCGAGCCCGGTCCTTTCGCAGAAGGCGATCGATGCCGGATCCCCGCCATGCTCGCCGCAGATGCCCAGCTTGATGTCTGGACGCGTCTTGCGTCCGCGTTCCACCGCCAGTTCGACCAGCTGGCCCACACCCTCGATATCCAGGCTGACGAAGGGATCGCGCGGATAGATGCCCTTGTCCACATAGGGCGTCAGGAAGCGGGCAGCGTCGTCACGGCTGACGCCCAGCGTCGTCTGCGTCAGATCGTTGGTCCCGAACGAGAAGAACTCACCCTCCTCCGCAATGGCGTCGGCCATCAGCGCGGCGCGCGGCAGTTCGATCATGGTGCCGACCAGATATTCGAGAGTCCTGCCCTTTTCCCCGAACACCTGGAGCGCGACACGATCCACCAGCACGCGCAGTATCTCGAGCTCGCGCCTGGTGGCGACCAGCGGGATCATCACCTCGGGAACCGGAGCGTCGCCGCTCTCGTCGGCAACCTCGCACGCCGCTTCGAAGATGGCGCGGACCTGCATCTCGTAGATCTCGGGAAAGGTGATCCCCAGGCGGCAGCCGCGATGGCCCAGCATGGGGTTGAATTCGTGCAATTCGTTCGCGCGGCGCTTCAGATGGTCGACGCCATAGCCGGTGATCTCGGCCAGCTCGGCGAATTCCTCGTCCGCGTGGGGCAGGAATTCGTGCAGCGGCGGGTCGAGCAGCCGGATCGTGACGGGAAGACCCGCCATCTCGGTGAAGATGCCCTTGAAGTCGCTGCGCTGTTCGGGAAGCAGCTTGGTAAGCGCCTTGCGGCGGCCAGCCTCGTCATCGGCTAGGATCATCTCGCGCACGCTCGAGATCCGCGCGGCATCGAAGAACATGTGCTCGGTCCGGCACAGGCCGATGCCTTCGGCACCGAACTGGCGCGCGATGCGGCAATCGGCAGGCGTTTCGGCATTGGTGCGCACCCGCATCCGGCGTTTCTTGTCGGCCCATTCCATCAAAGTGGCGAAATCGCCGACAAGCTCGGGCTCGATCGTGGGAACGGCCCCCTTCATCACCTCGCCGGTCGCTCCGTCGAGCGTGATGACATCGCCTTCCTTCAGCTCGGTTCCGCTGATCGTGGCGATCTTGGTCTTGCGATCGATCGACAGCGCCGATGCGCCCGACACGCAGGGGCGGCCCATGCCGCGCGCCACGACCGCCGCGTGGCTGGTCATCCCGCCACGCGCCGTCAATATGCCCTTGGCTGCATGCATGCCGTGAATATCCTCGGGGCTGGTTTCCACGCGGACCAGGATCACCGCCTCGCCGCGTTCGGCCAGCTGTTCGGCGGTATCGGCATCGAACACGACCGCGCCCGAAGCTGCGCCCGGCGATGCGGGCAGGCCCACCGTCAGCACATCGCGCGGCGCATCGGGGTCCAGCGTCGGGTGCAGCAGCTGGTCGAGCGCCATGGGATCGATCCGGCGAACCGCGTCGGCTTCGTCGATCAGCCCTTCGGCCACCATTTCGACCGCCATCTTCAGCGCCGCCTTGGCCGTGCGCTTGCCGGTGCGGGTCTGCAGCATCCACAATTTGCCCTGCTGCACCGTGAATTCGATGTCCTGCATGTCGCGGTAGTGGTTTTCAAGCAGGTCGAAAACGCGCGCCAGCTCGCCATAGGCATCGGGCATGCTCTCTTCCATCGAGGGAAGCTGCGCGCCCGCCGCGTCCTTGGCCGCTTTGGTCAGATATTGCGGGGTTCGGATGCCGGCGACGACATCCTCGCCCTGCGCGTTGATCAGATATTCGCCGTAATAGACCTTCTCTCCGGTCGCGGGATCGCGCGTGAAGGCAACGCCGGTGGCGCTGGTCTCACCCATGTTGCCGAACACCATGGCCTGGATATTAACCGCGGTGCCCCAGCCGCCGGGGATGCCGTTCAGCCGGCGATAGATCTTGGCGCGTTCGGAATCCCAGCTTCCGAACACGGCCGCGATCGCGCCCCACAGCTGGTCGTTCACATCCATCGGGAACGGCTCGCCCAGTTCGCTTTGCGCGATGGACTTGTACTGGGCGACCAGTGTCTTCCAGTCGCCGGCGGTCAGCTCGATATCGGCGGAATAGCCATTGTCTTCCTTGGCGATCTCCAGCGCTTCTTCGAACAGTCCATGATCCAGGCCAAGGACGACGTCCGAATACATCTGGATGAACCGGCGATAGGAATCCCAGGCAAAGCGTTCGTCGCCCGATACGGCGGCAAGGCCCTCAACCGTCTCGTCATTCAGCCCCAGGTTGAGCACCGTGTCCATCATCCCGGGCATGGAAACCCGCGCGCCCGAACGGACAGAAACGAGCAGCGGATCGGCGGGGTCGCCGAACTTCTTGCCGACGGTCCGCTCGATATGCGTCAGCGCGCTGGCGACATCGGCGCGCAGCTGGTCGTCGAAGTTCGCGCCCTCGGCCAGATATTTGACGCACATCTCGGTCGTGATGGTGAAGCCGGGAGGAACAGGCAGTCCGATGGAAGCCATTTCGGCGAGGTTCGCACCCTTGCCGCCAGTGATCGTCTTGTCCTTGGCGCGCGGATCGTCGGAGACGGCGCCACCGCCGAAGGTGTACACATAGTGCGTCATCTGGTCTCAAGCTCCCTGACCTGACTGTTCTGTTTATCTATCTTGCGTTGCAGCAGGCGGATTTAAACTGCCCACAAGCGTTAGACCGCTTGATCCCTCCCCTGCAGCGCCACACTTCCCGAACGGTTCAAGTCAGCCCTCGATCCGGGAAAAGTCCGCAACCTTGTGCACTGCAGCACGGAACCGGTCGAGCAGCGCCAGACGCGCCTCACGCGTGGCGGGATCGGGATCGTTGACGGTCACGTGGTCGAAAAACGCATCGATCGGCCCGCGCAGCGATGCGAGCGCGGCCATGGCCTCCTCGAACCGCTCGCTCTCCACCGCATCGCTCGCGGCAGGCGCAGCCTTGTCCAGCGCCGCGATCAGTTCAGCCTCGGCAGGTTCAGGCGCATGATCGGGGTTCGTATGGCCGCGCTGCGCCAGGATCGAACCGAGTTCCGGATCATCGACCAGCGCCAGCGGGTCTTCCTCCCCCGTGCGGGCGATGCGGTCGTCTGTGCCCTTGTAGTCTTCCTTCTTCAGGATATTGGCTGCGCGCTTGTATCCGGCGAGCAGGTTCGCCCCGTCCTCGTTCTCCATGAAGCTCTGCAGCGCGTGCACGCGGGCGAGCAGGCGGACCAGATCGTCCTCCTCGCCAAGGGCGAACACGGCGTCGATCAGATCGTGGCGGACGCCCGCCTCTCGCTGCTGCACCTTCAGACGGTCGGCCAAGAAGTCGAGCAGATCCCCATCGGCAATAGCAAGCCGAAGCCTGTTCTGCGTGACGATGCGGATCACACCCAGTGCCGCGCGGCGAAGGGCGAACGGATCCTTCGAGCCGGTCGGCTTCTCGTCGATGGCGAAGAAGCTGCGCAAGTTATCCAGCTTGTCCGCCAGCGACACGGCCACCGTCACCGGCGCGGTGGGTACGGCGTCGCCCTGCCCCACCGGCTTGTAATGATCGCGGATCGCGTCGGCGACAGCATCGGGCAGACCCTCGGCGCGGGCGTAATAGCCGCCCATAAGCCCTTGGAGTTCGGGAAATTCGCCGACCATCTCGGTTACCAGATCGGCCTTCGCGAGCCGTGCCGCCAGCTCGGCGCGATCGGGATCGGCAGCCGGCACGATGCCCTCTTCCGCCAGCTGGCGGGCCAGTTTCGCCACCCGCTCGACCTTGTCGGCAAGCGTGCCCAGCTTTTCGTGGAAGGTGATGCGGGCCAGTTTGCTTGCCTGCTCTCCAAGCGGCACCTTGCGGTCGGTGTCCCAGAAGAAGCGGGCATCGGACAGGCGCGCGGCCAGAACCTTGCGGTTGCCGTCCACGACCACCGCGGGATCGGCGGCGCTGATATTGGCGGTGCAGACGAAGGCATTGGCCAGACGGCCCGCGCCATCCTCGCACACGAAATATTTCTGGTTCACGCGCGCGGTCAGCTGGATGACCTCGGGCGGGACTGCCAGATAATCCTCGTCGAAAAGGCCCAGCAGCGGTTCGGGCCATTCGGTCAGGCCCGCATTCTCGACGACCAGCCCCTCGTCCTCGACCAGCGTCAGGCCTGACGCTTCCGCTGCTTCGCGTGCCTTGGTGCGGATCATGTCCTGCCGTTCCGCGTGATCGACGATCACATGGCAGGCGCGCAGCTTCTCGGCATAATCGTTGGCGCCGCCGATGGTCACCTCGCCGCTGTGGTGGAAGCGGTGGCCGACGGTGGCATAGCTTGACGCCACGCCGCCGACTTCGCAGGATACCAACTCCTCGCCAAGGATCGCGACAATGCCCTGCAGCGGTCGCACCCAGCGCAGGCTTTCGGTGCTGATCGAGGCATCGCCCCAGCGCATCGACTTGGGCCACGGAAAGGCGCGGACGATCGAGGGGATCGCTTCGGCGAGCACATCGGCCACTGCGCGGCCCGGCACGTTCCTGACCGCGAACCACGTATTGCGGCCCTTCACCTCGCGCAGTTCCAGCTGGTCGCGGGTGACGCCGTTCTTCTTGCAGAACCCGTCGATCGCCGCATCGGGAGCGCCCTCGGGCGGACCCTTGGCCTCTTCGCTGACCGCTTCGGTCCGCTCGGGCATGTCCGCCGCGATCATCGCAAGGCGGCGCGGCGTGCTCCACACGGTGAGCGCACCGTGCGCCACGCCCGCGGCCTCCATCTCGGCCCGGAACAGGCGTTCCAGGTCGGCGCGTGCACCGGCCTGCATGCGCGCGGGGATTTCCTCGCACAGGAGTTCGAGGAGAAAATCGGTCATGCCGTCCACTCCGGATAATCCGCGGCCCAATGGTCGGCCTGCTTCGCCATATAGGCCTCGCACGACCCGCGGGCGAGGTCGCGGACCTGGCCCATGTAGCTGGCGCGCTCCTGCACGCTGATCACGCCGCGTGCCTGAAGCAGGTTGAAGATGTGGCTCGCCTCGATCGCCTGCTCGTACGCAGGGATCGGCAGACCCTTGTCGAGGCAGAGGCGGCATTCGGCGGCGGCCTTGCGGAACAGGTCGAACAGCGCGTCGGTGTCGGCCACCTCGAAGTTCCAGGCGCTCATCTGGCGCTCGTTTTCAAGGAACACCTCGCCATAGGTCACGCCCTGCGCATTGAACGCCAGGTCATAGACGTTGTCGACGCCCTGGATGTACATCGCCAGCCTCTCCAGCCCGTAGGTCAGTTCGCCCGCGACGGGCTTGCAGTCATAGCCGCCCATCTGCTGGAAATAGGTGAACTGCGTCACCTCCATCCCGTCGCACCAGACTTCCCAGCCCAGTCCCCAGGCGCCCAGCGTGGGGCTTTCCCAGTCATCCTCGACAAAGCGGATATCATGCTTCAGCGGATCGACGCCGATCACGCGCAGGCTGTCGAGATACCAGTCCTGGATCTGGGGCGGGCTGGGCTTCAGGATTACTTGGTACTGGTAATAGTGCTGCAGCCGGTTCGGATTTTCGCCATAGCGGCCATCGGTCGGGCGGCGGCACGGCTGGACGAAGGCGGCGTTCCACGGCTGCGGCCCCAATGCGCGCAGTGTCGTGGCGGGGTGGAAAGTGCCTGCGCCCATGCGCATATCATAGGGCTGAAGGATCAGGCATCCCTTGGCGCTCCAGAAATCGTGGAGCGTTAGGATCATGTCCTGAAACGACAGCACGTCGGAGGACAGGACGGAGGAAGAAGCGCGTTCGTTCATCGCCGGGGCAATGGCGAAGCGCTAGGAAACCGTCAACCGCCGTTGTTGTATGCGCGCGTTGTATGCCCGGCGCCCGGCAGGGCGGATTGGTCGAAAAGGATGATGTGACAGTGACGATAAAGCGGGCGGCAAGGGCATTTCTGGGTCTGATCGCGCGGTTCGCGGCGCCCGTCTCGGGACTCGGCCTGCTGGCCAGCCCGCAGGCTGCACTGGCCGGTGAAATTGCGGCCGGTGAAATTGCGCCTGGGGAAACGGCTGCCGGGGAAACGATCCAGCTCGACCGCAGCGATGCCGATCCGGCGCTGTGGAAGCTGTCGGACGGGGACACGACGATCTGGCTGTTCGGCACGATGCACGCGCTGAAGCCCGACCTCGTCTGGTTCGACGATGCGGTCAGCGAGGCCTTCGCCGGTTCGGACGAGCTGGTGATCGAGATGCTGGAGCCCGACACCGCCACCATGCAGAAGGTCATCGGGACCAGCGGCATCTACACCGACGGCAGCACGCTGTCGCAGCGGCTGAGCAGCGAGCAGCGCACCCACCTGGTCGAAGCCGGCGCGTCGCTGGGCATTCCGATGCAGGCGCTGGACCGGATGAAGCCGTGGTTTGCCGCCGTGACCCTGTCCGCCGCGCCGCTGACGCAGCTGGGCTATGATCCCAAGGCGGGAGCAGAGGCCGTGCTGCAGGGCAGCGCGCGCGAACAGGGCAAGACCATCGCCGGGCTTGAGAGTTTCGAGGAACAGATGGGCTTCTTCTCCACCTTGCCCGAGGAACAGCAGGTCGCGTTCCTGATGGACGCCGCCAGCTCGCTGGCCGAGGCGGGCGAGGTCTATGCCGAATCGGAAAGGGCCTGGGGCGTGGGTGACGTCCTGGCCACCGAAAGGCTGATCAACGAAGGACTGCAGGACACGCCCGAGGTCTACGAGGTGCTGATCAAGGGCCGCAACCGCGAATGGGCGGACTGGATCCAGACCCGCATGGAGCAGCCCGGCAATGTGTTCGTCGCCGTCGGCGCAGGGCACCTTGCGGGCACCGACAGCGTACAATCGGTGCTGGCCCAGCGCGGCCTGACGGTGGAGCGAGTCGAATATTGAGCGCCCTGCCCTCGTTCATGCGCGGCTTTCTGCTGGCTTCGCTGGCCCTGCTGGCGGCGGCCTGCGGCAAGGCCGATGCGCCCGCCGGTGAGCCGGCGCTCTATCGCATCGATGCGCCGGGCGCCGCGCAGGACGCCGAGCCTGCGGGATGGCTGTTCGGCACGATCCACGCGCTGCCGCCGGATTCGCAGTGGCGCAGGCCCGCTATCGACGATGCCTTGCGCGATTCCGGCGTGCTGATGGTAGAGATCGCCGACCTCGATCCCGCCGCCGTTCGCGAGACATTCGCCCGGCTGTCGATCGACACCAGCCTGCCTCCGCTGGAACAGCGCGTATCGCCCGAATATCGCGACGAACTGGCGGAACTCCTCAGCGAGGCGGGGGTCGGCGCGCAGCAGTTTCGCACGGTCGAAAGCTGGGCGGCGGCGATCTCGCTGTCGGCGCTGGTGCAGGCGCAATCGGGTATCGATCCGGCGGCCGGGGTCGACCGCTCGCTGGTCGCGGGATATGCGCCCCGCCCGGTGCAGGGGCTTGAGACCGTCGAGCAGCAGTTCGCGATCTTCGACCGGCTGGATGACGACGCGCAGCAGGACCTGCTCGAATCCATACTGATCGAGGAAGACAGCGATCCGCGCGAGATGACCGATGCATGGCTGGCCGGCGATACCCAGGCGCTGGCAGGGCTGATGGACATGGGCCTGGGCGACAGCGATGCAGACCGCTCGCTGCGGCAGGCACTGCTGACGAACCGCAACCGGCGCTGGACTGGGCCGATCGTCGCCGCCATGGAAAGCGGGCAGCAGCCTTTCGTCGCCGTGGGCGCCGGCCATATCGGCGGATCGGACGGGCTGATCGCGCTGCTGGAAGCGCGCGGCTGGCGCGTCAGCCCGGTTCACTAGGCACGGTTTCGCCTTGCCTTCATGGGTCATCCGGCCTATGGGCGCGCCCTTCCCGCACTGCATGGTCATCCCTGGAGGCGTGTCTGGCGCGGGATTTGTTGAACCCAGAATATATAAAGGTCCAAGGTAATGAGCGATCAGCTGACCCTGGCGGCCGAGACGCGCGACAAGGCAGGCAAGGGAGCCTCCCGCGCACTGCGTCGTGACGGCCGTGTCCCCGCTGTGATCTACGGCGGCAAGGAAGAACCCACCACCATCCACGTCGAGGAGCGCGCCCTTGTGAAGCTGCTCGGCACCGGCCACTTCTCCAACTCGATCGTGATGGTCGATGTCGGCGGCAAGTCGGTCCGCACCCTTCCCAAGGACGTCGCGTTCCACCCCGTCAGCAGCCGCCCGCTGCATGTCGACTTCCTGCGCCTTGGCAAGAACGCCAAGGTCGATGTCGCCGTGCCGGTCGTCTTCGTGAACGAGGCGGCATCGCCCGGCCTGAAGCGCGGCGGCGTCCTGAACGTCGTTCGCCATGAACTGGAACTGGTCTGCGAAGCGGACAAGATTCCCGACCAGATCGAGATCGACGTCACCGGCAAGGATGTCGGCGATTCGATCCACATCAGCCATGTCAGCCTGCCGGCCGGTTCGGAAAGCGCGATCACCGATCGCGACTTCACGATCGCCACGCTGGTCGCTCCTTCGGCCCTGAAGAAGAGCGAAGGCGCCGACGCGAATGCCGACGAAGCCGACGAAGTTCCGGCAACGGAGCAGAACGCCGAGGATTGATCCTTTCCGTTTTCGGCAGAAAACACGAAGCGCCGGTCCCGTTCATGCGGGGTCGGCGTTTTCTTTTGCGCGATTAGCGGCTAACTGCCCTTGCCATGCAGTTATGGGTAGGTCTGGGCAATCCGGGCGCGAAATACGCGCTCAATCGGCACAATGTCGGCTATATGGCGTGCGACACCATTGCCGAGATGCACGGCTTTGCGCCGCCGCAGAAGAAGTTCCAGGGCTGGCTGTCCGAAGGCCGCATCGGCAGCGATAAGGTGCTGCTGCTGAAGCCCGCCACTTTCATGAACGAAAGCGGCCGCAGCGTCGGCGAGGCCCTGCGTTTCTATAGGCTCACCACCGACGACCTGACCGTCTTCCATGACGAGCTGGACCTTGCGCCGATGAAGGTGAAGGTGAAGCAGGGCGGCGGCACCGCCGGGCACAATGGCCTGCGCAGCATCGACCAGCACATGGGCAGGGATTTCCGCCGGGTGCGCATCGGCATCGGCCATCCCGGCCACAAGGATCGGGTCACCGGCCACGTGCTGGGCAATTACGCCAAGGCGGAGCAGGATGATCTGATCGCCATGCTGGGCGCCATCGGTGCAGAGGCCGAATGGCTGGCCAGGGGCGACGACGTGCGCTTCTTGAACGACATCGCGCTAAGGCAGCAGTGATCCCGCCGATCTGCCATGCCTGCCGCGATACAGTGCGACAAATCGGCGCAAGCGCACGACCGGATGTTGCCGCCGCGCCAAACCGGGCCTCGCGGTCATCCGCTGTTCAGCGGAAACTTGCCATTCAGGCGGCGAACTGACAGCAAGGCTGCGCAGTTTAGCCTGGGATACCGCGCATGGCCATGCGTCATCCGGACCCTTGCGAAATCGGCCCCGTCTTGCTTGAATGGGGTTCCCCCTTCGGGAAAACGCGTCAGTGCGGGTTCGTGAACCTTGACGCAATTCAGGCATCGGCAACAGTCTGTCCGGCCCCCGCCGGATAGCGCCGTATCGTTTTGAACAGACAAAGGACTGATGAATGAAATTCGCCAAGCTCGCCGTCGCCGCTGCGGCGCTCGCTATCATGCCGGCAACGGCCTATGCCCAGGATGCGGCCCCCGCCGCCGCCGCTTCGGTCGAGGTGACGCAGGGCGCGTCGGTCACCGGCAATGACGGAAACCCGATCGGTACCGTGGCGCAGGTCACCCCCGACGCCGCCATCGTGAACACCGGCTCGCACGAGATTCCGCTACCGCTGAACGCTTTCGGCAAGGATGAAAGCGGCCTGACGCTGAACATTACCAAGACCGAGCTGGACGCCACTTTCGCGCAGCAGATGGCCGAAGCCAAGGCCGCTCTCGATGCTGCCATGATCGCCGGCGCCGCGGTCGGCACCGCCGATGCGCAGCCGCTGGGCACCATCGACACGGTCGAGGGCGAGAATGTCGTTCTGGCCCTGGCCGGCGCCGAGCAGAAGGTCACGCTGGGCAAGGAAATGTTCGCGCTGGACAACAATGGCGGCGTGATCGTGCTGGCCACGCTGGCGCAGATCCAGCAGGCGATGCCTTCGGAAGGCTAAGCCACACCAATGACGGGACCGGCCGGCGATCGCCGCGACGACCCGAAACTTTCGCTGGCAAACTCATACTGGCTATTTGGGGCGTCACCGCCTATCGGGCCTGCCAGAGTATCAAGCGGAGTTTCAAATGGGTTTTCGTTGCGGCATCGTCGGCCTTCCCAATGTCGGCAAGTCGACGCTTTTCAATGCGCTGACCGAAACGCAGGCGGCGCAGGCGGCGAACTATCCGTTCTGCACGATCGAGCCCAATGTCGGCCAGGTCGGCGTTCCCGATGAGCGGCTGGACAAGATCGCCGCCATCGCCAAATCCGAAAAGATCATTCCCACCCAGCTGGCATTCGTCGACATCGCGGGCCTGGTGAAGGGCGCATCCAAGGGCGAAGGGCTTGGCAACCAGTTCCTCGGCAATATCCGCGAGGTGGACGCCATCGTCCACGTCCTGCGCTGTTTCGAGGATGACGACATCCAGCACGTCGCCAACAAGGTCGACCCCATCGCCGATGCCGAGGTGGTGGAGACCGAGCTGCTGATGAGCGACCTCGAAAGCCTGGAAAAGCGCGTGCCCGCCGCCGCCAAGCGCGCGACCAGCGGGGACAAGGAAGCCAGGATCGCCGCCAGCGTGCTGGGCCAGGCATTGGAACTGCTGCGCGAGGGCAAGCCCGCCCGCCTGACCGAGCCCCGCGACGACGAGGAAGCCCGCGTGCTGGCGCAGGCGCAACTGCTCACCGCCAAGCCCGTCCTGTATGTGTGCAACGTGGCAGAGGATGACGCCGCCGAGGGCAACGCGCTGTCGGCCAAGGTGTTCGAAAAGGCCGCTTCCGAAGGCGCGCAGGCCGTCGTCGTGTCCGCTGCGATCGAGAGCGAGATCGTTGCCATGGCGCAGGAAGACCGCGCCGAGTTCCTGGAATCCATCGGCCTGGCGGAAAGCGGCCTCGCCCGCGTGATCCGCGCCGGTTACGATCTGCTGCAGCTCAAGACCTTCTTCACCGCGGGTCCCAAGGAAACCCGCGCCTGGACGTTTCCCAGCGGGTCCAAGGCTCCGCAGGCGGCGGGCGAGATCCACACCGATTTCGAACGCGGCTTCATCCGGGCCGAAACCATCGCCTATAACGACTATGTCACACTGGGCGGTGAGAGTGCGGCGCGCGAAGCCGGCAAGCTTCGGCAGGAAGGCAAGGAATATGTCGTGCAAGACGGTGACGTCCTGCACTTCAAGTTCAACGTCTGACAGAACTCGCTTCACCCCCATCCGGGCACTTTTCAGCGTTCCGCCCGTTCCCCCCGCACACATCGATTATCCCGGGGGAACACGCAGATGGTGGACAAGTCCGAAAAATTTCGTTGGCTCGTACGGGTGGGGTATCTGTCCCGCGCCATACTCTACACGCTGATCGGCATCATCGCGCTGACTAGCGTCGGCAGTATCCAGCAAGGAACCAACGGCGTCTTCCGCGCCATCGAGGAATTTCCCGCCGGGATGTTCGTCCTGTGGCTGCTGGTCGTCGGCCTGACGGCCTATGGACTTTTCCGCCTCGCCTCGACCTTCTTCGACATCGAGAATCACGGTAGCGACAAGAAGGGCATCGCCCAGCGCATCGGCCATGCCGGCAGCGCCATCGGCCATTTCGCGCTTGCCTTTTCGGCCTACAAGTTCGCCACGCAATCGGGAGGCGGATCGGGCGATGGCGCGCAGGAAGCCGCGTCGGGCGTGCTTTCATTTCCGTTGGGGGACATCCTTCTTGGTCTTCTGGGCCTCTGCTTCCTGGCCACCGCCGTATTCCAGGCCAAGAAGGGCATTACCGGCAGTTTCATGAACCGCATCAGCGCGCGGGCTCCTTCAGCCACTCGCTGGCTGGGGGGCGCAGGTTATCTTGCGCGCGCCATCGTGTTCGTCGTGATCGGCTGGTCGCTGATCCGCTCGGGCTGGTTCTCCAGCGGCGAGAGCGTGAAGACGCTGGGCAATGCGGTCGCAAGTCTTGCGGACGACGGCATCTGGTTCACGCTGACTGCCGTGGGCCTGCTGCTGTTCGGCCTCTTCAGCCTGGTGCTTGCGCGTTACCGCATCATACCCGACATGGATGCATCGGGCAGCACTCCCAAGTTCCGCGCAGGTTGATCGCTTGAGGGCCGGCCGTCACGCTCCGCACTGGAGCGTACCGCCGGCCTCGTAGACGGTCTTGCCCTGACGGTCGCTGATCCTGAGCGAACCCGGCCAGCTGGTGGCCTCCACGCCGCTCTGCTCGCCGGTTTCGCTCGTTCGCATCAGTTCGAATGCAAAGTCGCTGCCGGAATAGTTCTGCCAGCTGTCCATCGGAAGCGACGCCCCGCCCTTGTCGGGCGACAGCGTCAGGATCTCGCCGCCCAGCTTCAGAAAGCCCCGATCGGGCTGCGCCAGCGCGATAACCGACAGGCTGTTTTCCGGCGCGAACCCGCAGCCCGCGCCGAACAGATCGTTCTTCTCGATATCGCTATAGGATATTCGCTGGGGATCGACGGGCACGGCGGGCGGATTGTCATGCATCGCGCGGATCTCGGCCACGTCGGCCGCTTCCTGCGCCGGATCGCGCTCCTCGCCGCAAGCAGATGTCAGCAAGGCAGGCACCGCCAGTGCCGCGACCATCATTCGCCTTATCATCAAAGTCCCTTTTCCCGTCCTATTTCCGTCCGAAAAGCTTTTCGACATCGCCCATCGACAGCTTGACCCATGTCGGGCGGCCATGGTTGCACTGGCCGGATCGCGGCGTGCGCTCCATCTCGCGCAGCAGCGCGTTCATTTCGGCCACCGAAAGCCGCCGCCCCGCCCGCACCGATCCGTGGCAAGCCATGGTCGCAAGCACGAGATCGAGCTTCTCGCCCAGCAACAGCGCTTCGCCGTTCTGCGCGATATCGTCGGCGATGTCCTGCAGCAGCGACTGGCAATTCGCGCCCGACAAGGCAGCGGGCAGCGACCGGACCAGCACCGCATCGGGTCCGAAACGCTCGACCCCAAGGCCCAGCTCGCCCAGCCGGTCGGCGGCACTTTCGATGCGGTCGCAGTCGCCTTCGTCCATTTCCACGACCTCGGGAATCAGCAGGGCCTGCGCCCGCGCGACCCCGCTGTCCGCTCCCGCGGCGCGCAGCCGTTCCAGCGTCAGCCGTTCATGCGCCGCATGCTGGTCGACGATGACCAGCCCGTCCGAAGCCTCCGCCACGATATAGGTCTCCGCGATCTGCCCGCGGGCGGCACCCATAGGAAACTCGTCGGCCTCGGGCGCGTAGGAAGCGGCTTCCTCCGCCCGCGCCGAGGGTTCGAGGATCGCGGCTTCCATGGCGCGGAATGCGGACTGCGCCGGGCCGTAGGGATCAGGCCGCTGCGGATGCGCGGCGAACATCGGTCGTTGCTCGCGCAGGGCCAGCGAAAGCGGATCGCCTGCGGGTGCGGCGACCGGCTCCGATCGCCAGGCCGCCATCGCCTGCGCCGAGGGCTGCTGTGCCGAACGCCGGTCGCCTGCCGACAGCGCATCGCGCAGACCGCCCACGATCAGCGAGCGTACAGCCGCAGCGTCGCGAAACCGCACCTCGGTCTTGGCGGGATGCACGTTCACGTCGACTTCGCTAGGCGGCACGGTCAGGAACAGCGCCAGCACCGCGTGGCGATCGCGCGCCAGCATGTCGGCATAGGCCCCCCTCACCGCGCCCACCAGAAGGCGGTCCTTCACCGGGCGGCCGTTGACGAAAAGATACTGGTGGTCCGCCACGCCGCGGTTATAGGTCGGCAGCCCCGCGATGCCGGTCAGGCGCAAGGGCGCATCGACCGGCCCGCGCGCGCAGTCTATGCTGACGGCATTGTCCGCCAGCTCGCGCGCGACCAGTCGCGACACGCGGGTTTCCAGGCTCTCTCCCGGCTGCACGGCGAAGATTCGCCGCCCGTCGTTCGAAAAGCGGAATCCCACGTCGGGCCGCGCCATGGCCAGGCGGCGCATCACGTCATGGCAGGCCATGTATTCGCTGCGCGGCGTGCGCAGGAACTTGCGGCGCGCGGGCACGCGGGCGAACACGTCCTCGACCCGGATGCGGGTGCCGGGCGGCAGGGCGGCAGGCCCTTCGGAAATCGCCTCGCCGTGATCGGTCACCCGCGTCCAGCCCTGCGCCGCATCGGCGGGTCGTGATTCGATGGTCAGCCGCGCGACGCTGGCGATCGAGGGCAGCGCCTCGCCCCGAAAGCCAAGGGTCGAGACCTGCTCGATCGCGCCTTCCTCGCCGACCAGCTCGACAGGCAGCTTCGAAGTGGCATGCCGTTCCAGCGCCAACGCCATGTCATCGGGCGACATGCCGCAGCCGTCGTCGGTTACCTCGATCGAGCCAAGCCCGCCCTCGATCAGCACGACGGCGATCTTGCTCGCGCCGGAATCGATTGCGTTTTCAACGATTTCCTTTAACGCGGCGGCAGGGCGTTCGACCACCTCGCCCGCGGCGATGCGGTTCACCAGCGCCATGGGAAGTCGTCTTATGACAGGCATGGCCCGACGCTAGCGCCGAGCGGCCCGATTTTCGAGGCCAGTTAATGACGGACCATGTGGAAAAGCCGCACCAACCCCATGAATTTTTTTCCATAGGTGTCAGGATTGGGCTAGGGACACCGCAGGGACCAGCAACTACTTACGGATCGCTGTCAGCGTCACGGTCAGGCGCAAGGGCAAGTGCGACTTCGTTGAGGGACGATACCGACAATGGCTAATTTCTTTTCGCGTCTTTTCCAGTTCGGCTCGCAGAACATGGCGATCGACCTCGGCACGGCGAATACGCTCGTGTATGTGGAAGGGCGCGGGATCGTGTTGAACGAACCCTCGGTTGTCGCGATCGAGACGGAGAACGGAATCAAGCGCGTGCGTGCCGTGGGCGACGACGCCAAGATGATGATGGGCAAGACCCCGGACAGCATCGAGGCGATCCGCCCGCTGCGCGACGGCGTGATCGCCGACATCGAAGTCGCCGAGCACATGATCAAGTATTTCATCAAGAAGGTGCACGGCAAGCGCAGCATCCTGCGCCACCCCGAGATCGTGATCTGCGTCCCCTCGGGCTCCACGTCGGTCGAACGCCGCGCGATCCGCGACGCGGCCAGCAATGCCGGTGCCAGCCAGGTCTATCTGATCCTCGAGCCCATGGCGGCCGCGATCGGCGCCGACATGCCGGTAACCGAGCCGGTTGGCTCGATGGTCGTCGACATCGGCGGCGGCACGACCGAGGTCGCGGTGCTGTCGCTGCGCGGCCTTGCCTATACCACCAGCGTGCGCGTCGGCGGCGACAAGATGGACGAGGCGATCGTCTCGTATGTGCGCCGCCACCACAATCTGCTGATCGGCGAATCGACGGCGGAACGCATCAAGCAGGATTACGCCATCGCGATCCCGCCGCCGGACGGAATCGGAGAGATCATTCACCTGCGCGGCCGCGACCTGGTGAACGGCGTTCCCAAGGAAATCACCATCAACCAGGCGAATATCGCCGAGGCCCTGTCCGAACCGATCGGCGCGATCGTCGAAAGCGTCCGCATCGCGCTGGAGAATACCGCGCCCGAACTGGCCGCCGACATCGTCGACCAGGGCATCGTGCTGACCGGCGGCGGCGCGCTGATCAAGATGCTGGACGTGCATCTGCGCGAAGAGACCGGCCTGCCTGTCACCGTGGCAGAGGATCCGCTGTCCTGCGTGGCGCTCGGCACCGGACGCGCCCTTGAAGAACCGGTGTTTCGCGGCGTATTGATGACGGCCTGACATTCAGCAGGTCGGTGCGCGCCGGGTCCGGACGTTCCGGACCCGCTAGCCTGTCCCGGTTTCACGACGGCGGCCCCAGGCCGGAAGGAGTAGTGCATCATGGCGTCGGCAGAGCGGCGTCCCGGCTTTTCCAAGAGGGCGCACATCTCGATCTTCACGAGCTATGTCGCCGCCATCGGCGGTGCATTGTTCGGTTTCGTGCTGCTGCTCGTCTCGCTGTTCAGCCCGGGCAGTTTCGCCTTTGCGCGCAACGCGGCGCAGGACGCCGCCAAGCCTGTGGGAGAGGTGTCGGCCGTCACCCGCAACAGCAGCCGTTCGATCATTGGCATCATCGTCGGCTATATCGAGGCGGGCAGCAAGAACGCCGCGCTTCAGAAGGAACTGCGCGTCGCCCGCGCACAGCTGGCCGAGGCGGAGGCGATCGAGGACGAGAACCGCCGCCTCAAGCAATTGCTGTCGCTGCGCGAGAAGGAGATCCGCCCCGTCGCAAGCGCGCGGCTGATCGGATCCAGTCCGTCCAGCACTCGCCGCTTTGCGCTGATCGGCGCGGGGGCGTCGGACGGCGTCATGGTCGGGCAGCCGGTGCGTTCGGCGACCGGGCTGGTGGGCCGCGTTCTCGAAACCGGGCGGCGAACGGCGCGGGTCCTTCTGATCACCGATGGGCAGAGCATCGTCCCGGTGCGCCGCATCAAGGGCAATGTCGCCGGTTTCGCGCAGGGCCAGGCCGACGGCACGCTGATCGTGCGCCTGATCGAGATGGGGATCAACCCGCTGAAAAAGGGCGATTTGCTCGTCACCTCGGGTTCCGGCGGTCTTTACCGCCCCAACGTGCCGGTCGCGATGGTCGAGAATGTCACCCGCGACGGAGCGGTCGCGCGCATCATCTCCGATCCGGCGGCCACCGATTTCGTGATGATCGAACCCGTCTGGCAACCCATGACCGAACTGCGCGGAATGGACGGGGAAACGCCGCCGTGACGGTCCCGCATTTCCCTTCCCCGCCATGCCGCTGAAAGGCGATCGCCTTCCCGGCGAAGACATGTTCCAGCGCCGGCTGAACCGCGCGCCCTCCCCCGTGCTGGCCACGATCATCCCGTGGCTGTCGATCGCGATCCTGTCGATGGCGCCGCTGTCGCCGATCATCGCATCGGCGCCGGTACTGCCGCCGTTCAGCTTCATGCTGCTAATCGCATGGCGTCTGTTCAGGCCCGGCATGCTGCCGCTATGGGCGGGCGCTCCGCTCGGCTTGTTCGACGATCTGTTTTCCGGTCAACCAATCGGCAGTGCCGTGCTATTATGGTCGCTGACCATGATCGCACTGGAAGCATTGGACAATTGGCAGCGCTGGCGTAGCTTCTGGCAGGACTGGGCAGTGGCAAGCGTGATGATCGCCGCCTATCTGTTTTTTGGCCATGTGCTTGCGGTCATGGCCGGAACGCTCTGGTATCCTTCGCTTCTTCTGCCCCAATTGCTGATTTCGATATTGTCATTCCCCTTGTTCACCCGCCTTGTCGCCATACTTGACGTTCTGCGCCGCGCCCGCGTGAAGGTGCTGGGCTGATGGTCAGCCTGTCGTGGCGAAAGCGCCGCCGTGCGCCCAACCGTGTCAGCGCGGGTGAGCTGAGCAATGCGTTCGACCGCAGGACTTTCGTTCTGGGCGGTCTGCAGGGGGGCGTGGGCGTTCTTCTCGCGGCCCGCATGGCCTGGCTGTCGGTCGAGCAGAACGAGAAGTACCAGCTCGCATCCGAAAGCAATCGTGTCGACCTGACGCTGATCCCGCCGCGGCGCGGGTGGATTCTCGATCGGCACGGCGTGCCCCTCGCTTCGAACCGCGCGGATTTCCGTGTCGACCTTGTGCCCGAGCGGATCGTCGATCGCGAACGCACGCTGTCGGTGCTGGGCGAAGTGCTGGAATTGTCGCCTGCCGCCATCACCGACCTGCGCGACAAGCTGAACGAAGTGCGCGGCTTCCGCCCTGTCGAGGTCGCGACCGGCGTCAACTGGGAGCAGTTCGCCGCCTTGTCGGTACGCCTGCCGGACCTTCCGGGCGTCGTGCCGCAGCGCGGCTTCTCTCGCTATTACCCGACCGGTCCGTCGGTCGGACACTTGCTGGGCTATGTGGGCACCGTCTCGGCCGAGGAATACGAGGAGGAGAAGAACCCCCTCCTCATCACCCCCGGCTTCAAGATCGGCAAGGACGGGGTCGAGAAATATTTCGAACAGCGCCTGCGCGGCGAACCGGGCGCGCGCCGCGCGGAAGTGACCGCCAGCGGCAAGATCGTCCGCGACCTCGAAATGCGCGAGGACGTGCAGGGCGATCCGGTCCAGCTGACCATCGACGGCCCGCTGCAGGATTATGCTGCGCGCCGCCTGGGCCAGGAATCGGGCTCGGTCGTGGTCATGGATCTGGAGCAAGGTGACCTGCTGGCCGCGTCGTCGATGCCCAGCTTCGATCCCAACAGCTTCTCTGACGGCATCGGCCGCCTGGAATGGAAGATGCTGTCCGAGGACGACCATGTTCCCTTGCGCAACAAGGTGCTGTCCGGCCTTTACCCGCCCGGCTCGACGGTCAAGCCCTATGTGTCGCTCGCCTTCCTGAAGGAAGGCATCGATCCCGAGGAGTCGGTGTTCTGCGGCGGCGGCCTGCGGGTCGGCAACCGCGTGTTCCGCTGCTGGAAGCGCGGCGGCCACGGTACGGTCAACATGGCCAAGGGCATCTATCAAAGCTGCGACGTCTATTTCTATTATTTCGCCCAGCGCGTGGGCATGCAGCCCATTGCCGACATGGCGCGCAAGCTTGGCATGGGCTGGAAATACCCGTTGCCGGTCGAAAGCCAGTCCTATGGCACCGTGCCCGATCCGGGCTGGAAGTTGAAGAAATACGACCGCGAATGGCAGACCTTCGACACGGTGAACGCCACGATCGGTCAGGGCTACATGCTGGTCAATCCGCTGCAGCAGGCGGTCATGACCTCGCGCATCGCCAGCGGGCGCAGGCTGCAACCGCGCCTGCTCCTGTCGAACGATCCCAAGCCCGCCCCGCATCTCGACATTCCGGACGAGCATCTCGAGATCGTGCGGCATGCCATGTGGGAGGTCGTGAACGGCGGCGGCACGGCGGGCCGCGCACGCCTGCCCGTCGAAGGGGTCGAGCTTTCGGGCAAGACGGGCACCGCGCAGGTGGTGTCGCTGAACTATGGGCGCGGCGGGCGCGACGTGCCGTGGAAGTACCGCGACCATGGCCATTTCATCAGCTTCGCGCCCTATGACAAGCCGCGCTATGCCTGCGCCGTCGCCATCGAGCATGGCGCGGGTTCCTCCTCCGCCTATCCGGTGGCGCGCGACGTGATGACGTTCCTGTTCGACCCGAACAAGGCGCTGGAAGTGCTGCACGAATATGAAAAGCAGTGGGGTGGCACGGCGCAGGAACGGCTGGCCCGCAAGTATGGAGCCTATGAGGCGGCCTATGGCGGCAGCGCGCCCAAGCCGGAATCGACCGACATCGACCAGGCGACCGATGCGCCCGCCGCTTCCCCGCCCCCGCTCAATGCCGCGCAGAGCCAGCGCGCGGCCGAGGATGACAGCGTGAACCCCGGACGTTCGGCCCCCGATGCGGCATCGGCGGAATCCGCTTCCGTCGCCCAGCCTGCGCCGCCCGCCGGCGGCGGCACCGGGGGGCAGGGCCAGTGAACCGCAAGTTCCTGCCGCGGATCATCGCGCTGCAGCCCTGGGGCATCATCATTCCCCTGCTGCTGCTGGTCTGCTTCGGCGCGGCGGTGCTTTATTCGGCCGCGGGCGGCAGCCTGATGCCCTGGGCGCTGCTGCATGTGGTGCGCTTCATCGTGTTCCTCGTCATGGCGATGGTGATCGCCAACTTCTCACGCGATTTCATCCGCATGATGGCGCTGCCCGTCTATGTGCTGCTGCTGCTGATGCTGATGGCGGTGGAAGCAATCGGCTTCGTCGGCGGCGGCAGCCAGCGCTGGCTGAACCTGGGCTTCATGACCCTGCAGCCTTCGGAACTGATGAAGCCTGCCGTGGTCATCATCCTTGCCCGCTTCTACGACATGCTGCCCCCGGCCGCGACGCGGTATTTCTCATCGCTGATCGTGCCAGGCGTATTAATCGGCTTGCCCGTTGGCCTGGTGTTGCTGCAACCCGACCTTGGCACCAGCCTTGCCATCGCGTTCGGAGCGGGCGTGGTGATGTTCCTGGCAGGCCTGCCGATGGCGTGGTTCGTGACCGTGGGCCTGGCAGGAATGGCCGCGATTCCGGTCGCGTTCTTCACCCTGCTGCACGATTACCAGCAACGCCGGGTGCTGACCTTCCTCGATCCTGAAAGCGACCCGCTGGGGGCGGGCTATCACATCACCCAGTCGAAGATTGCGATCGGTTCGGGCGGGCTGTTTGGCAAGGGCTTCGGCAATGGGTCGCAAAGCCATCTCAACTATCTGCCCGAACCGCATACCGATTTCGTCTTTTCCACCATGGCCGAGGAATGGGGCATGATGGGCGGGCTATTCGTCCTGTTCGTTTTCGGCCTGCTGCTGCGCTGGGGCCTGAAGGTCGCGACCGGCACGCCGGACCGCTTCGGGCGGCTGATGGCGGCCGGGCTGACGGCGACGATCTTCTTCTATGCGGCGATCAACTTGATGATGGTGATGGGGCTGGCGCCGGTCGTCGGCATCCCCCTTCCCTTCATGAGCCATGGCGGTTCCTCGATGCTGACGATCATGATCTGCGTGGGCCTGATCATGGCGGTGGAACGCTGGAACACGCGCGAGCCGGGCAGTTTCGCGTAAGCCTTCAAGAAATTTTCGGAAAGGCGAAATTCCCCCTTCCATCCCGCGGCGCAGCCTTTATAGGGAGGCCTCCCACGGCGAATCGCACTTCGCGCTTCTTGCCGGGATCGTCGGAAACCTGGCGATGTGGACGCATAGCTCAGTTGGTAGAGCAGCTGACTCTTAATCAGCGGGTCCTTGGTTCGAGCCCAAGTGCGTCCACCACCCCCCCTTTTGCTCCTCGTCGGATTGTCGCCTCGCGGTAACTCCCGTCGCGCGCTGCGCATGAAAAAGGGGGCGGATTGCTCCGCCCCCTCGTTCCGTCGGTCGTGATGGCCGACCCTACATGCCCGAACCGGGGCCATAGGTGATCTCGACCCGGCGGTTCTGCGGCTCGCGCACGCCATCGGCGGTTTCCACGCGCGGCCGATTCTCGCCAAAGCCCTCGGTGCTGATCTCGCCTGCGGGAATGTTCCGCGAGGCCAGATAGTCGCTCACGGCTTGCGCCCTGCGTTCCGAAAGTCGGACGTTGTAACCCGCCGGGCCGGACCGGTCGGTGTGTCCGGCGACCATGATCGGCACCGAACTGCAGTCCGCATAGGATGCGACGGCGCTGTCCAGGATACCGGCAGCCTCCCCGGTGATTTCTGCCGAATCGAAGTCGAAGAAGACGATATAGGGACCCGTGTTGCACACCACCTGCTGCGCGGGCGGCGGCGGTGGGGGCGGAGGTGGCAGCGGCGGCGGAGGAGGAGGAGGAGGAGGAGGAGGGGGCGACCCGAAATTATAGGTCAGCGATCCCATCAGCGAATGGGTGCGTACATCCGTCTCGTACCCTCCGTCGAAGAAGGCCGGGTCGGACAGCTCCAGATTGTCGTGCCGGAAATAGCGGTACTTCAGCCCGGCATCCCAGTTGTCGGACAATGGTGCACGGACACCCGCGATCAGCTGCCATGCGAAACCGGTATCGCTGTCCGAAAAATAGACCTCGTCGCCCGGCAATTGCATGTCCGTCCGCGCAATGCCCGCGCCGCCTCCGACGAAGCCCTGCAGGCCATCGTCGGCGCCGAAATCGACCAGGCCGTTGATCATGAAGCTCAGCGTGTCGAATTCGATCGGTGCGTCTTCGTCGTCGAAGGGCCCATTGCGGGTCGTACCGCCATCGTCGTTCGCACCTTTGTAGCCCGCTTCGGCTTCGACCCTGAACGCGCCCAGATCGTATCCCGCGACAATGTCGAAATCATAGCCGACGTCCCAGTCGATCTCTCCGGCAGAATCGAAACTGTCGAGATCGACATCGGATGTTTCGGTCAGCATCAAGCCGCCGTCCGCCCCGATATAGAAACTGCCCTCGCGGGCGATGGCGCCGGTCGACAGCATCGACGTTGCAACAAGCCCGGCAAAGATGCGATTAATCAAAAGACTTCCCCCGATGCTCCTACAGATTGCGCGCCTTGCGTTAAATTTTTACGCGAAAAATACCAGTTTCATTAAGGATTAATTTTTCCGAATAGCGACAGGTCCGTAAAGATAGACCGCACAATGCGGCGACAGCAGAACGCCATCATTGCCCGCCCGTTCCCGCCTGTCCTTGACCGGACATTCGCGAATAGTTTGGTGCTGCGTGAAGCGTGCCTATTTCGTCAGGCAGAACGGACAATTCGCGGCAAAATGTCCGGGAGTTATTTCAGCGAACTCAGGCACATGCGACTTCATGTATTCGTCATGTTCCACGGGACTGCGGGGCCAGAAATGGCAGCCCGGCGGCGGATCCAGCGGACTGGGCGGATCGCCCTGCAGCACGATGCGGCTGCGGGTGCGTTCAAGCCGGGGATCGGGCCGCGGGATCGCGCTCATCAGCGCGCGGGTATAGATATGCAGCGGATCGTCGACGATATCTTCCGCGCTGCCTAGTTCGATGATCTTGCCCAGATACATCACTGCGATCCGGTCCGCGATATAGCGCACGACCGACAGGTCGTGGCTGATGAAGATCATCGTCAGCCCCATCCTGCGAGTCAGGTCCTTCAGCAGGTTCAGGATCTGCGACTGGATCGACACGTCCAGCGCCGAAACCGGCTCGTCCGCGATGATCAGCTTGGGTTCGGGCGCAAGCGCGCGCGCGATGGCGACGCGCTGGCGCTGGCCGCCCGAGAACTCGTGCGGATAGCGGCGCATCTGCGCGGGGTTCATGCCGACCGTGCGCATCAGCTCGGCGACGCGCCCGCGCAGGGCATCGCCCTTCAGTTCCGGATGGCGGGTTCGCACCGCCTCGGCCAAAGTGTCCAGAACGGTCATGCGCGGGTCCAGCGACGCATAGGGATCCTGGAAGATCATCTGGAAATCGATCCGCGCCGAGCGCAATTCGCTGTCGGACAGGGCGCCGATCTCGCGCCCCTCCAGAAACACGCGCCCCGACGTAGGCCGGATCAACTGCATGATCGTGCGGCCCAATGTCGACTTGCCGCAGCCAGATTCGCCCACCAGCCCCAGGATCTCCCCCTCGCGGATGGTCAGCGAGATGCCGTCGACCGCCTTGACCACGCCCTTGCTGGTGCGGCTGAACGGCTTGTTGCCCAAATCGAAATGGGTCTTCACATCGTCGAGGACGAGAAAATCGCTCATGCCGCGCCCTCCCCCCGCAGCGTTTCCAGGTCGCCCAGGTCATGCCTGGGCAGCACGCTTTCGATCGGCGCGCTGGAATCGCAAAAGCGGCAATCGGCGAAACAGTGTCCGTCGCCCTTGTCGACCAGTTGCGGGCGGTCGCCTTCTGGCTTTGCGACCTTGGGATAGGGGCAGCGCGGATAGAAAGCGCAGCCCTCGATCGGCTTCGACACGTCGGGCGGCAGTCCGGGGATCGTGTAAAGCTCCGCCCCCTTGGTCTGCAGCGAGGGGATCGTCTTCTGCAGGGCGCGGGTATAGGGGTGCATAGGCTCGTAGAAGACCTGCTCCGCCGTGCCGCTTTCCATCAGCTTGCCGCCATACATCACGTTCACCTTGTCGCAGGTGCCCGCCACCACGCCCAAATCGTGGGTGACCAGGATCACGGCGGTGCCAAGCCGCTCCTGCCGCTCCTTGATAATGTCCAGGATCTGCGCCTGCACCGTCACGTCAAGCGCGGTGGTCGGCTCGTCCGCGATCAGCAGGTCGGGTTCGGTGATCAGCGCCATGGCGATCATCACGCGCTGCCGCATACCGCCCGAGAACTCGTGCGGATACTGGTGCCTGCTTCTTCAGGCTGATCACGCCCGATCGCACGATGCGCGCCGTGGTCAGCCATTCGATGCAGCCGATGGCGACGAAGATCAGCCACAGCGAACGCCCGAACGCGACCATCAGCAGGATCACGAAGATCGTGAACGGCAGCGCGTAGAGCAGGTCGACGAAGCGCATCATCGCGCTGTCGACCCTGCCCCCCAGATAGCCGGCGGTCGCGCCGTACATCACCCCGATCAGCAGCGCGACCAGCGTCGCGACCAGCCCGACCAGCAGCGAAATGCGCCCGCCCTCCATCACTCGCACCATCAGATCGCGGCCCAGCGTATCGGTGCCGAACCAATGATCGGACGAGGGACCGACCGCGCCCAGGAACAGGTCCTGCGTCTGGCTGTCGTATGGCGACAGCCACGGCCCGACCACGCAGAACAATGCGATGAAGATGAAGATGAACAGGCTGCTGACCGCCAGCCGGTTGCGTTTCAGCCGGTGCCACGCATCGCGCCAGAGGGAGGTCCAGCTCTTCGGCGGCAATCTCGCTCGCATCGGTCGGTGGCGGGACGGGTTCGTCGGCAAGGACGGCGGTTTGGGAATGATCGCTCATGATATGTGCCCCGCCCTATTCGTATTTCAGCCGCGGATTGAGCGCGACCTGCACGATGTCGACCAGCAGGTTCATCACCACGATCAGCGCCGCGAACAGCACGGTCAGGCCCAGGATCAGGAAATCGTCGCGGTTCAGCGCGCCCTTCACGAACCATTGGCCCAGGCCGGGGATCTGGAAAATGGTCTCGACCACGAAGCTGCCCGAAATGATGCCGGCCAGCGCAGGGCCCAGGAAGGTGATCGCCGGGATCAGCCCGCCCTTCAGACAGTGCTTCCACACGATGGTGCTTTCCGAAACGCCCTTGGCCCGCGCGGTGCGTACCCAGTCCTGGTTCAGCATTTCCAGCATGCCGCCACGCGTCAGCCGCGCGAAATAGGCCGCGTAATACAGTCCCAGCGTCAGTGCGGGCAGGATGACATATTCCGGCCCGAACCAGCCCGCCACCGGCAGCAGTTCGAAGATCAGCCCGAAGACCAGCGCCAGCAGCGGCCCCATGACGAAGGTCGGCAGGCAGATACCCGCCATCGACACCGACATCGGCACGTAATCCAGCCAGCTGTTCTGCCGCACCGCCGCGATGATGCCCACCGGAATGCCCAGGAACAGCGCCAGCCCCAAGGCCAGCGACCCCAGCTTCAGCGAGACCGGAAAGCTCTCCGCGATGATGTCGGTGACCGACCGGTTGGCATAGACCGCTGACGGCCCGAATTCACCGCGCAGCGCGTTCGAGACCGAGGTAACGAAGCGCTCCCCGACCGGCTTGTCATAGCCATAGAACGCCTCGATCTGGGCGAGGATCTCGGGCCGGATGGCGCGTTCGGTGCTGAACGGGCTGCCGGGCGTGGCGGCCACCAGGAAGAAGGTGACCGCATAGATGGCCAGCAGCACCAGAAGCCCCTGGACCAGCCGGACGGCGACGAAGCGGAACATCGGCAAGGTTCTCCCGTAACGCCTATTCGGCCGGCGGAGGCGCGTCGGGCATCGGAGGAGCCTTCAGCGACACATATTTCAGCGGATGGTTGTCCAGCACCTTGGGATGCCAGCCCTCGATCAGCGGGCTTTTCAGATAGGTGCGGGTGTACCAGTAGATCGGGATGATCGGCATGTCCTCCATCAGCACCGCCTCGGCCTGCTGCAGGATGGCCATGCGCTGCTCCTCGGTCGCGGCGGTCCGCGCGCGGGCGATCAGCGCATCATAGCGCGGGTTCGACCAGCCGGTATCGTTGTTGCCGTTGCCGGTGGTGAAGATGTCGAGAAACGTGCTGGGATAGGCGTAATCCGCGATCCAGCCCGCACGCACCAGGTCGTAATCCAGGCTGCTCTGGCTATCGAGATAGACCTTCCATTCCTGGTTGTAGATGCCGATCTCGACGCCCAGCTCGGTGCGCCACATCGCCTGCATCGCCTCGGCGATCTTGCGGTGCGCCTCGTTGGTGTTGATCAGGATCTCGACGTCGGGAAAGCCCCTGCCGCCGGGATAGCCCGCCTCGGCCAGCAGCCGGCGTGCCAGCTCGGGCTGGAATTCCGCCGCGTCGGACGTCTCGTAACCCTTCAGCCCCGGCGGCACGAAGCCGGTCGCGGGGATCTGCCCGCCCTTGGTGACCTTGTCGACCAGCAGCTTCTTGTCGATCGAATAGGCCAGCGCCTTGCGTACGCGCACGTCGTCGAACGGCTTCCTGGTCACGTTGATGCGATAGAAATAGCTGCCCATGTAGGGCTCGATCATCATCTCGCCCGGCATCTTTTCAAGGAAGACCGGTATCTTGTCGGGCGTGACGGTATTGGTCAGGTGCAGCCGCCCGCCGCGGAACATCGTCTCCTCGGTGGTGACGTTCTCTACCGGGTAGAAGTTCACGCCGTTCAGCTTGACCGTATCGCGGTCCCAATAGGTCGGGCTCTTGCGCACCTTGATGATCTGGTTGGTGACCCAGTCGTCCAGCACGAACGGACCGTTGCCGACATAGTTCTCCAGCGTCGACCAGCCGCTCTGCCGGTCGGCCATGCCGCCATGCGCTTCGACGACGCGCGGGTTCACGGGAAACCAGCTGTAATGCTTGAGCATGTTGAGGAAATAGGGCGCCGGCCCTTCCAGCGTGACCTGCAGCGTCCTGTCGTCCAGCGCCTTGACCCCGACGGTCGAGAAGTCGTCGGTCCTGCCCTGGTGGAAAGCCTCGCCGCCCTTCAGTATATAGAGCATCTCGGCATATTCGGCGCCCAGTTCGGGCGTCAGCATCCGCTCCCAGCTATAGACGAAATCGCTGGCGCGCACCGGATCGCCATTCGACCATCTGGCGTCGCGCAGGTGGAAGGTCCACTGCGAGAAATCGTCGTTGCTTTCCCAGCTTTCCGCCATGCCGGGTTCGGGCTGAAGATCGTCGGTCGGGTGATAGGCGATCAACCCCTCCAGCAGCGCCGAGATGATCTTGTTCTCGGGCACCCCGGTGACGAGGTGCGGGTCGAGGCCCTTGGGCTCGCTGCCATTGCCGAACAGCAATATGCCGTCGCGCGCCGCTTCGTCGGTGAACCGCTCCCCCGATCCGCAGGCGGCCAGCAGGCCGGCGGAGGTGATCAGGGAGAGGATGGCAAAGGCCCGCAGAATGGGGTGCCGGGCCCTGGACAGGTTCGATGTCACGGCAGCATGTTGCTCATTCATGACGAAACGATGGCAGAGCGAACCTTGCCCTGCAATGACTCAGCCCGCGGCCAAACAGGTTTCAGGTGGAATACCCGCAGACGGCCTTTCCCGGCCCTGTTTCCACCAACACGCACCCTGTCTTGTCAGCACGCCGCCATGCGGTGGCCGGTCTTGCGGAGCGCGACGGCATCGTCCTTCAGCTCCATCGGATCGTTGCTCAACACCCTGTTGCGATGCGCCAGGTACAGCAGCCGGTCGAACACCGCGGGGTGCAGCCCCTGTTCGAAGCGGATGCCCGCTTCCATCCCCTTGCGCAGCCACATGACGCGGCCCTCGACCGGGCCGACGCTGCCGAATTGCAGATAGATCGTGTCGCCGCGCTGCAGATTGGCGGGAATGCACTCGACCGCGCAGCCATCGCTGGTCAGGTTGCGGACGATCGAGATGCGCGCCAGGCTGCCTGCGGCGCGCAGGCGGCATTGGGCGGCGAACTCGTGCCGCTCAAGCAACCGGTACTGGTTATCCTTCGAATGCGACATGATAGAACCTCTTCGATTGAGGCCGGTCGAGAGTGTCTGCCCCCAGACCCTCATCGACCGGCCATTCCCCCGCCATCCGTTCCCCCGCCGGATGACTGCCCCCCGTCTGACCGCAGGCCCGGAAACCTGCAATCGCGGTAACCTTGTTCCTTAAGCACCTGCGCGCCGCTGTATCGCGGCGGGACAGGCCGGAAATGCGGTGCGCGCGCCTGGCCGTTAACCCCGCCGGGGAACCGCCGCCAGAATCGTCCGTTTTCGCGCCTGACGGGGTGAGTAGACGAGGATGCATGATGGATACGGTAAATCCCATTGTCTGGATCGCGATCGCGGGTGTCGTGATTGCCGCCCTGCTGATCTGGTATTTCATTGCGCGCAGCCGCACCAACCGGCTTCGCAGCCGCTTCGGTGACGAATACGACCGCACTGTCGCCACGACCGGCAGCACGGGCCGCGCCGAACACGATCTGGAAGACCGCCAGCGCCGCGTCGCCAGCTTCGACATCCGTCCGCTCTCGCACGACGAACGCGATCGCTTTGCCAGCGAATGGACCGAGGTGAAGAGCCTGTTCGTGAACAGCCCGGCCGAGGCCGTGCTGCGTGCGGACCGTACAATCGGATCGCTGATGAAGGCGCGCGGCTTTCCGGTTGCCGATTTCGACCAGCGCCACGCCGACCTGACCGTCGATCATCCCGAAGTCGCCCGCCACTACCGCGAAGGCCATGATATCGCCGCCCGCCAGAGCCGCGACGCCACCGGCCAGGCCATCGCGACGGAAGACCTGCGCCAGGCGCTGGTCCATTATGAAGCGCTGTTCGAGGACCTGATCAGCGACGTGGAGGATCGCCGCAATACCGTCTCGACAAGCCGCGTATCGACCGGTTCCGTATCCACCGGGCCCGTTTCCACTGGCCCGATCGGACGTGTGGCCGAACCCTCACGGTAATGAGCGGTCAGTATCCGGTGTAGCGTCCGGGGCGGTGGAAGAGGATCAGCACCGCGCTCATCGCCACGACGCTGAGCACCGACCACGCCGCCAGTTCGGGCGGGCGCGTGGTGATCGCGGCCAGGATGATGATCCCATCCAGCGCGAACGTCAGCCAGCCCACGCTCCAGCCCTTTCGGCGGTTCAGCCATACCGACACGATCGTCACCCCGCCCACGCCCGACCGATGACGCAGCATGCCCATCACCCCTGCCCCCGCCGCGGTCCCGCCCGCGACGGCGGCAAAGGCGGGATGGACCGATTGGATATCCAGCGAGACGCGCGTCACCGCCGCCATCAGCGACACGGCCGCAACCGCGCATACCGTCTTGAAGAAGAACCCGCGCCCCATCGCGCTCCAGGCCAGGATCAGGAACGGGACATTCAGCGTCCAGAACCAGAAATCCACGGTCATGCCGAACAGATAGCTGAACAACAGGGCCACTCCGCCCATGCCCGCCGTCACGATCCCGCTGGCCTTCATGATGACCAGCCCCAGCGCCATCAGCAGGGCGCCGCTGAGCAGGCCATAGGCGTCTTCCGCCAGCGAGTGCGGCCGGGGCCGGGGGAAATCGGGTTCGATCGGACCGCTTGGCTCTGCGGCCGCTGCGCTGGTCATGGCTGTGTCCCTCCTCTGCGCGCCCGCTAGACCAGCGGCAGCCGCATCACAAGCCGTGCGAATAGCGGCAAAAGACGTTAGGGCCTGCATCCATGGACAAATGGCAATTCTGGATCGACCGCGGCGGCACCTTTACCGATGTGGTCGCGATTTCGCCCGGCGGCACGCTGCAGCGGACCAAGCTGTTGTCGGAAGACCCATCGCGGTCCGAAGATGCCGCGATCCACGCGATCCGAACGATCACCGATACGCCGCAAGGGGCCCTGCCGCCCTGCGAATTGCGGATCGGCACCACGGTCGCGACCAATGCATTGCTGGAACGCAAGGGCGCGCGCGTGGCACTGGCCATCACCGCCGGGTTCGAAGATGCGCTGCGCATCGGATCGCAGGAACGCCTCGAACTGTTCGCCCGCCAGATCGTGCTCCCCGATCCGATCTACGACCGCGTGATCGGGATCGACGAACGCGTCCTGGCCGACGGAACCGTCGAGCAGGTGTTGGACAAGGACCGCGCCCGCTCGGACCTTGCCAAGGCCAGGGCGGACGGCATCGACGCGCTCGCCATCTGTCTGATGCACGGTTATCGCCACACAGCCCACGAAGAAGCGCTGGCGGCCATCGCCGGCGATCTGGGCTTCGCGCAGGTTTCGGTCAGCCATTCGCTCGCCCCGCTGATCAAGCTGATCTCGCGCGGGGATACGACGGTGCTGGATGCCTATGTGTCCCCTCCCCTGCGCGACTATACATCAACCGTCGCGGCCGGGTTGGGCGAAGCGGGAGAAGCGCTGTTCATGCAGTCGAACGGCGGCCTCACCGCGCGCGAGCAATTCCACGGCAAGGACGCGATCCTGTCCGGGCCCGCAGGCGGCATCGTCGGTATGGCGGCGACGGCAGAGGAAGCGGGCTTTGCCGCGGTGGTCGGTTTCGACATGGGCGGCACCTCCACCGATGTGTCGTGGTATTCGGGCCAGTACGAACGCGACGGCGAGACCCGGCTGGAAGGCGTGCGGATCGCCGCGCCGATGATGCGCATCCACACCGTCGCGTCGGGCGGCGGATCGATCTGCCGGTTCGAGGCGGGGCGCTTTCACGTCGGGCCGGAATCGGCGGGCGCGTTTCCGGGGCCTGCCTGCTATCGCAACAGCGGCCCCCTGACGGTTACCGACTGCAACCTGGCGCTGGGCAAGCTGCAGGCCGCGCATTTCCCGCCCGTCTTCGGGCCCGATGGCAATCTGCCGCCGGACCGCGACATCGTCATGACCAAACTTGCGTCACTATGCGACCGGATCGAGGCCGAAACCGGGCGCAAGCTGTCCCCGATGGCGGCAGCGGAAGGCTTCATCGCCATCGCGGTGCAGGACATGGCGCAGGCGATCAAGGCGATCTCGATCCGCCGCGGCCATGACATTGCGGGGGCCGCCCTGGCAGCCTTCGGCGGCGCGGGCGGGCAGCATGCGTGCCTGGTGGCCGAAGCGCTGGGCGTCGAGGTGGTGCAGTGCCATCCGCTGGCCAGCGTGCTGTCGGCCTATGGCATGGGCCTGGCAGACCGCCGCGCCATGCGTGAAGCGACGCTTGCGCTCGAACTCGGCACCGAAAGCGCGGGCAAAATCGCGCAGGAACTTGACATGCTGGCCCGCGATGCCGGCGCCGAACTGACCGCGCAAGGCGTCGGCGCCGATGCCATCACATACGAACGCAGCCTGCAACTGCGCCCGGCAGGGACCGAGAACACACTGGAAATCGCGTTCGGCGCCCCCGACGACATGACCGCGCGTTTCCGCGAAGGCTGGCGCGAGCGTTTCGGCTTCGAACCCGAAGGCGCGATCATCGTCGCGACCGCGCGGGTGGAGGCGGTCTTCCGCTCTCCCGAACGGCAGGGCGCCCCCCTGCCCCTGCCCGGCGAAACGCAGGGCGCCGCCCAGACCATCCAGAGCTATCTGGCCGGGCAAAGCCGAGACATTCCGTTGTTCCGCAGGCCGGATCTTGCCGCCGGGTTCCAGGCCGATGGACCGGCGCTGGTCGTCGACGACGTGTCGACCATCGTCGTCGAACCCGGCTGGAGCATCGCGGTCGATGCCATCGGAAACGTGCTGCTGCGCCGGACCGGAGAGGCCCGCCGCCGCGAGTTGTCGACCGAGCGCGACCCCGTCCGCACCGCGATCATGGGCGCTCTCTTCATGGGCATCGCCGAGGAGATGGGCGCTGCGCTGCAGGCCAGCGCAAGTTCGGTCAACATTCGCGAACGGCTCGATTTCTCCTGCGCGATCTTCGACCGGGACGGAAACCTGATCGCCAATGCGCCCCATATGCCGGTGCATTTGGGATCGATGGGCGAAAGCGTTCGCACGGTCGCCCGGCGCCGCGGCGAGGACGGTCGCGGTATCCGCAAGGGCGATGCCTATGCGCTGAACGCGCCCTATGACGGCGGCACGCATCTGCCCGACGTGACGGTGGTGCTGCCGGTGTTCGCCGGCGACGAAGCCAGCGAACCCGCCTGGTGGGCAGCGGCGCGCGGCCATCACGCCGATATCGGCGGGGTCGCGCCCGGCTCCATGCCCGCGGGCAGCACCAGCGTCACCGACGAGGGCATATTGCTCGACAATGTGCTGCTGGTCGACGAAGGCCGCTTTCGCGAGGCGGAGATGCGGGACACGCTCGGCACCGGCCCCTATCCGGCGCGTGATCCCGACCGCAATATCGCCGACCTCAAGGCGCAGCTGGCGGCCTGCATCAAGGGGGCGAGCGAGCTGAACCGGCTGGCGGACGCCCAGTCGCACGCCGTGGTCGATGCCTATATGGGCCATGTCATGGCGCAGGCCGAGGAAGCGGTGCGCGCGCTGCTGGACCGGCTGGACGATGGCAGCTTCGCCTATGAAATGGACGACGGTTCGATCATCCGCCTTGCCGTCACCATCGACCGCGAGGCGCAGCAAGCCTTGTTCGACTTTACCGGCACCAGCGGCCAGCACGCGGGCAATTTCAATGCGCCCGTTCCCATCGTCAAGGCGGCGGTGCTCTATGCCATTCGCACGATGATCGATGGCGACGTGCCGATGAACGAGGGCTGCCTTGCCCCCATACGGCTGATCGTGCCCGAGGGATCCATGCTGAACCCCAGATCACCCGCCGCCGTCGTCGCGGGCAATGTCGAGACCAGCCAGGTCGTCACCGACACCATCTTCGGCGCGCTGGGCGCGATGGCGGGCGCGCAGGGTACGATGAACAATTTGACCTTCGGCAATGCGGATTACCAGTATTACGAGACGATTGCCGGCGGATCCGGCGCGGGGCCGCTGGGCGACGCAGACGGATTCGACGGTGCGGATGCGGTGCAGACGCACATGACCAATTCGCGCCTGACCGATCCCGAAATCCTGGAAAGCCGCTTTCCGGTCGTGCTGGAACGCTTCGCCATCAGGCGCGGGTCGGGCGGCCCGGGACGCTGGCACGGGGGCGACGGCATCATCCGCCGCATCCGCTTCCTCGAACCGATGGAGGCGGGCATATTGTCCAACCGCCGCCGCGTCGCGCCCTTTGGCCTGGCGGGCGGCGAACCCGGCGAGACGGGCGAGAATATCGTCGTGCGCGCGGACGGATCGCGCAAAAGGCTGGCATCCTGCGCGGGTGTCGAGATGCAGCCCGGCGACGCGATCGAGATCCGCACCCCCGGCGGCGGCGGCTACCGCAAAAAGGATTAAGCACCAGCGGGGGGAACGCCCCGGCCCGCGCGGCATTCCATTGAACGGGCAATGAACGGGTTTGCCATCACGCCGCTATATGTGGCAGCAACGGACGGGCATGGAAGAACAGGCAATTGTAATCGCACTCGTCGGAGTGCTGGGCATCGGCTCGCAATGGATCGCGTGGCGTACGGGATGGCCCGCGATCGTATTGATGCTGATTGCCGGTTTCCTGGCGGGGCCGATCCTCAACGTCATCGATCCGCATCACGCGTTCGGCGAACTGCTGGAACCCATGATCTCGATCGGCGTCGCGCTAATCCTGTTCGAGGGCGGTCTCAGCCTCGATTTTCGCGAATTGCGACGAACCGGAAGCGCGGTCTGGCGGCTGGTCGTCTTCGGCATTCCCGTCGGCTGGGTGACGGGATCGCTGGCCTGCTATTACATCGCCGGACTTGTCTGGCCGGTTGCGATCCTGTTCGCCGGCATCCTGGTGGTGACGGGCCCCACGGTCGTCCTGCCGCTG
The DNA here is from genome assembly GCF_001661675.2 of Croceicoccus marinus. Lineage (NCBI taxonomy): Bacteria > Pseudomonadati > Pseudomonadota > Alphaproteobacteria > Sphingomonadales > Erythrobacteraceae > Croceicoccus > Croceicoccus marinus. The sequence continues at coordinate 1,306,134 of NZ_CP019602.1, read as the reverse complement.
CTTCGCCAGTCGAGCGTTGCGCCGCGTCCGGCAGCCATCCTGAAATGGGAAGCGATCGTCAACGATCCGTTCGGCGCAATGTGCGCCGTGCTGGCCTATGAGTATTTTCGCGCCTCGGCCGATGGTGCGACCTTGTTCGACGTCGTGCCCGCGCTGATCTTCGCGACGCTAGCTGCAGCCGTTCTGGGCTATGCGGCAGCCTGGGTCATCGCGTGGAGCTTTCCGCGCGGACATGTGCCGGAGTATCTGAAGGCACCGGTGCTGCTTGTGACCGTCGTGGGCCTGTTCGTCATATCGAACCTGATACAGCAGGAAACCGGACTGGTCGCGGTGACGCTGATGGGCGTCGCGCTTGCCAATATGAACGTGGATTCCCTGCGCGACATTCACCCGTTCAAGCAGAACGTCGCAGTGATCCTCGTCGCCGGCATCTTCATCCTGCTATCCGCCAGCCTGGATTATGACACGCTCCGCCTGCTCGAATGGCAGTTCACATTGTTCCTTCTGGCCATCCTGTTCCTGGTGCGCCCGGCGACGGTGCTGATCAGCCTCGCCTTCTCCAATATCCCCTGGAACGAGCGGCTCTTTCTGGCCTGGATCGCACCGCGCGGCATCGTGGCGGTGGCCATCTCGGGCCTGTTCGCCTTGCGCCTCTCGGATCTGGGCTATGATGACGGCACCATCCTGATCAGCCTGTCCTTCGCGGTCTGCGTGGCGACCATCGTGGCTCATGGCTTCACCATGGCACCGGTTGCGCGCTGGCTTAATGTGACGGGGTCGTCGACGCCGGGCCTGCTGCTGGTCGGCGCGACCCCCTGGTCTATCGCCCTTGCGAAGGAGCTGGACGAGCTGGACGTGCCCGTGACGCTGGCCGACACCAGCTGGTGGCGCCTGTCGCGCGCGCGGCAGCAAGGCCTCGACACCTATCATGGAGAAATCCTGGCCGAGGCGACAGAACATTCGCTGGATCTCTCGCAATACCAGGTGATGGTCGCCGCGACCGAGAACGAAGCCTATAACGCGCTGGTATGCAACGAATTCGCCCCGGAAATCGGGCGCGATGCGGTGTACCAACTGGGCGAGCCAAGCCATCATAACGATCCGCGGGCCCTGCCCTCCTCGATCCGGGGCCGTTCGCTGTTCGAATCCGGCGTCGGCATGGAAGAGATGCACCAGCGGCAGTCGCAGGGCTGGGAATTCCGCAAGACCCGCCTGTCAGAACAGTTCGGTCTGGATCGTGCGCGCGATGCCTTGCCCGACGATGCCGAATTCGTGCTCGTGCTGAGGAAGGGCGGCAACATGCGCTTCTTCACCCATGCCTCTCGCCCGACACCAGGCCCGGGCGACGTGGTCGTCTCCTATTCCCCGCCCGAGGATCCGGTGACCGAAAAGGTCCAGTCCAAGCGGGAGAAGCGTGCCAAGGTCCAGGCCAAGAACGGCCAGCCCGCGCAGGCATCGACGATGACCGACGGAGAAGACCAGCAGGGACCGGAGCAATCGCCAGGAGAGGAGGGACAACCCGCATGACCGCGAGCCAGAACACCAGGAAACACATGGTCGCCTGGGGCGCTGCCGTCCCCATGCTAATGCTGTCGGCCTGCAATGCGCCCGAGCCGGCAGAGCCCGAATCTGAAGAGGTCAGCACGCCTGTCGACCTTACCCCTATCCCCGAAGAGGAAGCCGGGGTGGGCGTCACGTCCATCCTTCGTTCCGACATGGATGGCCGGCCGATCGCCGATCCGCCCTTGGAACCGCTCGAAGCGACTTTAAGCTTCGACGAAGGCGGCAGCGAGTTGAGCGCGGATGCGAGGGCGAAGATCCAAGAGATCGTCGAGAGCGAGCAGTTCGCTGAAGGCGGCCAGATCATACTGCGCGGACATTCGGATAGCAGCGGAAGCGACGATGCCAACATCCGTGCCTCCCGCCGCCGTGCCGAGGCGGTTCGTGATCTGCTTGAGGAGCTGGGTGCAAGCGAGGAACGGATCACGATTATCGCGATGGGAGAGCAGAACCCGATCGCGTCCAATGCCCTGCCCAGCGGCGAGCCCGACGAACAGGGGCGCGCCGCCAATCGCCGCGTCGACGTCACCGTCGAAGTGCCCCCGGAAGAACAGGAGGGCATCAGGGATGACCCCGCTCTCGCCGCCGAAACACCCCTTGGCGAACCGGCTGACAATTGATCGATCCAGGCGGCATCGCTGCGAATAGAGCCCGTTCGCCAAGTTTCTTCCCGCCAAGGATGGCAGCGAACTTTTAACTATCCTATGCTAGCGAGGGACCGATGCGCGCGCACATCCCCCGCTTTCGGCTCGAGCCGAGAACCCGTCGCCGGTTGTCACAGGTCCTCCTGTCGCTGCTCGCGGCGCTAGCCGTTCTGTTCGTCCTCGATATCCCGAAGCTGATCGATGAAGTACCGCGGGTCTTCGTTTCGCGCATGATGCAGCGCCCGGTATCGGGTGAGATCGTGCTGGTTACGACCGATCGGCAGGACGGGAATATTGATTCGGTCGCACAGCGCCAGGCTGCAGCAATCGCAGCGCTCGACAGCATGGATCCGAAACTCATCGTATTCGAAGGTCGTTTTCCCGAAGATGATCCCGGTATTCCGGCATTGAGAAGCGCCATTGCGAAAGCAAGGACGCCAGTTATCGTCGCTTGGCCGGCTACGGCTGGTCAGATCACGTCGCGCAATACCCTTGACCAACCCTCGGCCCAGGGCTCACTCGCCGTCTCTCGTAACGCATATCTGCCCGTTGATGGTGAGGCGGTAGACACCAATAGAACTTCGTTGACCGGATTCGTCTTCGACGCTGAATACTATCTTCAGACAGGCAATGGTGATGTTCCGATCCTGGGGACTACGCTCGCTGGTGGAAGCTTCACCAAAACCGGCGCCTATCCAATTGATTTCAGATTCTCCGCAAACTCGATTCCTGTCTTTTCCTTGGCGTCCGTCGAAAAGATGGTCGATCGGGAAGCCATCCAAGGAAAACGTGTTTTTGTTGGAGTTCCGCGAAGTGGGAATTCTACCTTAATAAGTACGCCGATTAACAAATCCATGCCAAGTAGCGTGGTCGGTATCATCGCAGCCGAAACCTTGATGTCATCAAGCCTTTTGCCGATCGACTGGTTTATTCCGTTCTCTGCCTTTGGCCTGCTTCTGTTATCTGTCGCTTTCCTGCCGAGGCGACCGCGCCGTATCTCGTACATCGCAATGGTACTCGCCTCGCTTGCGGCACCGATAGTGGCTGCATATTTCGACCGACTTCTTCCCACGGGCATGGTCTACACATTGCTTGCGATTTATGGTGCCGTCCGCCTTCGCAGTAATTGGCGGGACCGGGTCGCACGGATCGATGGCGTGTCCGGACTCGCGAATTTCCACGCGCTTCAAGAGGATTTCTCCAAATCTAAGGGTCGCTTGATTGTTGCCAGGGTCGAACATTTCGAGGAGATACTTGCCAGTCTTGAAGCCTCGCTCCACCGCAGTTTCATTCAGCAAATCGCACAGCGGCTAGCCGTAGGCAGCGATACAGCGGTCTATACCGACACGACCGGCCATTTCGGCTGGTTCGATGAGATGGAGCATGCCCGAAGCCACATCACGGGATTGCTGGCCCTTGCAAGCGCGCCTTTGCGTGTAGCGGATCGTACCCTGGACTTCTCGTGCGGTTTCGGCATCCTCGATATCGACGTCAGCAAGCCGCGGCAGGCTATCAGCGCAACAATCGTGGCCGCCGAAACGGCATTGAAACGACCCTCCAGGATGGCGCTCGTAAGCGAGCAAGGAGGCTTCGACACGGATTGGCAGCTCTCCCTTCACTCGTCGCTGGATCACGCGATCGCGCATCAGCACATCTATCTGCTGTTTCAGCCGCAATGCCTTCTGGAAAGCGGTCATGTCGTCGGGGCCGAAGCGCTGGTGCGCTGGAAACATCCGCAACGCGGCGAGATCAGCCCATCCGACTTCATTCCCTTCATCGAGAAGGCAGGCAGGTTGAAGCCGCTGACGGCGCATACTCTGCGGCTGGCGGCACGTTCGGCGAACGTGGCGTTGAATGCGGGTGCCCGAATTTCCGTTAACATTTCCGCCACCCTTTTGGCGGAGCATGATTTCGTGTCGCTGATCTGCGACAATATCGCGGCCGGAGGCGGCCGGCCGCAAGCCATCACGATCGAAATCACCGAGACCGCGAAGATCGAGGATTTCCGGACCGCCGCTCGCAATCTGGAGCGGCTGCAGGAAAAGGGATTTCACGTTTCGCTCGACGATTTCGGAACCGGGGAGGCCAATCTCTCGCTGCTGGTCGGGCTGCCCTGCGACGAAATCAAGATCGATCGGAGCTTCGTGGCGCTTGCCCAGCATAACGAACGCGCGCGAATCGTGATTCGCGCCCTGAATGACACCGCGCGCAAAGCGGGCATGCGGCTGGTCGCCGAAGGCATTGAGACGGAAACGGAGCAGGACCTGCTGATCTCGCTTGGATGCGTGATCGGGCAGGGTTTCCTCTACGGGCGCCCGATGCGCATATCTGAATTGCTTTCGATGCTCGACGTGCGGGAAAGTTGCGAGCCCAGGAAATTAACGCTTTATTAACTATCGTTTTAGGGTTAACAGGAAGGCCTCAGTAACTGGAGGCCTAACATGCACAATCGTAAGCCCGCTACCGCGACCCGCGGTTTGATCGACTGGGTTTGGGGTCTGTACACCCGCCGTTGATCGGTTTTCGAAGAAACCGACCCCGCCCCTAACCGGGCGGGGTTTTTATTTGGTTCGGTTCGCATCGTGCGGATCGGCCAAATGAGTCGCCTTCGATCACACCGCACTTGCAACTCACATTGCAATGTGACATCGCCGCTGAATGAGCACATCAAATCTCAGCGCGGTCAAGGATCGCATCGGCGAAATGGTCGCTGCGGGCCGCATGACCAAGAGCGCGATCGCACGGGCCGCAGGCCTTCACGCCAACAGCCTGCGCGATTGCGACCAGCCACAATGGAACCCGACGGCGGAAACGCTCTCCAAGCTCGACCTGTTCCTCCGCGCGAATAGCGACCGGAACGTCATCGCTTCTCCCGAAGAGATCATCGACGAGGCCCGGAACGGACGCATGTTCATCCTGGTCGATGACGAGGATCGCGAGAACGAAGGCGATCTTGTGATCCCCGCGCAAATGGCGACTCCGTCGGCGATCAACTTCATGGCGACGCATGGACGGGGCCTCATATGCCTCGCCCTTGCCCGCGGACGGGTGCAGCAACTTGGCCTCGAACTGATGAGCCGCAACAATCGCACGCGGCACGAGACTGCCTTCACGACCTCGATCGAAGCCCGCCAAGGCGTTACGACCGGCATCAGCGCCGCGGACCGCGCCCGCACGATCAGCGTCGCCATCGATGCATCGAAGGGCCGCGAGGACATCGTGACGCCCGGCCATGTGTTCCCGCTGATCGCGCGCGACGGCGGCGTCCTGACCCGCGCCGGCCACACCGAAGCGGCAGTTGATATCGCGCGGCTCGCGGGCCTCAATCCTTCGGGCGTGATCTGCGAGATCATGAACGATGATGGCAGCATGTCCCGCATGGAGGACCTGATCCGCTTCGCCCGGATGCATGACCTCAAGGTCGGCACGATTCGCGACCTGATCGCCTATCGCCGCAGCCATGACCGGCACGTGAAGATCGTGTCGGAGAGCAGTTTCGAAACGTCCGAAGGCGCCCGCTGGAGGGCATTGGCCTTCCGGAACGAGCCGACAGGCGATGAAATGATCGCTCTCGTCCACGGCCGCATCAATCCTGACGAGCCGGTCCTGGTGCGGATGCACACGCTCGACATCTTTGCGGATGTGTTCGGCGAAAAGGGCTCGCGCAGTGGGCTGTTCACGAACGCCATGCGCGAGATCGAAAGCGCCGGCGCCGGGGTGATCGTCGCGATCAGCCACATGCGCGGCGGTGCTGTCGGGCGCATGCTCGACCGGCGGGAGGGTCGCGGCGTGGCCGACATGGACGAATTGCGTGATTACGGCGTGGGCGCCCAGATTCTGACCGAACTGGGCGTGCACGAGATGATTCTGCTCACGACCTCGCATCACTCGCTGATCGCGCTGGAAGGCTATGGGCTGACCATCGTCGAGGAGCGGTTCCTGTCCGCTGAAACGGCAGACCCGCAGACCGCCTGACCCTCGGGGCTCGCATTTCGGAACTGGAGAATAATCTTGGCTCGTTTCCTCATAGTGGAAGCCCGTTTCTACTCGCATCTCAACGACATGCTGATCGAAGGCGCGAGCGCGGCCCTGAAAGCAGGCGGCCATGAGGTCGAGACGATCACGGTGCCTGGCGCGCTGGAGATCCCCGCGGCGATCGCCATGGCGGCAGAGAGTGGCCGATACGACGGCTTCGTTGGGATCGGCGTCGTGATCCGAGGAGAAACCTATCACTTCGAGATCGTGGCAGGCGAAAGCGCGCGCGGGATCATGGCGCTGACCATGGACGGCATCGCCATCGGAAACGGCATCCTGACTGTCGAGAACGAGGCCCAGGCGCTCGTCCGCGCAGATCCGGCGCAGAAGAACAAGGGCGGCGAAGCGGCGCAAGCGGCACTCGCGCTGCTGCAACTGTCGGGCCGGTTCGCGGCCTGACTACCAGATGGTGACGCGCTCGCCGGGAGGGAGGTAGAGCGCGTCGTCGTTCTGCACGTCGAAGGCGCGGTACCACGCATCCACGTTCCGCACGGTCGAGACACGGTAGCGCGGCAAAGTCGCCTGTCCGCTCTCGATCGCGGTCCGTGCATTAGGCTCGCGCAGCTTGCTGGCCCATAGCTGGGCAAAGGCGATGAAGAAGCGCTGGTCGCCGGTATAACCCTCTATCACGCGCGGTTCGCGGCCATCCAGCGATGCGCGATAGGCGTCGTACGCCGCGACCAGTCCGGCCAGGTCGATGCCGTCGTCGTCAGAGGTGCCCTCGCCGTCCACCGCCAGGTTCGGGTCAGATCGGTATTCGCCGAATTGTCCTGCCAGCTTGCGGGTCCGTTCGTCTAGCGCAGCCCGATCCGACGGGGCCAGCCAATCGGCTATCCGCAGATCCGCGTCGATCATCGTACCGGTCCGGTCCACCGCGCGGCTCATCTCGCGCCCTATGATGGTGCCGATGGAGCCATAATTCGCCGCCGCGTCGGCCTCGGGATCGTAGAAGGGCGGCTGCAGTATCGCGGCGGGAACGTTGATGGCGTTCTGCAGGGGCAGATAGACAGCCTGCATCCGGTGCGCGCCGGTCCGCCAGCGGCCCCGCTTCTCCTGCCCGACGGCGGCAATCTCGCGCGCATAGGCCGCGCGTTCGGCCGCGATCGTCTTGGCATAGGCATTGTTGCCGACCGCCCGAAGTTCTTCGATTTCGTTATAGCTTTCGGGATAGGCGATCCCCAGCGTCAGCTGCTCGAGTTTGCGGGCCGCCGCGTCCTTCGCCTCGTCGCCGAGGTCGGGGTCGTCCTGAACCTTGCGGACAAGCGCATCGCGCACGCGTTCGGCGATGATCTCCACATCGCGCTTCTCCTCTGACGAAAAATAGCGCTCTGCATAGAGGCGGCTCATCGTATCGGTGAACAGCGTGCCGATCTGCGCGACGGCCTGCTGCTCCAGCGGTTCGGGGCGGGCGCGCCGATCGAGGCGGCGGTCATGGAAAGCGAAATGCGCGCTGCCGAAATCGTCAGGCAGAACATTGGCATGGCTGCTCAGGCGGTGGAACACCAGCCAGTCTCGCCATGCCTCGATCGGTTCGGAGCCCGCCAGCGCAGACATCGCGGCGACGGACTGCGGATCGAGCACGGCTATGCGCTCGGCAGAGCCCAATCCGGCCGACGAGAGCAAGGCTGACCAATCCAGTCCGGGGGCCCGCTCCTCAAGCTCGTCGCGGCTCCATACGGCAGCGGAAGCGAGTCGGTCGCGGTCGGGCACTGCCTCGCCCTGTGCCTCGGCCAGGCTGGTTTCCAGGGCCAGCACGCCATTCGCGCGCTCGGCCGTCTCGTCCAGTCCGGCAAGGGAGAGGACGCGGGCGACATAATCGCGATAGGCGGCGCGATTGGATCGGGCCTGCGCCGTCTCCGCCAGATAGTCGGCCCGCTGGGGCAAGCCCAGACCGCCCGCGAAAAGCCATGGAACGATCTGCCCATCGTCGGGCGCGGGCAGCGCCGCGACCGAAAACAGATTGGGACTTTGGCTTTCGGTGAACAGCATCGGCGATGCATCGGCGCGAAGCGTGCCACCAATCACCTCGGACAAAGCAGACCGCTCTCCGACGTTCTGGAACCGCCTGATGTCGCCCATCGCGGGTGAAATGCCCTGCCGATTGATGGCGACCCGGTCCATGAACTGGCGGTAATAGTCGCGGACGACGGCTTCGGGGGTTCCGGCATCCTGCGGACGTCCGGCAATATCCTCGACGATGGTCGTCAGGCGCCGTTCCAGTTCGGCCTCTGCGCGAGACTGCCGGCCGATGGCATTGGCGCCCTCGGGTATTTGGGCCGCCGCCAGCCATTTACCATTGGCATATTCGAAGAAATCATTGCCCGGATCGATCGTCGTGTCGAGATCCGCCGTGCTGATGCCGATGCCCGTGCCCTGAAACGGCGACACTGCGGCCTCTTCACTTGACGAACAGGCCAGCAGGCCAAGCGCAAGCAGCATCGCCACGGCAAGGCGAAACTTGTGCTGCAGCAGGTCGGGCAGCGTGATCGGGCGAGCGAAGGACAAGAACGAACTCTGACAAATCAATGCACCGCGGGCGGTACAATCTATGGCGAAAACATGGCACCGCCGTTCTAGAGGCTGACGCGCCAAGGCGCAAACCGTTCCGGGCCCCGCCCGGCATCCGACGCAAAAGGATGCCCGCCCCCCCATCCGAGGCGGGCATCGTCATGATGCTGTGTCGCCAGCGATCAGGCGAGCCTGCCGAAAGCCCCTGCCCCGGCATAGAGCGCGCTCGCGCCAAGCTCTTCCTCGATCCGGATCAGCTGGTTGTACTTGGCCAGCCGGTCGGACCGCGCGAGCGAGCCCGTCTTGATCTGCCCGCAGTTCGTCGCAACGGCCAGGTCGGCGATGGTCGAATCCTCCGTCTCGCCCGAACGATGGCTCATCACCGCGGTATAGCCTGCGCGGTTCGCCATGCTCACGGCCTCGAGCGTTTCGGTCAGCGTGCCGATCTGGTTGACCTTGACCAGCAGCGAATTGGCCAGCCCCTGCTCGATCCCCATGGACAGGCGGCGCGGATTGGTCACGAACAGATCGTCGCCTACCAGCTGGACCTTGCCGCCGATCTTGTCGGTCAGCGCCTTCCAGCCTTCGAAATCGTCCTCGGCCATCCCGTCCTCGATCGAGCGGATCGGATAGGCCGCGCATAGATCGGCGAGGTAATCGGCCATTTCCTGACCGTTCAGCGAGATCCCCTCGCCCGCGATGTCATAGCGTCCGTCGGCAAAGAATTCGGTGCTGGCGCAATCGAGCGCGATCGCGACATCGTCGCCCGGCTTGAAGCCTGCCTTCTCGATAGAGGTCATGATGAAGTCGAGAGCATCGCGCGTGCTGGCCAGATTGGGCGCGAAGCCGCCCTCGTCGCCCACGGCGGTCGACAGGCCCTTGTCCGAAAGGCCCTTCTTCAGCGTGTGGAAGATCTCCGCGCCCCAGCGCACCGCTTCGGAAATCGATTCGGCTCCGACCGGCATGACCATGAATTCCTGGAAATCGATCGGGTTGTCCGCATGCTCGCCGCCATTGATGATGTTCATCATCGGAACCGGCAGTATGTGCGCCGACACCCCGCCGACATAGGAATAGAGCGGCAGGCCGCGTGCCGCAGCCGCCGCGCGTGCCGCCGCCAGCGATACGCCCAGCATGGCATTCGCGCCAAGCCGCGACTTGTTCTCGGTCCCGTCCAGCTCGATCATCGCATAGTCGATGTCGCGCTGGTCTTCGGCGTCGAGGCCAAGCAGCATGTCGGAAATCTCGGTATTGCAGGCATCGACGGCCTTCAGCACGCCCTTGCCCAGATAGCGCGACTTGTCCCCGTCACGCAGCTCCACCGCTTCATGCGCGCCGGTGGACGCGCCCGAGGGAACCGCCGCGCGGCCCATCGATCCGTCTTCGAGCAGCACATCGACCTCCACCGTGGGGTTGCCGCGGCTGTCCAGGATCTCGCGCGCGTGGATGTCGATGATTGCCGTCATGGTATTATGCCTCTCATGCTAGAAGCGCCCCGGTCGGAGCGAAAATCGGTGTAATGAAGTTGCGGCGCGGAGCCACGCCGGTTTCAATATATGGTCGCGGATTAGTTGGCGGAACAATGGCTGGCAACAGTCGTTATTGCATCAGCGAATGGGTAAGCCAGCAATGGTTACCCTTGAATATCCGCATGCGAAAGGCGCCAGTCGCGTTTCGAGCAGCGGGTGAACGACAGAACCGCAGGGCCGTCGAGGCAATCGAGGGTCTGACCCTGCAAATCACCTCGGCTTCCCGCCAAGAGCCGACAAGGACGAGAGATGCAAACCATGGTCAATTCCACCACTCCGATCGAACCCACGACGACGACCACCACGACCGGTACCACCACGACCGGCACCACCACGACCGGCACGGGCTTTCCCGGCACCGATCACCGCGCCGAGGCGAAGAGCCGCTTCTCAAAGGCGCTCGACGAAGCGAAGGCCGGTGTTGCCGAGCTGAAGGCCGAGGCCTTCGAGAAGTCGGGTTCGTACAAGAACCGCGCCGGCGAAAAGGGCGAGCAGCTCAAGGGCGATGCCGCGGTATATGGCGACCAGGCCAAGGCCAAGGCCTATGACCTGGCGAACGAATCCAAGGGCAAGGCCAGCGAAGGCCTGATCGCGCTGTCGCGCCTGATCACCGACAACGCGCAAACGCTCGACGAGAAGCTGGGCGTCAAGTACGGCGACTATGCGCGCACCGCAGCTGGCAGCCTTGAAAAGAACGCCGCTTCACTCGACGAAAAGTCGATCGAGGAACTGGGCGAGGAAGCGCGTGAATTCGTGCGCAAGAGCCCGGGAACGGCAGTGGCGATCGCCGCCGGTGCCGGCTTTGTCCTGGCACGCATGTTCCGTCGCAGCTAAGTTTCGATAACGTTCCCCGGAACCGACCGCGATCGCGGCTATGGCTCCGGGGAATGGTATTCGCCGAATATCATCGCGACAAGAACGCGCCCGGCATTGAGCATCGGGGTGCGATAGGGGGATTGATTGATGTCGGAAACTACCGACGATATCGCAGCAGAACGATCCTTGGTCGAGGACGTGCGCGTATTGGTCGAGGACGGCAAGCTGCTGGCCGAGGCCGAAATCGACTATCACAAGAAGCGCGCCCTTTATGCCGCGACCGCCGCCAAGGGCATCACCGCCCTGTTCGGCGCTGCTGCCGTGCTTGCTTTCTTCGCCGGCATCGCGCTTGTGGTCGGACTGGTTCTCGCGCTGGGACAGATCATTACCTATTGGGGATCGACTGCACTCGTCACGGCCGTTCTGGCCATTGGCGCGCTGATGCTCGCCAAGACCGCTTCCTCCAGGCTCAACCGGGCCAAGCAGATCATTACGGACAAGAAGGGCTGATCGAATGACCGAAACCGACGTCATTGAAGCGAGACGCCTGCGCAACGCCGCGCGCACCGTGTTCGATACGCAGCGCGAAATGGTCCGCGCCGATCTGGACGCCGCCGGCGTGGGCAAGCGGATCGCAACCCGCCTGGTCGACGACGGCAAGGTGATCGCCGAAGAAGCCGCGGATGCGGCCAATACGCACCGGACGGTTGTCACCCTGGGTGCGCTTGGCCTGACCGGATGGTTCCTGCGCGGTCCGATCCTGGCATTCGTGGACCATATTGTCGGCCGCGACGATACCGGGGAAGACGACGACTACGACTATGAACCCGCCGACTACGAACCGGCGGACTATTACGTCGAGCGTCGTTACCCAGTGCGCTGAAGCCAGCGTTTCTCAGCCTTTTCCCCTCATGTCGGAACCGGACGCGGTTCGATCCATTGATCTTTCAAAGCGCTTTTCTGAAAAAAGAGGGACTCCCATGATCGACACAGCCACAACTCCCAAGCCCAACGCTACGCCGCAGGCGGTCGTGCCGCCCTCGGACAATCTTGATTCGCCCCGCGATCCGACGCTTTCCGAAAAGGTATCGGCCGCGCAGGCGCGCATTTCCGAACGTACGGCCCCCGCGCGTGCAAAGGCTGCCGAACAGTCGAGGGCCGCTGCGGACAGTGCCAAGGAGTTCGTCAAGGAACATCCGTTCGTCGCCATGACCGGCGCCGTCGCAATCGGCGCGTTGATTGCGCTTTCGCTTCCGGGCAGGCCGGGACGCAAGGTGCGCGGTTCGGTCGTTACCGCAGGCGGCGTGCTGGCAGAGCTTGCCGCCAAGTACGGGCATGAAATCATGGCCATCGCTGGCAGTGCTGCCGAAGAGTCTCGTGAGAAGCTGGGCGAAATCGGCGAAAGCGTCTCTGAAACGAGCCGCGATCTTGCCAACAACCTCTCCCGTCGCGGCGAAAGCGGCTATCTGTCCGCCCGCCACGTCGGCGAAAGTGCCGCCCTTTCAGCCCGGCAGGCAAGCGAGGATGCCGGGCTCAAGTCCCGCTCCATGATGTCGCGCCTGCGCGGCTGATACCCGGACACGCCAATTGCCTCTTTTGATCGCGTTGGCGATGCGTTAAAGGCCGCCCTACCCGACCCGGTGGGGCGGCTTTTCATTTTGCCAGCGGAGTTTTGAATGGCGCAGAAACTGCATCTCGTGATGGGCGGTCGGGTAAAGGATCCGCGCGGTCAGGAGTTCGAGGATCTTTCAGCGCTCGACCTCGTCGGTATCTTTCCCGATTTTGAATCCGCAGAAAACGCATGGCGCAGCAAGGCGCAGCAGACCGTGGACGATGCCGAAATGAAATATGTCGTCGTGCACCTGCACCGACTTATGGAACCCAATCTCGGGAACTGAGCCAAGCAGACGCGAAAGGCGGGAAGACGATCGGTCCTCCCGCCTTTCTCTCGATCAGATGAATTCGATCTTCTTGATCAGATAGAACCGCTCACCCGAAGGCACGGTCACCTCGATCTCGTCATCGACCTTCTTGCCGATCAGCCCGCGGCCCAGCGGGCTTGAGTAGCTGATCCGGCCGGACTTGGCGTCCGCCTCGGTCGGGCCGACGATCTGGTAGCGGACCGGTTTCTCGTCCTCGTCCAGCATCGTCACCGTGGCGCCGAAGATCACCTTGTCGCCCGACAGCGTGGTCGGATCGATGATCTGCGCACGGCTGACCTTGTCCTCAAGATCGGCAATCGTGGCCTCGACTTGGCCCTGGCGCTCCTTCGCGGCGTGATATTCGGCATTTTCCGACAGATCGCCATGCGCACGCGCTTCCTCGATCGCGTCCACGATCCGCGGACGCTCTTCGCGAAGCAGCTTCAGTTCGGCAGTCAGCTTTTCATAGCCTTCCGCCAGCATGGGTACCTTTTCGACACTCGCCATTGTAATTCAAATCCTCCTGGTCCCTCGCCGGCAAAACGCAGTCCCCGTTCCCGCCACATCTTGCAGCAGGAAACCCATGGGACTGACGTTGCGGGAGGAACGTTAGCGGTCAGCCATAATAGGACTGAAGCGACCGTACTTCAAGCTTGCCGCCGCGCTGGGCAGCGATTGCCTGCGCCGCGACCAGCGCGGCTGCCGCTGTGGTATAGATCGGCACCTTCCCGACCAGGGCCGCCTGGCGGATCGACTTCGAATCCTTCAGGCTCTGCCACCCCTCGGTGGTGTTGAAGATCAGGTTCACGTCGCCGTCGATGATGGCATCGACGATATGCGGCTGACCCTCGGCCACCTTGTTGACCAGCTTTACCTCGACCCCGTTCTCCGCAAGGAAACGCTGGGTGCCACCCGTGGCGATGACGGTAAACCCGTTTTCGGCCAACAGCTTCACCGCAGGCAGGACGATCTGCTTGTCGCTGTCCTTGACCGACACGAACAGCACGCCGCCCTCGGGCATCAGAGCGCCTGCGCCCAGCTGGCTCTTGATGAAGGCGCCGGTGAAGTCGGGATCGATGCCCATGACTTCGCCGGTCGACTTCATCTCGGGCGACAATGCCGGATCGGTGCCGGGGAACTTGTTGAAGGGGAACACGGCTTCCTTCACGGCGACATAATCGATGTCGCGCTTGATCTTGGGCAGGTCGGCCAGCTTCTCGCCAGCCATCACGCGGGCGGCCATCTTGGCGATGGGCTGACCGATCGCCTTGGCGACGAAGGGCACGGTCCGGCTGGCACGCGGATTGACCTCGATCAGATAGACCTGCCCGTCCTTGACCGCGAACTGGATGTTCATCAGCCCGACCACCTTCAGCGCATGGGCAAGCGCTTCGGCCTGGCGCTCCATCTCGGCGATGATGTCGTCGGGCAGGCTATAGGGCGGGATCGTGCAGGCGCTGTCGCCCGAATGGACGCCGGCTTCCTCGATATGCTGCATCACGCCCGCAACCACCACGTCGGTCCCGTCGCACAGCGCATCGACGTCGCATTCCACCGCATCGCGCAGATACTGGTCGATCAGCACCGGAGAATCGCCCGAAACGCGCACCGCGGTCGCCATGTATTCGTCAAGCTGCGCCTCGCTGTCCACGATCTCCATCGCGCGGCCGCCCAGTACATAGGACGGGCGGATCAGAACCGGATAGCCGATCCTGGTCGCGATCCCGCGCGCCTCTTCCTGGCTGCGCGCGATGCCGTTGGCGGGCTGCAGCAGGTTGAGTTTGTTCACAAGCTGCGCGAACCGCTCGCGGTCCTCGGCCAGGTCGATCGCATCGGGGCTGGTGCCCAAGATCGGGATGCCCGCATCCTCCAGCGCCTGCGCCAGCTTGAGCGGGGTCTGCCCGCCGAACTGCACGATCACGCCTACCAACGTGCCACGCGACCTCTCGACGTCCAGGATCTCCAGCACGTCCTCCGCCGTCAGCGGCTCGAAATAGAGCCGGTCGGAAGTGTCGTAGTCGGTCGACACCGTCTCTGGATTGCAGTTGATCATGATCGTCTCATACCCCGCCTCTTCCAGCGCGAAGCAGGCGTGGCAGCAGCAATAGTCGAACTCGATCCCCTGCCCGATCCGGTTGGGACCGCCGCCGAGAATGACGATCTTCTTGCGGTCGGACGGATCGGCCTCGTTCTCGGCCTGTCCGAACAGCGGGTTCTCATAGGTCGAGTACATGTAGGGCGTGATTGCCTCGAACTCGGCGGCGCAACTGTCGATGCGCTTGAACACCGGGCGCACGCCCAGCTTGTGGCGCAGCGCGCGAATTTCCTCTTCGGAAGTGCCGCCCGCCATCGCCTTCAGCGTATCGTGCAACAGGCCCGAACGCTTCGCCTGCGTCTCGCCCATGCCGCCGGCGACGCCGACCGAACGCACCGCGAGGGTCGAGAGGCGCTTGTCCGAAAAGCCCATCGCCTTCAGGCGGCGCAGCCCTTCGGTAGTGCGCGGGATGCCGTTCGCGGTGATCTCGGCTTCTTCGGCGATGATCTGCTCGATATGGCGCAGGAACCAGGGGTCGTACTGGGTGATCGCGTTGATCTCCTCCAACGACATCCCTTCGCGGAAGGCCTGCGCCACGATCAGCAACCGTTCGGGCGTGCGTTCGGAAAGGCGCGCGGTCAGCAGGTCCCTGCTGGCGCCTTCCAGTTCCTCGACCCGGTTGAAGCCGTCGAGGCCCGTTTCCAGGCCGCGCAGCGCCTTCTGCAGCGATTCCTTCATGTTGCGGCCGATCGCCATCACTTCGCCCACCGATTTCATCGCGGTGGACAGCTTGTTCTGCGCGCCCTTGAACTTCTCGAAGGCGAAGCGCGGGATCTTGGTGACGATATAGTCGATGGTCGGCTCGAAGCTGGCAGGCGTCGCGCCGGTGATCTCGTTGGTGATCTCGTCCAGCGTATAGCCCACGGCCAGCTTGGCCGCGACGCGCGCGATGGGAAAGCCGGTAGCCTTCGACGCCAGCGCGGACGAGCGCGAGACGCGCGGGTTCATCTCGATCACGATCAGCCGTCCGGTCTTGGGATCGACTGCGAACTGTACGTTGGAACCGCCTGTTTCAACACCGATTTCGCGCAACACCTCGATGCTGGCGGTGCGCATGATCTGGTATTCCTTGTCGGTCAGCGTCAACGCCGGAGCGACCGTGATGGAATCGCCGGTATGCACGCCCATCGGATCGACGTTCTCGATCGAGCAGATGATGATGCAATTGTCCTTCCGGTCGCGGACAACCTCCATCTCGTACTCTTTCCAGCCGAGTAGCGATTCCTCGATCAGCACCTCGGTCGTGGGGCTGGCGTCGAGCCCTTCGCGCACGATCTGCTCGAACTCCGCCTTGTTATAGGCGATGCCGCCGCCGGTCCCGCCCAGCGTGAAGGACGGGCGGATGATGGCGGGCAGGCCGGTATGCTCGAGCACCGCGACCGCCTCGGCCAGCGTGTTCGCCACGCCGCTGCGCGCCGATTCCAGGCCGATCTTGTCCATCGCCTTGCGAAAGCGCTGGCGATTCTCGGCCTTGTCGATGGCGTCGGCGTCCGCGCCGATCATCTTGACGCCGTATTTGTCCAGCACGCCGGTCTCGAACAGCTTGAGCGCGGTGTTCAGCGCGGTCTGCCCGCCCATGGTGGGCAGCAGCGCATCGGGCCGCTCCTTGGCGATCACGCGCTCGACGAATTCCGGCGTGATCGGCTCGACATAGGTGGCGTCGGCCATTTCCGGATCGGTCATGATCGTGGCGGGGTTCGAGTTTACCAGGATGACCCGGTAGCCCTCTTCCTTCAGCGCCTTGACCGCCTGCGTGCCCGAATAATCGAACTCGCAAGCCTGCCCGATGATGATCGGACCCGCGCCAATGATGAGGATGGAGGAGATGTCAGTGCGTTTTGGCATTATTGTTCTCGCCTAACGAATATCAAGGATGCAGCAGGATGAGCGTGATCAGCGAAGCGCACCCACGAACTTCTCGAACAGATAGAAACTGTCCTGCGGCCCCGGGCTCGCCTCGGGGTGGTACTGCACGCCGAACGCCTTCTTGCCGGTGATCGCGATGCCGCAATTGGTGCCGTCGAACAGCGACTTGTGCGTCTCGACCACGCCCTCGGGCAGGGTGTCGCCGTCGACCGCAAAGCCGTGGTTCATCGAGGTGATCTCGACCAGCCCCTCGGTCTCTCCCCAGTTGCCGCCGACGCGCTGTACCGGATGGTTCGCGCCGCGGTGGCCCTGGAACATCTTGCCGGTCTTCGCGCCCGCCGCCAGCGCCAGCATCTGGTGTCCAAGGCAGATGCCGAACAGCGGCACATCCGCATCCAGAAGAGCCTTGATCACCGGCACCGCATAGATGCCCGTCGCCGCCGGATCGCCGGGTCCGTTCGACAGGAACACGCCATCCGGCTTCAGGCCCATTATCTCGTCATAGCCGGTTTCGGCGGGGACCACGGTGACCCTGGCCCCTGCCCTGACGAGATTGCGAAAGATATTGTCCTTCGCGCCATAGTCGATGGCGACCACATGTGGGCGGCCCTCCCCCGACGGCGCGCCATAGCCCTCGCCCAGCACCCAGTGACCGCCGTTCCAGCCTTCGTGACCCTTGCGGCTGACACCCTTGGCCAGGTCCAGCCCTTCCAGACCGCTCCAGCCGGCCGCCTTGGCGACCAGCGCGTCGATGTCGAACTTGCCGCCGGGATCATGCGCGATCACCACGTTGGGCGCGCCCTGGATGCGGATGCGGCGGGTCAGCGCGCGGGTGTCGAGGCCAGCGATGCCGATCTTGCCCTTGGCCGCCATCCATTCGGGAAAATCGCCCATCGCGCGAAAGTTCGACGGATCGGTCACATCCTCGCGCACGATGCAGCCCAGCGCCGAATCGACCTTGCCCTCGACGTCTTCCTCGTTCGTGCCGACATTGCCGATATGCGGAAAGGTGAAGCAGACCACCTGCCCCGCATAGGACGGATCGGTCATCACTTCCTGATAGCCGGTCATGGAGGTGTTGAAGCAGAGCTCTCCCACGGCTTCTCCGACAGCGCCGAAACCGCGGCCATAGGCGACATGGCCGTCGGCAAAGACGAGGGCGGCGGTCGCGCCCTGGGGGATGGGCGCGTGCGAAGAAGCGGGGTCGGCCATTTGGCGCTCCGTTAGCTAGGGTTTCCGGCGATATGTGCTAAGTCCCGTCCGCTAGAGACGAGAGCGCATACCGTCAAGCGGGCTTGCCGCATAAATGCAGGTTACAGGCCTCAAGTTCGGTTTGCATCGCCCGTAATCAAGCCTATCTGGCGAGCGAACGACCAGATCACTCCTTTGACAAGAGAAAAATCATGCTTCGCGACGATCTCAAGGCAGCCCAGATCCAGGCCATGAAGGACAAGGACAAGGAGCGGCTGAACGCCGTCCGCCTGATCCTGGCCAAGGTCAAGGACCGCGACATCGAACTGCGCACCAGCGAGGCGGCGGGCGACGACGACGCGCTGGTGATCGACGTGCTGCAGAAGATGGCCAAGCAGCGCCGCGAATCGATCACGATGTACAACGAGGGCGGCCGCGCCGAACTCGCCGAGGCCGAGGAGAAGGAACTGGCCGTGATCGAGGAGTTCCTTCCCGCGCAGATGAGCGAGGAGGAAACCACCGCCGCGATCGAGCAAATCAAGGCCGACACCGGCGCCAGCGGCATGAAGGACATGGGCAAGGTCATGGCCGAGCTGAAGGCGCGCCACGGCACCGAGCTGGACATGAGCAAGGCAAGCGCGCTGGTGAAGGCCTCGCTTTCCTAGGGCAGCTGCGGCATTAGGGGGCGATGGCGCTCTCACCCCAATGGCTGGACGAACTGCGGTCGCGGACCACCCTGTCCGCGCTGATCGGTCGTACCGAAAAGCTTCAGCGTGCGGGGCGCGAGTTCAAGGCCTGCTGCCCGTTCCATAACGAGAATACGCCCAGCTTCTACGTCAACGACGAGAAGCAGTTCTATCACTGCTTCGGCTGCGGCGCGCATGGCGATGCGATCCGCTGGATGACCGACCAGCGCGGCCTGCCGTTCATGGATGCGGTCAAGGAACTGGCCGAGCAGGCCGGCATGGAAGTGCCCGCACCCGATCCCCGCTATGCGCAGGCAGCCGAGCAGCGCGCTTCGCTGCACGACGTGCTGGGCGAGGCGCAGGCCTGGTTCGTGCGCAACCTGTCCGGTCCCGATGGCGCCGAGGCGCGCGCCTATCTGAAGCAGCGCGGCATTACCGAGGCGCAGATCCGCGAATTCGGCTTCGGCTATGCCCCGGACGCCCGGGGCGCGATAGCGCAGGCGCTGTCAGGCTTCGAACGCGACATGCTAATCGAGGCCGGCCTACTGATCTCGGTCGACGGCAAGGAACCGTACGACCGGTTCCGCGGGCGGCTGATGCTGCCGATCCAGAACCGCCGCGCGCGGGTCATCGGCTTTGGCGGGCGGATCCTTCAAAAGATGGACGCTTCCCAATCTTCCGGTGCGCCCAAATATCTCAATTCCCCCGACACCCCGGTCTTCGACAAGGGCCGCACGCTCTACAACCTCCACCGCGCCTCCGCCGCATCGCGCCAGAGCGATCGCCTGGTCGTGGTAGAAGGCTATATGGACGTGGTGGCGCTGGCGGGCGCCGGCATCGGCGAGGCGGTCGCCCCGATGGGCACGGCACTGACCGAGCAGCAGATCGATCTGTTGTGGCGCATGGTTCCGGTGCCGGTGCTGTGCTTCGATGGCGATGCGGCGGGCCAGCGCGCCGCGATGCGCGCGGTGGAGCGCGCACTGCCGATGCTGCGTCCCGGCCACAGCCTGTCCATCGTCACCCTGCCGGAAGGACTGGACCCCGACGATCTGATCCGCCGCGACGGCCGTGCCGCGATGAAGGGACTGCTGGGCAAGGGAGAAGGCCTGCTGGACATCATCTGGCGGCACGAGAGGTCAGCCACCTTGCAGAACACGCCCGAGGCCAAGGCGGGTCTGAAGGAGCGGCTGATGGCGCATGCCGATACAATCCAGCACCCCGACATTCGCGCGCTCTATGCCCGCGAACTGCGCGACCGATTTTCGGAATTCGCCTTTCCGCCGCGCGCGCCGCGTTCCTTTACGCCAAGGGGGCAAAACCGCGACGGCCGCGGCTTCCGCAGTTTCGGCAGCACCAACGCCCCGCCCTCGCCCCTGCTGCGCCAGCTTGGGCCCGCGACCGCGCGAACCCGCCTGATGGGCGCGGTCATCTTCGGCCTGACACGCCATCCGTCCCTGCTTGCCGCGCGGGCCGAGCAGATCTCTCAGCTTCGGCCCGAGGATAGCGGACAGGCGCGCATCCTCGACGCCTTGCTGGAACTTGCGGAAACGGGGCAAATCGGTGGTGGGTCGCTTGAAAGTCACGATATTCCCGCCATATTGGCCGAGCGTGGACTGGCCCTGCCCCATGGGGATGCGATCGGCGGCATGAAACTTGCCTTCCTGTCCGATCGAACGACGGAGCCCGAGGCCACGAAGGATTTGACGGAGGCGATCTCGCTGCTGGTAGAAAGACCGGTGATAGAGGCCGCCCTCGCAGCGGCAACCGCGCGGTTTGGCGAGGATCCGGAAGGGTCATTCGCCGAGCAGCAGCGTTTGTTGAAGAGAAAGCTGGAATTCGATGCTCGCCTCATGCAAATGGCGGCCATGCGAGGTGGCAACCAGTAAAATACGGGCTGGCAGGAAATCATTCGATCGAACGCCCCGGCGGGTCCTTGTCCAAGGGACCGGCGGGCTGAAGATCAGACAGATGAATAGGCGGTAATGGCGACCAAAACGACAAACGGCGGCGGTAGTGACGGCGATGCGCCGCTGATCGACCTCAACGAAGCGTCCATCAAGAAGCTGATCGCTCGCGCCAAGAAGCGCGGCGTGATCACCTATGACGAGCTGAACGAGGCCCTGCCGCAGGACCAGATGTCGTCCGAGCAGATCGAGGATGTGATGTCCGCGATCTCGGAAATGGGCGTGAACATCGTCGAGAACGACGACGATTCCGAAGAGGGCGAGGAAACGCCCGACGAAATCGATTCGGACGACGACGACGATACCGATTCCGACGATGGCACCGCGCCCAAGGATCACAAGGCGCCGGTCAAGAAGAAGGAAACGATCGAGCGGACCGACGATCCCGTGCGGATGTATCTGCGCGAGATGGGTGCCGTCGAACTGCTGAGCCGCGAGGGCGAGATCGCCATCGCCAAGCGGATCGAGGCCGGACGCGACATGATGATCATGGGGCTTTGCGAAAGCCCGATCACCTTCCACGCGATCATCCAGTGGTCCGAGGCGCTCAACAACGAGGAAATGCAGCTGCGCGAGATCCTCGATCTCGACGCCATGCTGTCCAAGGAGCCCGCGCCCGAGAACCTCAACGACGACGACGAAGGCGACGGCGAGATTTCCGAGGAAACCGCCGGTCCGTCCTATAAAGAGGACGATGACGACGACGAGGATGAAGAGAGCGAAGGCGAGGACGGCGAGGACGGCGAAAGCCGCCGCAAGGACGACGACGAGGAGGACAACACCCTCTCGCTCGCCCAGATGGAAGCCGCTCTCAAGCCGGACGCGCTGGAACGTTTCGCCCGCATCACCAAGCTGTTCAAGAGCTTCGAGAAGCTGCAGAACGAGCGGGTCGACGCGATGGGCCGCGGCGATGTCTTCGCCAAGGGCAAGGAAGACAAGTACGAGAACCTGCGCGAGGAGCTGACCGCCGAGGTCGAATCCGTGCAGTTCCACGCGACCAAGATCGAATTCCTGGTCGACAATCTCTATGCCTTCAACCGCCGGCTGACCGCACTTGGCGGCCAGATGCTGCGCCTTGCCGAACGGCACAAGGTGAAGCGCGCCGACTTCCTTCAGTCCTATGTCGGGCACGAGCTTGACGAAGGATGGATGACCAGCGTCGCGAAGAAGGACAAGAAATGGGCCGCCTTCGCCGACAAGGAAGGCGAAGCGGTCGAGCGCATTCGCGCCGAGATCGCCGATATCGCCAGCCAGACCGGCATGGCCCTGCCCGAGTTCCGCCGCATCGTGAACATGGTGCAGAAGGGTGAGCGCGAGGCGCGCATTGCGAAGAAGGAAATGGTCGAGGCGAACCTGCGCCTCGTGATTTCCATCGCGAAGAAATATACCAATCGCGGGCTGCAGTTCCTCGACCTGATCCAGGAAGGCAACATCGGCCTGATGAAGGCGGTCGACAAGTTCGAATACCGCCGCGGCTACAAGTTCTCGACCTATGCGACCTGGTGGATCAGGCAGGCGATCACCCGCTCGATCGCCGATCAGGCCCGCACGATCCGTATCCCGGTCCACATGATCGAGACGATCAACAAGCTGGTCCGCACGAGCCGCCAGTTCCTGCACGAGCAGGGCCGCGAGCCCACGCCCGAGGAAATGGCCGAGCGTCTGTCGATGCCGCTCGAAAAGGTTCGCAAGGTGATGAAGATCGCCAAGGAGCCGATCTCCCTCGAAACGCCGATCGGCGACGAGGAGGATTCGCACCTGGGCGATTTCATCGAGGACAAGAACGCGATCATTCCGGTCGATGCCGCCATCCAGGCGAATTTGAAGGAAACGGTCACCCGCGTCCTCGCTTCGCTCACCCCGCGTGAGGAGCGCGTGCTGCGCATGCGTTTCGGCATCGGCATGAACACCGATCACACGCTTGAGGAAGTCGGACAGCAGTTCTCGGTCACCCGCGAACGTATCCGCCAGATCGAGGCAAAGGCGCTGCGCAAGCTGAAGCACCCGAGCCGCAGCCGCAAGATGCGCAGCTTCCTCGACCAGTAAGCCGTTCATTCGAAAGAAAAGATGGGGGCCTCGCGGGAAAATTCCCTCCGGGGCCCCTTTCGTTTGGCTGTCCGCTGGCGCGTCGGCAAATCAACGCTTTCCCTGCCCCAAACCGGATTGCAGTGGCCATTCGCGTATTGACCCACTATGCGCGACGCCAAACCCCGCGAGTCTCTAAACTGACACAGGCCGTTCATGCGCATTGCCATCGCTTCCGATCACGCCGGTTTCGACTTGAAGCAGGATATCGCCCGCTGGCTGGCGGATGAGGGCCATGTCGTCACCGATTGCGGGCCGCAGAACGATGCACGCGTCGACTACCCCGATTTCGGCTACAAGCTGGCGCTGGCCGTTTCCGGCGGCGCGTGCGATTTCGGCGTCGCGATCTGCGGTTCGGGCATCGGCATTTCGATTGCGATCAATCGCCATCCCGCGATGCGCTGCGCGCTGGTGGGTGAGCCCCTGTCAGCCATGCTGGCGCGTGAGCACAACGATGCCAACGCCATCGCGATCGGATCGCGCCTGACCGGGATCGACATGGCCAAGGCCTGCATCGCCGCCTTCATGGTGGGCCGCTTCGAAGGCGGCCGTCACGAAGGGCGCGTCGACAAGCTTTCAGCCCCTCCCTTCGTGACCAGGAAAGCGTCCTGAACGGGACGGAATCTGCCCCAGACCCAGTTGTCCAAGTTTAATTTGTCCAAGTCCCTATTTGCCCAAGTCCCAAGCGTGAAAGAGACATCATGACCGTCGACACCGCGATCCGCAGCAGCGGGTTCTTCACCGATGACATCGCCGCCTCGGACCCCGCCGTCGCCGATGCCATCAACCACGAGCTGAAGCGCGAGCGCAAGCAGATCGAACTGATCGCGAGCGAGAATATCGTGTCCAAGGCGGTGCTGGCCGCACAAGGCTCGGTCTTCACAAACAAATATGCCGAGGGTTATCCCGGCCGCCGCTATTACCAGGGCTGCGAACCGTCCGACACGGTCGAGCAGCTTGCCATCGACCGCGCGAAGGAGCTTTTCGGCTGCGAATTCGCCAATGTGCAGCCCCATTCGGGCGCGCAGGCCAATGGCGCGGTGCTGCTGGCGACGGTGAAGCCGGGCGATACCATCCTGGGCATGAGCCTGGACGCGGGCGGCCACCTCACCCATGGCGCCAGGGCCGCGCTGTCGGGCAAATGGTTCAACGCCGTGCAATATGGCGTGACGAAGGACACGCATTTGATCGACTATGACGAGGTCGAGCGTCTTGCGCAGGAGCACCGTCCCAAGCTGATCATCGCAGGCGGCAGCGCCTATCCGCGCATCATCGACTTTGCCCGCATGCGCGCCATCGCGGATTCGGTCGATGCGCTGTTCCATGTCGACATGGCTCATTTCGCGGGGCTGGTCGCGGCGGGCATCCACCCCTCGCCCTTCCCGCACGCACATGTCGCCACAACCACGACGCACAAGACGCTGCGCGGTCCGCGCGGCGGCATGATCCTGACCAATGACGATAAGCTGGCCAAGAAGCTGAACTCCGCGGTCTTTCCGGGGCTTCAAGGCGGGCCGCTGATGCATGTGATCGCCGCCAAGGCAGTCGCCTTCGGCGAGGCGCTGCGCCCCGACTTCAAGGCCTATAGCCGACTGGTGGTCGAGAATGCGCAGGTGCTTGCCGCCACGCTCAAGCAGCGCGGCGCCGAAGTCGTTTCGGGCGGCACCGACACCCATCTCGCGCTGATCGACCTGACCCCGCTGGGCGTGACCGGCAAGGACGCGGACGAAGCGCTGGAGCGTGCGGGCATCACCTGCAACAAGAACGGCATCCCCTTCGACCCGCTGCCGCCGATGAAGACCAGCGGCATCCGCGTCGGCAGCCCCGCAGGCACCACGCGCGGCTTCGGACCCGAGGAATTCCGCGAAATCGGCCACATGGTCGCCGATGTCCTCGACGGACTGGCCAAGTGCGGAGAGGCCGGCGACCCGGAGGTGGAACGGAATGTCCGCCAGCGCGTCGAAGCCCTGTGCGATCGATTCCCGATCTACGAGGACTAAGGAGCCCATCATGAGCGAACCCGGCGGCATCAAGGATTACTGGAACGGCCTTTCGCCCGAAGCGCGCAAGGCCGCGAAATGGGGCGCGGTCGGCGCGCTGATCGCGATCCCCGTGCCCTTCGTCGGGCCGATCATCGGCGGCGTTGTCGGCGGCGGCCTGGGATATGCCAAGGCCAAGGGCAAGATCTGAAGGTATTGATCTAGGTGCGTTGCCCGTTCTGTGCGAATGAATCGAGCCAGGTAAAGGACAGCCGCCCGGCGGAAGATGGCAGCGCCATCCGCCGGAGGCGTCAGTGCGAGGGCTGCGGCGCGCGCTTCACCACGTTTGAGCGTATACAGCTGCGCGAAGTGACCGTGCTGAAATCGCGCGGCCCGGACGAGGATCCGCGCCGCGAACCCTTCGATCGCGGCAAGCTGGAACATGCGGTGCGCCTTGCATGCCGCAAGCGCGCCATCTCTCACGAGCAGATCGACCGGCTGGTATCGGGCGTACAGCGCCAGCTGGAAACGCGCGGCGACAGCGAGATTCCCTCTGCCGTAATCGGCGAGCTTGTGATGGAAGGGCTGCGCCAGCTCGACACCGTCGCCTATATCCGGTTTGCCAGCGTCTACCGCGAATTCAGCGAGGCCAGCGATTTCGAGCAATTCGCCAGCACGGTGCGCGATGTCGCAGCAGACTGATCCCGTCATCGTCCTCGTCCGCCCGCAGCTGGGCGAGAATATCGGCAAGGCTGCGCGCGCCATGCTGAACTTCGGCCTGGCCGAGATGCGGCTTGTCGCTCCGCGTGACGGCTGGCCCAACCCTTCGGCGGGCCCGGCGGCTGCGGGCGCGGATATCGTGCTGGAAAACGCGCAGGTGTATGACAGCGTCGCCGATGCCGTCGCTGATTGTGCGCATGTCCACGCCACCACCGTGCGCAAGCGCGGCGTGACCAAGCCGGTGCTGACGCCCCAGCAGGCCGCGCATGAAATGGCGAGCCTGCCGGGCCGCCACGCGATCCTGTTCGGACCGGAACGGTCGGGCCTGGAAACCGACGACGTGGCGCTGGCGCGCACCATCGTCACCGTGCCGATCAATCCGGAATTCGGATCGCTGAACCTGGCGCAGGCGGTGATCCTGCTGAGCTATGAATGGTCGAAATCGCTGAACGCACAGGACCTCGCGCTTAGCCAGCCGACGAGCGAGGAATTGCTGCCCCCTGCCCCGCAGGAAGAGCTGGACGGCATGATCGCGCAGCTGGAAACCATGCTGGAGCCCTGCGGCTATTTCCGCCCCGAAAGCCGCGCCACGGCCACGCGCCGGACCTTGCGCACCATGCTGACCAAGCCTGCATGGAACCACCTGGAAATTCGCACCATGCGCGGCGTGCTGAGCGCGCTTGCCCGGGGGCCACGCGACGATTGAGAGAGCCGGCGCGGCCAGTCAGCCGCGGATGCGCGCCCATTCCCTGTCTTCATAGGCGATCGAGGTTTCGACCAGATCCTCCCACAAGCGCGCGACCAGATCGGCCGGAACGCCCTGTACGCGGGCGGCTTCGACGGCGGCGTCGGTCACGGCCTGCTTGCGGTCCTCGTCGCGCACCGCATCGCGGTCCTGCTTGATCCGGGCCGCGGCGCGCATGTATCCGAAGCGCCGCGCCAAAAGCGCGATCAGCGCGGCATCGGCGGCATCGACGCCAAGGCGCACTTCCTTCATGGTGCGGCACAGTTCGGGTTCGATCGTCTTTTCCATGGCGCCGCCCCTGCCGCGCCCCGCGCCGCTTGTCCAGCGCAGCACTTGACGCATGGGCGCATTTCTGCAAATGCGCGCGCTCGCAATAGGCCCCGCACCCCGGTGAAGTGGTGGCCGCGCCAGACCTCGACGTCTGGCGGTGCGTGTCCGGGCCACGAAAAATCCGACCGCAATGCGCATCTGGCGCCGCGGTCCGCATATTGAAGGAAAGACTATGTCGAAGCGTAAAGCCTCGAAGCATAAACTCGACCGCCGCATGGGCGAAAACATCTGGGGCCGTCCCAACAGCCCCGTCAACCGTCGTTCCTATGGCCCCGGCCAGCACGGCCAGCGCCGCAAGAGCAAGGTTTCCGATTACGGCCTGCAGCTGCGCGCCAAGCAGAAGCTCAAGGGCTATTACGGCGACGTCACCGAAAAGCAGTTCAAGCGCACCTATCAGGAAGCATCGCGCATGAAGGGCGATACCAGCCAGAACCTGATCGGCCTGCTGGAACAGCGCCTCGACATGATCGTGTATCGCGCCAAGTTCGCGCCCACCATCTTCGCGGCTCGCCAGATCGTTTCGCACGGCCACATCAAGGTCAATGGCGTGAAGTGCAACATCGCCTCGCGCCGCTGCTTCGTCGGCGACGTGATCTCGCTGGGCAACAAGGCGCAGGAAATGGCGCTCGTGATCGAAGCGCAGAGCCTGCCCGAGCGTGAGATTCCCGACTATGTCGCGACCGACGGCACCGACAAGGTGACCTTTACCCGCGTGCCCACGCTGGACGAGGTTCCCTATCCGGTCCGCATGGAACCGAACCTGGTGGTCGAGTTCTACTCGCGCTGATCCATCGGTTCGAACCGAGAAATGGGGCGGCTTCCTGCAGGAAGTCGCCCTTTTTCGTTCCAGTCTATTATCCCGCTTTGTTCCAGTCAGGGACAATGCGCCAAGCTGTTCGAAAACAGGCCGAATTGCCGGAACCCAGGGGCGTATCCGGCATTCATCCGGCACTATGGAATACAGGTTCATCACCCCGGGCCGGAAGGGCAAGTGGTACCCCACGCTCGAACTGGCGAAACGCTTTGCCAACCGGATCGGCGCGGGCTTTCTCGACGCAGCCGGAAACTTCGTCGCCTATCGCGATACCGTGCTTGAAGAGCGCCGCGCGGCCGCAGGCTAGGCCAGCAGGATCAGCGCAGATAATCGCGCCGGAAGTCTGCCGCAAACGCCGCGAAGCGCCCGCCCGCGATCGCATCGCGCATCGCCTGCATCAGCTGCTGATAGAACGACAGATTATGCTCCGTCATCAGCATCGCGCCCAGGATTTCGCCTGCACGGACAAGGTGGTGCAGATAGGCGCGCGAGTACTTTCCGCAGGTGGGGCAGCTGCACCGGTCATCCAGCGGTTCCTGATCCTCGGCGAATTTGGCATTGCGGATGTTGATCGCGCCGTTCCAGGTGAAGGCTTGCCCGTTGCGGCCCGACCGGCTGGGAAGCACGCAGTCGAACATGTCGATCCCGCGTTCGACCGCGCCGACCAGATCGTCGGGCTTGCCCACGCCCATCAGATAGCGCGGCCTGTCGTCCGGAAGCTGTCCCGGCGCGAAATCCAGCGTGGCGAACATCGCTTCCTGCCCCTCGCCCACCGCAAGCCCGCCGACAGCATAGCCGTCGAAGCCGATCTCGGTCAGCTTCTCGGCGCTGATCCTGCGCAGATCCTCGTCCAGAGCGCCCTGCTGGATGCCGAACAGGGCCGAGCGTGCGGCATGTTCCCCGCCGCTGTCAAAGCCGTCGCGGCTGCGCTTCGCCCACCGCATCGACATTTCCATCGACGCCGCGATCTCGTCCCGCGGCCGGTCCGCGCGCGGGCATTCGTCGAAGGCCATCACGATATCGCTGCCCAGCAGGCGCTGTATCTCCATGCTGCGTTCGGGCGTCAGCGAATGGCGCGATCCGTCGAGGTGGCTCTTGAAGGTCACGCCTTCCTCGGTGATCTTGCGCAGGTCCGACAGGCTCATCACCTGATAACCGCCGCTGTCGGTCAGGATCGGGCGGTCCCAGCCCATGAAATCGTGCAGCCCGCCAAGCCGCGCCACCCGCTCCGCACCGGGGCGCAGCATCAGGTGATAGGTATTGCCCAGGATGATGTCGGCGCCGGTCTTGCGCACGTCCTCCACCTTCATCGCCTTGACCGTGGCCGCGGTGCCGACCGGCATGAAGGCGGGGGTGCGGATCGTGCCGCGCTGCATGGCGATCTCGCCCGTGCGGGCCTTGCCTTCGCGGGCGTGGATGGTGAACTGGAAACGCGTCATGGCCGCGCGCTTACCCCGCCCGGCGCCATTCGTCACCCTTCGATCGCCCGCGCCGGCATTGCGCGTGCAAGCGTGCGGAATGTGATCGACCAGCGCGTCTCCGGCAGGGCCGCGATCGAATGCTCCCATTCCCGCCGGGCTTCGCCGTCGAGGCGATAGGCCTCTCCCGGATCAAGCGCGAAACCCGCGCGTAGAAATCCGCCGCCCTGCCGCCGCCGCAGCCGCATGGTGGCGGGCGTACCCAGCGACAGCCCGGCCACGACGCCGAAATGCGGGCGATCGCGGTGCCAGCCGATCACCGCGCCGGGGCGATAGCGGATCAGCATCGCCTGCTCGTAATCTTCGGCCGGATCGCCGAACGCCGCTGCGACGCGGGCGCGAATGGCCGCCAGCCAGCCGGGCAGCGGTTCGGCCCGCGCCACCGAACCGTGCTCGAAATCATAGTGCCAGCCGAACGACAGTGTCTCGCGGTGACCGGTCCATGGCCCGAAACGAAACGGGGCAAGCGGCAGTTTCTCGATCCGCCGGATCGCATCGGCCTGTTCATCCGGATCGAGCAGCCGCCCGGACAATGCCAGCCCCGGTACGGCGGGCCCCAGGGCGGGGGTGTCGGCGAAAAGGTCGGGCTGGCTCGGCATGGTCCGCATATGGGCAGCCCTGCCCCTCCTCTCAAGCCGCTCCCTCCAGACCCCACCTTCCAAACCCCACCTCCCAAACCGCTGCGCTCAAGTCGCCAACTGCCACATTGCCGGGCTTTCCAGCGCGGTCGCAACGGCGCTAAGGGCTTCCCTTATGGACATCGAACCCTGGCTGCTGATCGTGATGGCCCTCGTGGCCGTGCTTACCGGTTTTCTCGATTCGGTCGCCGGGGGCGGCGGGCTCGTCATGATGCCGGCCCTCCTGTTTGCCGGGCTTCCGCCGCAGCTGGCGCTGGGCACCAACAAGTCGCAGTCGATCGCGGCGACCACCATGGCCTTCGTCAACTATGCCCGCGCGGGGCTGGTCGACTGGCGCAAGGAGAAATGGCTGGGCCTGCTCGCGCTGGTCGGCGCGGCGACGGGATCGCTGCTGGTGCAGCAGATCTCCACCCGCGCGCTGGAACTGATCGTGCCGCTGCTGCTGACGGGCGTCGCGCTCTATGTGCTGCTGTCGCCCCGCATGGACGATACGCAGGCGCACCAGCTGCTTAGCCGCAAGGGCTATGCCCCGGTGGCGGGCGCGATCGGTTTCTATGACGGCTTCTTCGGCCCCGGCACCGGCAGCTTCTTCGCCGCGACGCAGGTCGGCCTGCGCGGCGAAGGGCTGACCCGCGCGACCGCCCATGCCAAGCTGTTCAACATGATGACCAATATCGCCAGCGTCATCGTCTTCGCGGCAGGCGGCAAGATCGTCTGGGCGCTGGGCCTTTCCTGCGCGGTGGGGGCGATGACCGGATCTTGGATCGGATCGCGCTTTGCGGTAAAGCATGGCGCCAGGCTGATCCGCCCGCTGCTGGTGGTCGTCAGCCTGGCCCTGACAGCGCGGCTGATCTGGGGCTGGTTCGCCGGCTAGGCGGCAGCCAGCCCCGTCCGTCAGAAATCATAGATCAGCGAGATGCGCGACAGCGTATCGGTCGGCTTGGTGTTCTCGGGCGGATCGGTGTCATGCTCGATGCTATAGGACAGGCGGGCCTTCAGCCGGTTGCCCAGCCCCGCCTCCAGCCCCGTCAGCGCGGCGAAGGTCGAATTGTCGGAATGGACGAAGGCATTGGCGCTTTCGGTCAGGGTCAGGCTTTCGGCGATGCGCCATTCCAGTTCGACCGCGCCCAGCCCGGCCAGATAGGTATCGTCCTCGCTCTCCATCAACGGGTCGACCAGCACGGTGCGCCGCCAGGCGGGGCCGCCCTTCAGTTCAAGCCGCAGCCCGTCGCGGTCGAACGGGCGGAAACCGATGCCGCTCGATCCCGAATAGCGCGAGGAGAAGCCCTGGATCTCGTCCTTTTCATATTGCGCCAGGCCGAACACGAAGGCGCGCGGCGACAGGTCGAAACTGGGTTCATAGGCGAACAGATAGCGCTCGCGCGTGGTGTCGCCGTCAGAACTCTGGAAGTCGAAGCGCGCATTGATCCGGTGGCGCCAGTTGATGCCGACGCGGCTGGTGCGGAAACCGGCGGTCACGCCCAGGTCCTCGCTATTGCCGCTGGACGCCAGCGCGCCGAACTCGCCCTTGCCGGTCCAGCCTTCCAGCGGTCCGGCATTGCGCAGCGATTCGCGTTTGCGCGTCTGTTCGGCGGCTAGGATCCGCTGGCGATTTTCCTTGAAGCCGGCCTCCAGCGCGTCAAGCTGCGCGCCGCCCGTCGGATAGGTCTGGCGCGCGATCTCGACCACCGTGCGGACCTTGTCCGGGTCGCCGGTCGCGATTGCGGTCTCGACCATTTCGCGCGCTGCTACCGGCAGGCCCTCGGGCTGCGGCTCCGGCACCTGCAGGCGCGGATAAGGTTCAATATAAACAGCGTCCTGCGCCATGGCAGGAGTAGCGGCAGAAGCCGCCAGCGAAGCAAGAACAAGCACCCGTGATCCCATGCCGCAGCGCGGTATCAAATCAATCGCGCAGCCGCCAGCCAGTTTTGAAAATGGTCGCAATAACGATGACGCACAGCGCCAGGAACGCCAGGGTCAGCCCGGTCGCGACCGCGATGGAAACATCGGCCTGGCCATAGAATGTCCACCGCAGCCCGCTGACCAGATAGACGATCGGATTGAACAGCGCCGCGGTGCGCCACGGTTCCGCCAGCATGTCGATCGAATAGAACGTGCCTCCCAGGAAGGTCAGCGGCGTCAGCAGCAGCAGCGGCACCATCTGCAGCTTCTCGAACCCGTCGGCCCACAGGCCCAGGATGAACCCCAGCAGCGAAAACGCGGCTGCGACCAGCACGATGAAACCGAACGCGGCAAGCGGATGCATGATGTGGTAATCGACGAACAAGGTCGCCGTCAGCAGGATGATGGCGGCCAGGATCAGCGACTTGGTCACCGCCGCGCCGACATAGCCCGCCAGCGTCTCGGCCACCCCGACGGGGGCCGACAGCAGTTCGTAGATCGAACCGGTGAAGCGCGGCATGTATATGCCGAAGCTGGCGTTAGACGTGCTTTCCGACAGCATGGTCAGAAGCAGCAGGCCCGGCACGATGAAGGCCCCGTATTCCACCCCGCCCACCTCTTCCATGCGCCCGCCGATCGCAGCGCCGAAGACGATGAAATAGAGGCAGGTCGTCAGCACCGGCGATACCAGCGAGCCGAACGCGGTCCGCAGGAATCGCATCAGTTCCGCGCGATAGATGGTGAATGCGCTTGTGGCGTTGAAGCTCATGCCGCCAGCCCTCCGCTGGCGCCTTGTTGCCCGCCCTCATCCTCGACCAAGCGAACGAAAATGTCCTCAAGGCTCGATTCGTGCTGGTCGATGCCGGTGAAGTCGATGCCCTGGGTGACGAGCAGCTTGGCGATCTCGGCCACAAGCTCCTTGCCAAGGCCGCTGCCGTCGCCGCCGCGAAACACCAGGCTGCGACCGCCGTCCTCAAGCGCGACAGGATAACCGAACAGCGCGGCCGGCAGGCTGCCGAGGGGGCTTGCCAGCGCAAAGCTGGCCTCGGTGCGGCCAAGGCGCTTCATGATCGCGGCCTTGTCGTCGACAAGCAGGATGCGACCCTTGTTGATCACGCCCACGCGGTCGGCCATCTCCTCCGCTTCCTCGATATAATGGGTGGTCAGGATGACGGTGACGCCCTGTTCGCGCAGCCGGCCGATGGTCTGCCACATGTCGCGGCGCAACTCGACATCGACCCCAGCGGTCGGTTCGTCGAGGAACAGCAGATCAGGATCATGGGCCAGCGCCTTGGCGATCAGCACGCGGCGCTTCATGCCGCCCGACAGCGCGCGAAGCTGCGCGTCGCGCTTGTCCCACAGCGACAGCGTGCGCAGCACTTCCTCGATCCGGGCGGGGTCGGCGGGCTTGCCGAACAATCCGCGCGAATAGGCGACGGCGCGGTGCACCTTGTCGAACATGTCGATCGACAGTTCCTGCGGCACCAGACCGATCCGCGCGCGCATCCGGCGCCAGTCGCGCGCCATATCGTGCCCGAATGCCATGACCGTGCCGCCAGTGGGGCGAACCATGCCGCAAACCGCGCCAATCAGTGTCGTCTTGCCGGCGCCGTTGGGCCCCAGCAGAGCGAATATCTCACCCTTGCGGATCTGCAGGTCTACGTTGTCGAGAGCGGTGACGGGTGGTGCGCTGCCCCTGCCGGAATAGGTTTTCGACAAGCCGCGAATATCGAGTATGGTTTCCACCATGCCTGTGTGGCCCCCGCACCCGGCGTTTTCAAGAAGCGGCGGACATTGCCCTGTTGGGCAGCAGCAGCGAACTGTCGCCATAGCTGTAGAAGCGGTAGCCCCGTTCGATGGCATGGGCATAGGCCGACTGCATCACGTCCAGCCCCATCAGCGCGCTGACCAGCATGAACAGCGTCGATTTAGGCAGATGAAAATTAGTCATCAATCCATCGATCGCGCGAAAGCGGTAACCGGGTGTGATGAAGATCGAAGTGTCGCCCGCAAATGGCTGAATTACATCATTTTCGTCAGCGGCGCTTTCCAGCAGGCGCAGGACGGTGGTCCCGACCGCGATGACGCGTCCGCCTGCTTTGCGCACCTCGTTCAGGCGCTCTGCCGTGGCCGCGTCGATCGTGCCCCATTCGGCATGCATCTGGTGGTCTTCGGTGTCTTCCGCCTTTACCGGCAGGAAAGTGCCCGCCCCGACATGCAGGGTCAGTGTCTCGCGCGCGATGCCGCGCTTATCCAGCGCCGCGATCAGTTCCGGCGTGAAATGCAGCGCCGCGGTCGGTGCCGCGACCGCGCCGTCCTGTCTGGCGAACATCGTCTGGTAATCGCTGCGGTCCTGCTCGTCCGTCTCGCGCTTGCCCGCGATATAGGGGGGCAGCGGCATCTGCCCTGCCCGCTCAAGCAGCAGTTCGACCGGCTCCTCGCCCTGGAAGGCCAGCGTCCAGCTTCCATCGGCCAGGCGCTGTTCGGCCTTGGCGGCAACATCGGCGGGGAAGCATATGGTATCGCCCGCGCGAAGGCGCTTGCCGTTGCGGACAAACGCCTGCCAGCGGCGCAGGTCGATCCGCTTGTGCAGCGTAGCACCGATCCTCGCGCCCTCTCCATTTTCGCCCTGGCGCGGGGGTCGTACGCCTTCAAGCCGGGCCGGAATGACGCGCGTGTCGTTGAAGACCAGCACATCGCCCGGTGACAGCAACGAAGGCAAATCGCGTACCTGGCGGTCGATCAGCCTCCCTTCCGCTCCTTCCACCAGAAGCATGCGCGCGGCATCGCGCGGCCGCGCGGGACGCAGCGCGATCCGCTCGGCGGGAAGGTCGAAATCGAAGGCATCAACTCGCATCGCGCTGCCCTAGTCATGCGCGATGCGATTGAAAAGCGGTGTTACTGCCCGCTGTCCGGCACGGCATTGTTCAGCATGTCTGCCGTGATCTCCTGCGCCGGAGCGGCCATGGGTGCCGGCGCGGGCTTGTTCTGGCTGGCCAGCGATGCCTGCACGATGCGGGTCGGATTGGCAGGCGGTTCGCCGCGGGTGATCGTGTCAACCTTGTCCATGCCGCCGATGACCCGGCCGAACACGGTGTATTTCCCGTCGATCGCCATCGTCGGATAGAACACGATGAAGAACTGGCTGTTGGCGGAATCGACCGAATTGCCCATGCGCGCCATCGATACGGTGCCGCGCAGATGCGGAACGCGGTTGAATTCTTCCTTCAGGTCGGGAAGCTCGGATCCGCCGCGCCCGGTGCCGCTGGGATCGCCGGACTGGGCCATGAACCCCTCGATCACGCGGTGGAAGATCACGCCGTCGTAGAAGCCCTGCTGCGTCAGCGTCTTGATGCGCTCGACATGTTCGGGCGCCCATTGCGGCTTGAGGCGAATGGCAACCCGTCCGCCGTTCGACAGGTCGAGCAGCCAGACATTCTCTGGATCGGCGGCGGCATCGGCATCCACGGTCCAGTAATCGGCGATCGACGCCGGCACTTCGTTCGTCTCGGCCTCGAGCGCTTCGGTCGCGTCCTGCGCCAGATCCTCGGCAGCGCTGTCCTGGGCCATGGCGTTACCGGACAGGCCAAGAGCCATGGCGGCGATACCCGCCTTCATCCAGACGCGGGAGGGCATGGAAATACGGATAGTCATCAAGGATCCCTTGCAAGTTTCACGGCCGGATAGCCCGCTTGCGCTGTCGGTAAAATGAATGAGGCCGGTCCGATAGCGAACCGGGCCGTCAGGTCAATAATCGCCCTTCAGGCCCTGCTCCGACACACGGGCACCCACGTCCTGTTTTACCGCGGGGCTGACGAAGGGCGAGATGTCGCCGCCGAACTGGGCGATTTCCTTCACCAGCTTGGATGCGATCGGCTGAAGCGAGACATCGGCCATAAGGAAGACGGTCTCGATATCGTCGTTCAGCTGCTGGTTCATGCCGGCCATCTGGTATTCGTATTCGAAATCGGCCACCGCCCGCAGGCCGCGCACGATCACCTGCGCGCCCTGCTTCTCGGCAAATCGCATCAGCAGCGCGTTGAAGCCCACGACCTCGACATTCGCGACGCCCAGAGCCGCGACCTCGCGGTTGACCATGTCCATCCGTTCCTGCGGAGAGAACATCGGGTTCTTGGACGGGTTCGTGGTGACGCCGATGATCAGGCGGTCCACCAGCTTCGCGCCGCGGCGGATGATGTCGCAATGGCCCAGCGTGATGGGGTCGAATGTACCCGGGTAGATGCCGACCCGCTCCTGGCTCTCGCTCAATTGTCCCTCCCCTGTCGTGTATTGTCGGCGCGCGTCAGTTCGGCCGTTCGACGACGAAGCGGGCCACCGCGCGCAGCAGGTCCGCTTCCCTTCCATAGGCCTCCAGATGACCTATGGCCTGATCGACCAGGGCGCGTGCCTGGTCGCGCGCACGATCGGCGCCCAGCAGGGACACGAAGGTCGACTTGCCGGCCTGCGCATCCTTGCGCAGCGCCTTGCCGGCCAGTTCCTCGTCGCCCTCGTGATCCAGAAGATCGTCGGCGATCTGGAAGGCCAGGCCGATATCATGCGCGTAATGGCGCAGGGAACGCCGCCCTTCGGCAGGAAGATGGCCAAGAATGGCGCCCATTTCGACCGATGCGGCCAGCAATGCGCCGGTCTTGAGCTGCTGCAGGCGCGTCACGGTCGGCAGATCGAACTCGCTGGTCTCGGCGACGATGTCCATCATCTGCCCGCCCGCCATGCCGTTGGCGCCGTTGGCCTGCGCCAGGCATGACACAAGCTCGGCGCGGGTGAAGGGGTCGGGCAGCCGATCGGCGTCGCTCAGTATCTCGAACGCCAGCGCGTGGAGCGAATCGCCCGCCAGCACCGCCGTCGCCTCGTCGAACTGGCGATGCAGTGTCGGCTTGCCGTGGCGCAGCGCATCGTCGTCCATGCACGGCAGATCGTCGTGGATCAGCGAATAGACATGGATCGCCTCGATCGCGCAGCCGACGCGCACTGCCGTCTCGCGGTCGACCGCCAGCATGCCCGCGGTGGTCACGCACAGCAGCGGCCGCATCCGCTTGCCGCCGCCGATGGCCGCATAGCGCATCGCTTCTATCAGCCTGGCGCGCGCATCCTGCGGAACCGGCAGGATCGCGTCGAAACAGGCATCGACATCGTTGGCGATGCGGTCGAGCGCAGCGGGGAGTTCTTCGTTCACCACGATGCTGGACACGGGTGTCAGGCCGCCGGCTCGTCGAACGGGCGCGTCGTGGCGGCGCGGCCCTCGGCATCGGCGACGATCGCCTCGATCCGCGCCTGCGCCGCGTCCAGACGCGCCTGGCAGTGCTTGCGCAGCGCCTCGCCGCGTTCGTACAACGCGATGGATTCGTCGAGCGCGGCATCGCCGCCCTCGAGTCGGCGGACCACGTCCTCAAGCGAGGCCAGGGCCTGTTCGTAACTCATCTGCGAAATATCGGGTGCATCGTCGCTCATCGCAGCGTGTTTGGAGCGTGCCCGCGATCGGGTCAAGCCGTGCCGCCGCTCGCTGCCCCGGCGTTTCGCGGCGCATGGCGGCGGCGCCCGCCGTGGATTGCGGATAATTGCGCGCAAAACGGACTAGCGAAGCCCCGCGCGCCTAGGTAAGGCGCGCGCCATGACCGATGCAATCACCCCCGATGTCGTTGCCGCCCATGGCCTGTCCACCGAAGAGTACGAGCGGGTCCTCCATGCTCTGGGGCGAGAGCCCAATCTGGTGGAACTGGGCATCTTCTCGGTCATGTGGTCCGAGCATTGCAGCTATAAGTCCAGCCGCCTGCACCTGAAGAAGCTGCCGACCGAGGCGGATTGGGTAATCTGCGGCCCCGGCGAGAACGCGGGCGTGATCGACATCGGCGACGGCCAGGCCTGCATCTTCAAGATGGAAAGCCATAACCATCCTTCGTATATCGAACCCTATCAGGGCGCGGCGACAGGCGTCGGCGGTATCCTGCGCGACGTGTTCACCATGGGCGCGCGCCCCGTCGCGAACATGAACGCGCTGCGTTTCGGGCGGCCCGATCATCCGAAGATGAAGCATCTGGTGCAAGGCGTGGTCGCGGGCATCGGCGGATACGGCAATTGCGTCGGCGTACCGACCGTTGGCGGCGAGACCAATTTCCACAAGGCCTATGACGGCAACATCCTGGTCAACGCGATGACGGTGGGCGTGGCCGATGCCGACCGCATCTTCTATTCCGCCGCGACGGGCCTGGGCAATCCGATCGTCTATGTCGGGTCGAAGACCGGGCGCGACGGCATCCACGGCGCCACCATGGCCAGCGCCGATTTCGGCGAGGACGCCGAGGCGAAGCGCCCCACCGTGCAGGTCGGCGACCCATTCACCGAAAAGCTGCTGATCGAGGCGTGCCTTGAACTGATGGCGACCGACGCGATCGTCGCGATCCAGGACATGGGCGCGGCGGGCCTGACCTCGTCCTCGGTCGAGATGGCGACCAATGGCAAGGCGGGCATCAGGCTCGACATGAACAAGGTGCCTTGCCGCGAGGACGGCATGACGCCTTACGAGATGATGCTGTCGGAATCGCAGGAGCGCATGCTGATGGTGCTGAAGCCGGGCAAGGAAGCCATGGCAGAGGCGATCTTCCGCAAGTGGGAGCTGGACTTCGCAGTCATCGGCGAGGTCACCGATACGCGGCACATGGTGCTGGAATTCGATGGCGAGGTGGTGTGCGACATCCCGCTGGGGCCGCTGGCCGCGGATGCTCCGCTATACGACCGGCCCTATATCAGCCGCGAGGAATATGCCGAGTGGGCGGGCACCGCGATGCTGGCCGACCTGCCCGAAACCGGCGATGTCGCGGGCGATCTCAAGCGCATGATCGGATCGCCCGATCTCGCCTCGCGCGCGTGGATTGCCGAGCAGTACGATTCGCAGGTCGGTGCCGACACGCTGCAGACCGGCGGCGACGCGGCGGTGGTGCGCGTTCATGGCACGAGGAAGGCGCTGGCGATCAGCACCGATTGCAGCCCGCGCTATTGCTATGCCGATCCCTATGAAGGCGGCAAGCAGGCGATTGCCGAGGCGTGGCGCAATATCTGCGCGGTGGGCGCCCTGCCCCTGGCCGTGACCAATTGCCTGAATTTCGCGAACCCCCAGCGGCCCGAGATCATGGCCCAGTTCGTCGGCTGTCTCGAAGGCATGGGCGATGCATGCCGGGCGCTCGACTTCCCGATCGTGTCGGGCAATGTGTCGCTTTACAACGAGAGCAAGGCGACCGGCGGCGGCAGCGCCATCCTGCCCACGCCCGCCATCGGCGGCGTCGGCCTGATGCAGGATTACGCGGTCATGGCGACGCCCCGCTTCAAGGCGGAAGGCGAGCAGATCGTCGTGATAGGCGGCGAAAGCGGCCATCTGGGCCAGTCGCTGTGGCTGCGCGAGATCCATGGGCGCGAGGAAGGCTCTCCCCCGCCGGTGATGCTGGACCTGGAACGCAAGGCTGGCGAAACCGTGCGCCGGCTGATCGCCGATAGCGCGGTCAGCGCGGTGCATGACTGCTCCGACGGCGGAATGGCGGTGGCGCTCGGTGAAATGGCGATGGCGGGCGGCATGGGTTTCGCGGTCGCCATGCCTGATGACCGCGCTTCGCTGGCTGCGTTCTGGTTCGGCGAGGACCAGGCGCGCTATATCGTCACCGCAGCCGAGGCCGGGCCGATCATCGAAGCCGCCGAAGCTGCGGGGCTGGCGGCACTGGCCTTGGGCGTGACCGGCGGCGACCGGATGATATTCCGCTCGACCTATGGCGAAAGCATGGTGTCGCTGGACGAGGTCGAGGCCGCGCACCGCGCCTTCTTCCACGACTGGATGGAAGCCTGACGGTCAGCCGGCGCGGGGTTCGCACCCGCCCCGACCACTGCTGATCGGGTCGTTCAATCCGCCGCCCATTCGGCGCGCGGAATGTCGAACAGCTGCAGCACGCTGGTCAGATCGCCGCGCTCGATCCAGCCGTCGGACGCGGCACGCGCCTTGGGCTTGGCGTAATAGGAAATGCCGTAGTCGGCAGCCTGGATCATCGGGATGTCGTTCGCGCCGTCGCCCATGGCAAGGCTGCGCGCGCCGGGGCCAAGTCGCTCCATTTCCTGTTCAAGCGTTGTCTTCTTGACGGCGCTGTCGACGATGGCGGCGGCCAGATCGCCCGACAGCCTGCCATCGGCCACGCCGAGTACATTGCCGACCACGCGGGTAAATCCCAGCATTTCGGCCACCGGGTCGGCGAAGGAATGGAAGCCGCCGGTGACCAGCACCGTGTGGCAGCCCCGCGCATTCAGCGTCTCGACCAGGGTGCGGGCGCCGGGCATCGGCCTGATCCGTTCGGCCAGGCATTGGGCGATGGCGCTTTCAGGCAGGTCCTTCAGCAGGCCGACGCGTTCCTTCAGCGCGCTTTCGAAGTCCAGCTCGCCCTGCATGGCACGTTCGGTGATTGCCGCGATCCGGTCCTTCAGCCCCGCGAAATCGGCCAGTTCGTCGATGCATTCCTGGCCGATCATGGTCGAATCCATGTCGGACACGAACAGGTGCGGCACCTCGATCGGACCAGCCGACAGCAGCAGATCGGACGGGGCGAAGGCATCGGACAGGATCCGGCGCACCTCTGCCGGTTCGCCGTCCGCCAGGTCGATCTGCAGCACCTCGCCGCAAAAATCGAGCATGGTCGCGCCCGCGATGGCCCAACCCCGGGCCGACAATGCGGCGCTGGCCGTGTCGAGCGCGCTGTCAAGCGTGGCGGTGTCTGCTATCAGCCGGGCGATGAGCACGGAACAAGTCTCCAGAAATGAACAGGGGCCGGAAAGGCCAAGGGTCGCGCTCATCGCAGGGCCGACCGCCAGCGGCAAGAGCGATCTGGCGGTGAGGCTTGCGCTGGCGGCGCGGGAACAGGGGCTGCCGGCCACCGTGATCAACGCCGATAGCGCGCAGGTCTATGCCGATCTGGCGGTGCTGTCGGCACGCCCGACCATAGACGAGATGCGCGGGGTGCCGCACCGCCTGTTCGGGTCGTGGGACGGAGCGCAGGCCTGTTCGGCCGCCGATTGGGCCGCCGCCGCGCGACGCGAGATCGACACCGCGCACGCCGAGGGGCGGCTGCCGATCCTGGTAGGGGGAACGGGGCTGTATCTGCGCACGCTGATCGACGGCATCGCGCCCGTGCCCGCAATCGACGCCGCGATCCGCGAGGCGGTGCGCGCGCTGCCCGTCGCCGATGCCCATGCCGCGCTGACGGCGGAGGATGCGGATGCCGCCGCCCGATTGGCGCCCGCCGATACGACGCGCGTGGCCCGCGCGCTGGAAGTCGTGCGATCGACCGGCAGGCCGCTGAGCCACTGGCAGGAGCAACTGCAGGGCGGGATCCGGGATCGCATCGATCTTGCCGCCATGATCCTGCTGTCCGACCGGGACTGGCTGTACGAACGATGCGACCGGCGTTTCGGCATGATGCTGGACGGCGGCGCGGCCGACGAAGTGCAGCGGCTGCTGTCGCGCGGTCTCGATCCCGCTCTCCCCGTCATGCGTGCGATCGGCGTTACCGAGATTGCGGCCTGGCTGCAGGGCGACATCACCCGCGACGAAGCCGCCGCGCGGGGTGCGCTGGCGACGCGGCGGTATGCCAAGCGGCAATACACGTGGTTCCGCCACCAGCCGCCGCAGGAATGGAAGCGTGCTGAGAGTGATAATTTGGATTTTAACGATCAAATCGCAATATTATTGCGTTCTTTACGGTTGACATGATTGAATATGTCTCCTACTTCGCCCGCCAATGGGATGAAGGCTTAGGGCCCGGCGCTGCAACGCTCGGGCCCGTATTTGTCCGGGAACCCAGTATTTCCGCCTCCTGAAGATCTACGGGCGGACAATCGAAATGATGGAGCTAGATGTGAGCGAGCGCAGCGGCGCAGAGATATTGATGGACAGCCTGGTCGAGCAGGGGGTCGAAGTCGTCTTCGGCTATCCCGGCGGCGCGGTGCTTCCCATCTATGACGCCCTCTTCAACGACCAGCGCGTCCGGCACGTCCTTGTGCGGCACGAGGCTGGTGCGGCCCATGCGGCCGAAGGCTATGCCCGTTCGACCGGCAAGCCCGGCGTCGTGCTCGTCACCAGCGGGCCGGGGGCAACCAATGCGGTTACCGGCATCGCCGATGCGTTCATGGATTCGATCCCGATGGTCGTGCTGACCGGGCAGGTCGCCACCGCGATGATCGGCACCGATGCGTTCCAGGAAGCGGATACCGTCGGCATCACCCGCCACTGCACCAAGCACAACTATCTGGTGAAGGACCCCGCCGACCTGGAGGCCACCATCCAGGAGGCTTTCAAGATCGCCACCACCGGCCGCCCCGGCCCGGTCGTGATCGACATACCCAAGGATGTCCAGGTCGCCTCCGCGGACGGCAAGGCGCACCAGATGCCCGACCGCTACAACCCGCCGTTCTCGGGCGACGAGGAAGCGATCGCGCAGGCGATCGACATGCTGGCGGCCGCCGATGCGCCGGTGCTGTATACCGGCGGCGGGATCATCAATTCCGGACCCGAAGCAAGCGCCCTGCTGCGCGAGCTTCAGGCCCTGTGCGGCGCGCCCGTCACCTCGACCCTGATGGGTCTGGGCGCCTTCCCCGCCGATCATGGCGACTGGCTGGGCATGCTGGGCATGCATGGGACGTGGGAAGCCAATCACGCGATGAACCGCGCGGATCTGATCCTGTGCTTGGGCGCACGCTTCGACGACCGCGTCACGGGTCGGCTCGAGGATTTCTCGCCCGATGCGCGCAAGATCCATGTCGATATCGACCGGTCCTCGATCAACAAGACCGTTACCGTCGATCTGCCGATCATCGGCGATGTCGGCGAAGTCATGCGCCAGATGATCGCGCGCTGGAAGGCGGCCGGTCACGAGGCGAACGACCTGACCGAATGGAAGGCGCGGATCACCGGCTGGAAGGCGCGGCAGTCGCTCGCCTACCCCAGGTCGGAAGAGGAGATCATGCCGCAGCTCGCGATCGAACGGCTGTTCGCCCTCACCCGCGAGCATGATCCGATCATCAGCACCGAGGTCGGCCAGCACCAGATGTGGGCCGCGCAGCATTTCGGCTTCTTCTCGCCCAACAAATGGCTGACCAGCGGCGGACTGGGCACGATGGGCTATGGCCTGCCCGCCGCCATCGGCGCCCAGATCGGCAATCCCGATGCGCTGGTGATCGACATCGCGGGCGAGGCGTCGATCCAGATGAACATT
This sequence comes from Croceicoccus marinus, assembly GCF_001661675.2. Taxonomy (NCBI): domain Bacteria; kingdom Pseudomonadati; phylum Pseudomonadota; class Alphaproteobacteria; order Sphingomonadales; family Erythrobacteraceae; genus Croceicoccus; species Croceicoccus marinus. The sequence goes on along the minus strand of NZ_CP019602.1, from coordinate 1,263,369 downwards.
CAGGAACTGGGCACGGCGAGCCAGTACCGCCTGCCGGTCAAGGTGTTCATCCTGAACAACGAATTCATGGGCATGGTTCGCCAGTGGCAGGAACTGACCTATGAATCGCGTTATTCGAACAGCTATTCCGACGCGCTTCCCGATTTCGTGAAGCTGGCCGAGGCCTATGGGTGGAAGGGCATCGTGATCGAGGACCCCGCCGACCTCGACGCCGGGATCCAGGCGATGATCGACCATGACGGGCCGGTGATGGTCGACTGCCGCGTGGCCAAGCTGGCCAATTGCCTGCCGATGTTCCGTTCGGGCGCGTCGCATACCGACATGATGCTCTATGGTGACGAGGCGCCCGCCGCCATCACCGTCAGCGCAGAAGCGAAGGCATCCGTCTGATGCATATCCAGCACAGGGAACAGGAACGGCACGTCCTGGCCGTCACCGTCGACAACGATCCGGGCATCCTCGCGAAGATAGCGGGGCTGTTCACCGCGCGCGGTTACAATATCGACTCGCTGACCGTGGCCGATATTACCGAGAACCACCGCGTGTCGCGCATCACCATCGTCACCCACGGGCCGCCGCGGGTGATCGACCAGATCCATGCGCAGCTTGAACGGCTGGTGCCGGTCCACAAGGTCGTCGACCTGACCGAACAGGGCCCACATGTGGAGCGGGAGCTGGCGTTGGTGAAGGTCGCCGGCAAGGGCGACAACCGGGTCGAGGCGCTGCGCCTTGCCGACGTCTACCGCGCCAAGGTGGTGGATTCGACCACGCAGAGCTTCATCTTCGAGATCACCGGCGCGCCGGAGAAGATCGACAGCTTCGTGGCCCTCATGCGCGAACTGGGTCTGGTCGAAGTGGGCCGGACCGGGATCGTGGGCATGATGCGCGGGCCGAACGGCGTCTGAGCGCCTTACGCAATTATCAAACCGAAGGCTGCCACCTCGCGCATTGAAGCGGCGGTGCAGCCCGTCTAAGCGCGCTGCAGATACTGCAGGGCTGAAGGGGAAGTGGAAGTGAAGGTTTATTACGACGCCGATTGCGACATCAATCTGGTGACCGACAAGAAGATCGCCATCGTTGGCTATGGCAGCCAGGGCCATGCCCATGCGCAGAACCTGCGCGACAGCGGCGTGAAGAATGTCGCCATCGCGCTGCGTGAGGGTTCCGCCACGCGCAGGAAGGCGGAAGGCGCCGGCTTCAAGGTGATGACCAATTCGGAAGCTGCCGAATGGGCCGACATCCTGATGATCCTGGCCCCCGACGAGCATCAGGCGGCGATCTACAACGACGACATCGCGGGCCGGATGAAGCCGGGCAGCGCGCTGGCATTCGCGCACGGGCTGAACGTCCACTTCGGCCTGATCGAGCCGCCTACGGACATCGACGTCATCATGATCGCCCCCAAGGGCCCCGGGCACACGGTGCGCAGCGAATATCAGCGCGGCGGCGGCGTGCCCTGCCTGATCGCGATCCACCAGGATGCGACCGGCAATGCGCATGACGTGGCGCTGGCCTATGCCAGCGGCGTCGGCGGCGGCCGTTCGGGCATCATCGAGACGAACTTCAAGGAAGAATGCGAAACCGACCTGTTCGGCGAGCAGGCAGTTCTGTGCGGCGGCATCACCCATTTGATCCAGGCGGGTTTCGAAACGCTGGTCGAAGCGGGCTATGCCCCGGAAATGGCCTATTTTGAATGCCTGCACGAGACGAAGCTGATCGTGGACCTGCTGTATGAAGGCGGGATCGCCAACATGCGCTACTCGATCTCGAACACCGCCGAATATGGCGATATCAAGACCGGGCCGCGCATCATCACCCATGAGACCAAGGCCGAGATGAAGCGCGTGCTGGCCGACATCCAGTCGGGCCGCTTCGTGAAGGACTTCGTGCTCGACAACCGTGCGGGTCAGCCCGAGCTGAAGGCGAGCCGCAAGGCCGCCGAAGCGCACCCGATCGAGCAGACCGGCGCGAAGCTGCGCGCCATGATGCCGTGGATCGGCGCGAACAAGCTGGTCGACAAGGAAAAGAACTGATCCTTTTCGCACCTTAGGGCGTCTGAAACATACGAAATCCCGCCGACCAATTGCCGGTCGGCGGGGATTTTTATCGTCTGCTTTCAAGCCGCTTGCTTGGGTAACATGGCTGTGCCTTCTTTATCTGATCCGCAAGCAGGACCAAGTTCACCCCAGGACGGTTCATCCATGGAGGAAACAGCATCATGAAATTCAACCTTAAGACCAAGCTCGCCGCAGCGGCACTCGCCAGCGCCGCGCTTGCCGCGCCTGTCATCGCGCAGGACGACGCGTCGACCCTTCCCGGCCAGATGGATGTGTCGCGCATCACCGCCGGCACCTATACCGCCGATTCCTTGCATACGCTGGTAGGTTTCCGTGTCAACCATTTCGGTTTCAACGATTATTTCGGCATCTTCGGCGGTGTCGAGGGCACGCTGCAGATCGATCCGTCGAACCTGTCGGCGGCAAGCGTGGACGTCACCATCCCCGTGGCCGACGTGACCGTCGCGGCCGAGGGACTGAAGGACCATCTGCTGCGCGCCGGTGGAGACGGCGGCGAACCCGATTTCTTCGGCCCCAGCCCCGCCCCCGCCCGCTTCCAGTCCACCTCGGTCGCGCTGACCGGTGAGACGACTGCCAATATCGCCGGCAATCTGACGCTGAACGGCGTAACCCGGCCGGTCGTCGTTGCCGCCCGCTTCACCGGCGCTGGTGCCAATCCCATGAACAGCAAGCTGACCGTCGGCTTCGAGGGGACCACGACGATCCAGCGGTCGAACTTCGGGATCGACACGTTCGTCCCGATGGTGTCCGATCAGGTCGAACTGGACATCACCGCGGCATTCGAGAAGCAGTAAAGTTACAAGTCCTGGCCGTGCAGGGGCGCCTTTCGGGTCGTCTGGCGCCCCTTTTGCGGCAGGGTTTGGCTTTACAAGCCGCTTCCGCTGCAGCATAGGCAGCGCCATGAACGCAAATCTTGGACTATTGCTGCGACTTATCCGCCCCCGGGCGTGAGGCGATGCGTCGTGTCCACGGCGCGGTTCGCGCCCGGGGGACATGATCGAGATACTGTTGGCCGCGGCAGGCGGATCGGTATCGCAATCGCAGGCAGCCAAGACGTAAAGCGAACAATCCCATGACGATGTTGCAGAACCCCTCGGTCAAATACCGACCGTTTCCGACCGTGCCGCTGGACAACCGCCAGTGGCCCTCGCGCGTGATCGACAAGGCGCCGCGCTGGCTTTCCACCGATATGCGCGATGGCAACCAGTCGCTGATCGACCCGATGGATGCGGTGAAGAAGAACCGCTTCTTCGACACGCTGGTCAAGGTCGGGCTTAAGGAGATCGAGGTCGGCTTCCCCGCCGCCGGCGCGACCGAGTTCGATTTCATCCAGAACCTGGTGCGTGCGGGCCGGATTCCGGACGACGTGATGGTGCAGGTCCTGACGCAGAGCCGCGAAGACCTGATCCGCCGCAGCTTCGAGAGCCTGGAAGGCGCGAAGCAGGCCATCGTCCATGTCTATAACGCGGTCAGCCCGGCGTGGCGCGACATCGTGTTCCGCATGACCAAGGCCGAGGTGCGCGAAATCGCGGTCGCGGGCGCCAAGGTCATCCGCGACGAGGCCGGCAAGCGCCCCGGAACCGACTGGCATTTCGAATACTCGCCCGAGACGTTCTCGACCGCCGAACTCGATTTCTCGATCGAGTGCTGCGAGGCAGTGATGCAGGTCCTGCAGCCCACGCCCGAACGCCCGATCATCCTGAACCTGCCCGCCACGGTCGAGGCGGCGACGGCCAATATCTACGCCGACCAGATCGAGTATTTCTGCCGCAACCTGCCGAACCGCGACAGCGCGGTGATCTCTCTGCACACGCATAACGACCGGGGCACCGGGGTCGCGGCGGCGGAACTGGGCCTGATGGCGGGCGCGGACCGGATCGAGGGATGCCTGTTCGGCAATGGCGAACGGACGGGCAATTGCTGCCTCGTCACCATGGCGCTCAACATGTACACGCAGGGGGTCGATCCGGGCCTCGATTTCTCGGACATCGACGCGGTGATCGAGACGGTGGAATATTGCAACCAGATCCCCGTCCACCAGCGCCATCCCTATGGCGGTGAGCTTGTGTTCACAGCCTTTTCAGGCAGCCACCAGGACGCCATCAAGAAGGGGTTCGAGGCGCACGAGCAGCAGAACGACGAGCTGTGGCGCGTGCCCTATCTGCCGATCGATCCCGCGGACCTGGGCCGCAATTACGAGGCGGTGATCCGCGTCAATTCCCAGTCCGGCAAGGGCGGTTTCGCCTGGGTGCTCGAACAGGACAAGGGCCTGAAGCTGCCCAAGCGCATGCAGCCGCATTTCTCGAAAGCGGTGCAGCGCATGGCCGACGAGACCGGCCGCGAGCTGAATGCCGCGGATATTTGGCAGGCGTTCCGCCACGAATATCACCTGTCGCGCCCCCAGCACTTCCAGCTGGTCGAATATGAGGAAGCGCGCGCCGCCGATGGCACGCGCATCTTTAGCGGCAAGGTTTCGGTCAAGGGCGAGGAGCGGTCGGTATCGGGGCGCGGCAACGGCCTGATCAGTTCGGTCATCGCGACGCTGCGCGACAGTTTCGACCTGGCGCTGGAAGTGAACGATTATTCCGAGCACGCGCTGAACAAGGGATCGGATGCGCGGGCCGCCGCCTATGTCGAATGCGTCACGCCGAATGGAGACACGGTGTGGGGAGTGGGCATCGACGAGGACGTGGCGACCGCCAGCGTTCGCGCCATACTGAGCGCGGCCAATGGCGCGCTGGACCTGCAACCGTGAAACCGGCCCGGCAATCTTGATGCCGGTCCTGCGCGCCCGTTTTCAGCAGAACGGGCGCGTATCCCGCCACAATTGTTCGGCCATCGCGTCGAGGTGCGAGAAATCGACGTCGCTGCCGATGGGATCCTTGCGGTTCAGGATCAGCGGGCTACCGGACGAAGTCAGCAGCCGGCGCTTCAGAGCGCGCTGAAGCAGGGCCATCCGCTCAAGCGCTTCGGCATCGGCACGCTGCCTGGCCGACCGGTCCTTGTCTGGACCACCCTGCGTTCGCCCCTTCTTCCAAGACTGTGACCAAGACATCTCGATCGCAGCGACCCTTTCCAGCACCAGTTCATTGTAAATGCGATGAGGACCGCGGTGCAGCGGCAAGCCATGCCTGAGCGCCAGCCTTTCCGTAGCTGGCAGAAGGACCCCGTTGGCCCCGAAATTTTCAAACCCCAATCCTTTCGGAACAAGTGCCGAAAAGAATCGATCCAGACCTTGGCAAGAGAGGAGTTGCCGGGGCAGCAGATGGTGTCGCTGCCAGCCCGGGGAATACCCGGGCGCGCCCCGCTTGTTGACCGACCTGAACGGCATCGGGGCAGTGGTAGAGGTACTCGCTGTAAAAACCTGCATGCCTGTTTGGCAGCAGTACGCGACCAACTCCTAATGCCAGTCTTATACCAAGGCGCGCTGAGGCCGACTCACGCCGGGGATTCCCAAGCTGGTGATTTTCGGATTCACCATGGCAAGCACATGGAGGCTTGCGATGGCGGCAGCGATTGAGGTTCGATCTGACTACACATCGGCGGATTTGCGCCAGTTTGCGCGACGAAGTGTCGATGCGGATCAAGTCCGACGCCTATTGGCCATTGCGCTGATTCTGGACGGCGGGAACCGCAGCGAAGCGGCGAAGATTGCCGGCGTGACGCTGCAGATCGTGCGCGACTGGGTTCTGCGCTTCAACGAGGGTGGCCCCGACGGTCTGGTAACGCGCAAGGCTCCGGGGCGGGCTTCGATCTTGAATGACGATCAGCGCGCCCGGCTTGCCGAGATCGTCGAGGCGGGCCCGATCCCCGCAGCGCATGGCGTGGTGCGCTGGCGATTGTACGATCTGGCGCAGTGGATCTGGGACGAGTTCGAGCTTTCGGTCACGCGCCACACCCTCGGGCGCGAACTGCGCGCGATGGGTTATCGCAAGCTCTCGGCCCGGCCACGCCATCGCGGCCAGAAGAGCGACGACATTGCCGATTTTAAAAAAGTTTCGTCGCCCGTCTGGCGCAAATCAGGGGGCGGCTTCCGAGAGGAACGCCGATAGAGCTGTGGTGGCAAGACGAGGCTCGCGTCGGCCAGCAGACCAAGCTCACCCGGCGCTGGGCGAAGCGCGGAACGCGGCCATCAGCGCCAAAGGACCAGCGTCGCTCCTCGGCCTGGCTGTTCGGTGCGATCTGCCCCGCCGAAGGCAAGGCCGCCGGCATCGTCATGCCTCGTTGCAACAGCGAGGCGATGAGCATGCATCTCGAGGAGATCGCCTTCCATGTCGCGCCAGGTGCGCATGCGGTCCTTCTGCTCGATCAGGCCGGATGGCACGGATCGGCCGAGCTGGTCGTGCCTGCCAACATTACCCTGATGCCGCTGCCGCCACGATGTCCGGAGCTCAACCCGGTCGAGAACGTCTGGCAGTTCATGCGCGACAACTGGCTGTCGAACCGCATCTTCAAATCCTACGACGATATCGTCGACCACTGCTGCTTCGCCTGGAACAAGCTCGTCGATCAGCCGTGGCGCATCATGTCCATCGGAATGCGCCAATGGGCGCATGGGTACTGATCAATGCACCTTGGTATTAGCGATAAAGGTTAATAAACCCTTCCCTGGGGTCAATCTGCACGTTGATTGCGCCAAAGCCGTCGACCTCGACCGATTGATCCTGCTGGACCGGCCCTTCGCGTACCAGGAAGTCCATGACTCGCATGGCAAGCCGGGCCTGGTCGGTGGGACTCAACCCCTCGTCCGGAAGCACCGCGACGTCCTGTCCCACCAGGACGTCCAGCCCCACCGAGCGCACGACGCCGCTTTCGTCTTTGACCAGGGCGGCAAGACCGAGGGCGGGAAACGCCCCGCCATTCAGCCAGATGCCCACCATGCGGCGGAAATAATCCGCGCCCATCACGCTGTCGGCGCCGGCCCACAGGACCGCGAGCATGTCGGCGTTCAGCAGGTCCATCGCCAGCAGGCATTGCGCCCGCAGCAGTTCAACCGGATCGCCCCAGGCCTTGGCATCGGGACCGGCGGAGATCGTCAGCGACAGGCATTCGCCCGCGACCTCCGCGTCGATATCGAAGCGGTGTTCGGCCAGGCCGCCCAGTTCCGGCGCGAACCGGTTGTTGCCGATGGCGACATGCAGATCCCCATCGGCCCGCGATCCCGGCAGCCGCGCAAACCAGCCGCCGCCCTGAGCCGCATTGAGCATGCGTCCCTGCGAATTCAGGACCGATTGTACATGCCCCTCAAGCACCGATCGCGAGCACCGGAAAAGGAGGGTTAAGGCGAGACCCCGCAACTTCGTTTCGTTCCTACTTTGGCTTGCTTGTCACTTGGGCGAATGCGAACCGATTTTGGGAAAACATTCGGTTAAGTATTGTCACTATACGAATGTGGCATGACTGACGAGGTTCGGCTTGATCCAAAATGGACCTATCCCGTGCCGGGACAGATTCGCTACATCTGTTAATACACGCCCATCGCAAGACCTGCAGCAAGCGCTCCGCCCAGTTCCGCGCAGCGCTGTCGATCGGCAGGGGAAAGATGCTTGTCGGCCATGATTTCCTCTGCGGTCTGGGCGCCGAAATTGCAGATGAGCGGATCGGCGACGCGCCGCAGCCGCCAGCCGGTCGCGATGCGGTCGATCTGGCGGGTCGCATTCTCGCCGTCCGAACCGGCCGCGATCGCGGTCGCATAAGGCTTGCCCTCGATCCGGCCGAGCACCGGGTAATAGCAGCGGTCGAAGAACTCCTTCATCATGCCCGAAAGGGCGGCGAGGTTTTCGGGGCAGACGAACAGCAGCGCCCCGGCTTCCAGCAAATGGCTCGGCACGGCAACCTCGGCGCGGACGAGGTCGCAGGCGATGCCCGGTTCATGCTGTCTGGCGCCGTCGTGGGCCGCCTGCGCCATCGCCCGCGAACCGCCGGTTCGCGAGTGCCAGACGATCAGCAGCCCGTGCGCCGCGCCGCCGTTGTCTGCTGCGCTGTTGTTCGGCATGGGGCTCCTTTCGGTGGCCGGGTATCGTTAGCGGTGGATAACTGCGCCGCGACCTCCCTGCCCTGCAATCTGGCCGCGGAAGGCGTGCTATCGGCATAGGGATGGCTGTCAGGATCGAAGAACGCAATATCAAGGGCTATGTCTGCAACGTGGCCTCCTCGCTTTCAGGGCGGGCGTGGCACTGGCGCGGCGGGAACATGGCGCTGGGCGAGGTATTGGGCGGGGCATCGGGCGCGGGCCTGCTGCGCCAATTGCTGCTGTCGCGCGGCGTCGCGCACCATGATGTCGAACGGCAGATGCAGCCGACGATGCGGGCGTTCCTGCCCGACCCCTCGATCTTCGCCGACATGGACAGCGCCGCCGAACGGCTGGCCCAGGCGGTCCTGGGGGGCGAGGCGATCACGATCTATGGCGATTACGACGTCGATGGGGCGACGAGCGCGGCCCTGCTGATCCGGCTGCTGCGCCAGCTGGATTCCGATCCGGGACATTACATCCCCGACCGCCTGCTGGAAGGTTACGGGCCCACCGGCGAATCGCTTGTCCAGCTGGCCCAGACCGGATCGAGCCTGATCGTGACGGTCGATTGCGGCGCGATGGCGCATGAGGCGCTGGCCGCCGCGGCGGACGTGGGCGTCGACGTGATCGTGGTCGATCACCACAAATGTTCCAGCGACCTGCCGCGCGCTGCCGCACTGGTGAACCCCAACCGGCTTGATTCAAGCGACGATGCCGCCGCGCACGGCCATCTGGCGGCAGTCGGCGTGGCGTTCCTGCTGGGGATCGCGCTTATCCGCGTCCTGCGGCGCGAAGGGTTCTTCGCCGCACGGCCGGAGCCCGACCTGATGGCGCTGCTCGACCTGGTGGCGCTGGGAACGGTGGCGGATGTGGCGGCGCTGCACGGGCTGAACCGGGCGTTCGTGGCGCAGGGACTGAAGATCATGGCGCGCAGGCGAAATGTCGGCATCGCGGCGCTGATGGATGCGGGCCGCGTCACGCGCGCACCGCAGGCGAGCGACCTGGGCTTTGCACTGGGCCCGCGCATCAATGCGGCGGGGCGGATCGGCGATTCCAGCCTCGGCGTCCGCCTGCTGACGACCGAGGATGCCGCCGAAGCGCGCGACATCGCGGCGATGCTTGACCGGCTGAACGAGGAACGGCGCGCGATCGAGGCGGCGGTGCAGGAGGCGGCGGAGGCGCAGCTTCATGCGCAGCACAACCGGTCGGTGCTGGTGCTGGCGGGGCGCGGCTGGCATCCCGGGGTGATCGGCATCGTGGCGGGGCGCATAAAGGAAAAGACGAACAAGCCCGTGTTCGTCATCGCCATCGACGAGGACACCGGCGGCGAAATGCTGCAGGGCAAGGGATCGGGCCGGTCCATCAGCGGGGTCGACCTGGGCGCAGCGGTGATCGCGGCGCGCGAGCATGGCCTGCTGGTCAAAGGCGGGGGGCACGCGATGGCGGCGGGGCTGACCATCGAGGAAGCGCGGATCGAGCATTTCCGCGACTGGCTGGAGGAAAGGCTGGGCCGCGATGTCGAGCGTGCGATGGCAGACCGCGCGCTGACGCTAGACCTTTCGCTGACGCCGCGCGGGCTGCAGCCGCAGCTGGTCGAGCAGCTGGACGCGGCGGGTCCCTATGGCGTCGGATGGCCCGCTCCGCGCGTGGCGGTGGGGCCGGTCACGCTTATCAAGGCCGATGTGGTCGGCCAGGGCCATGTGCGCCTGATCGCGGCGGGACAGGATGGCGCGCGCTTCAAGGCAATCGCCTTCCGCGCTGAAGAGAGCGAGATGGGACAGACCCTGCTGCACGGGTCGCGTGGGCGCAGGCTGTGGCTGGCGGGCCGCGCCAAGATCGACGACTGGGGCAGCACGCCCGCTGCCGAGCTGATGCTGGAAGATGCCGCCTTCGCCGATTGAGCGCCGGACTGGCATTTCGCGGGCAGCGCGGTACAAAAGCCGGCAATGAGCTTTCCCGCCATCATCAGGGACCAGATGCGGCTGTCCCACAGGCCTGTGCCAGCGCGCCTGCCTGGCTGCGTACATGCCGACAGGATCATCGAACTTGCGCGCGACGCGTTCCTGTTCACGACCCCCAGGGGCACGCGGTTCCATTATCAGCGCGGACAGGGTGTTGCGGTCGAACAGGCGGCCACGGGATCGGACCTGGAAACGGACCTTTTCTACAACGGCACTGTCTACGGCGGCGTGGCCTGGCTGAACGGGCTGGTGCCGCTGCATGCGAGCAGTGTGGCGCGCAGCGGCAGGATCATCGCTTTCACGGGGGAGTCGGGAGAAGGCAAGTCTACACTTGCGGCGGCGCTTGCGCGGCACGGGTTCGGCCACCGGTCCGACGATGTGCTGCTAGTCGAGCCGACCGACGATTCGATCAGGGCCTGGCCCGACCGCGACCGGATCAAGCTGTGGGACGATGCGATCGACATGGTACAGGCGCGCCGGCAGGCGGAGATAGAGCCGGGATCAGGAAAGTTCTTCGCCGAAATCGATCAGTTCGGCGGCCAGGCGGCAACGCTTTCAGCGGATGGTCCGTTGCCGCTGACCGACCTGATCGTGCTGCAGACGATAGCAGAGGGCGAACCCAACTTGCAGCCCTGCACCGGATCGGCCAAAATTCCCCAGCTTCTCAAGGCGATGTATCGCATCGAAATACCGGCTCACCTGAATGACGGGGCGAGCTATACGGCAGCTCTCAAGAGATTGGGAACAGGCGTGCGGGTGTGGACGTTGAATAGACAGCGCGATCGCAGCATGTTCGACAATGACATCTGCAGGATCGCCCAGCGCCTGAACACCCTCTAGATACACCGCGCAATTATTGTGCATTTGCGAACTGCGCGGAAAAGTGTATAAGGGACAGGCTGAAACTGCGGACTACTTAAGGTAAGTGAATTATGGAACAGTCGAAAGCCACCTGGACGGAACCGAAGCTGGAAGCGCTCGACGTGGACCTGTCTTCTGTTGCCACCGGTAATAATTATTACATGGACGGCAGCAACACCAACAATTTGGCGCGTAATTCCTGAACGTCGACATACGCAGCCGTGATGCAATCGGCATCGCGGTTGCGCCAAGGCGAAGCGCTTCGAATTTCTGCATATTTTCCGCCCCGTCAGATGCCCCGGCAACTGGCGGTGCTTGTTTATGGGGCTCATCGAACCCGATTGCCCCTTATGGCCTCATCCCGATTATTGTTGGCAAACACGGATCGGGTAAGGCAGAACGCCGCCCATGGCATCCCGCACAGTCGTCAAGATTTCCGAACGCTATGAAGCCAGCCCGATCGACGATGAGCTTCTGCTTATCGATGTCGATACCGGCAAGTTCTTCGCGTTGAAGGATGTCGGGCTTCGGATCTGGGATCTCCTCGATACGGAAGACGATCTTGACGGCATCGCGCGCATCCTGTGCGATGAATACGAGGTCGCTGCGCAGCAGGCCCGCGCTGGCGTGGAGGATTTTACCGCAAGCCTTGTCGATGCGGGTTTCGCCCGCTTCGTCTGACCACAAGATAGGGATACCGCCAGGCGTTGATTGAACGCGCTTGCCATGACAATCATCTGTGGATGACGCGGAACCGATCACGGCTGCTTACGCTGGAAGCGCTGGCGCTGCTGCCGCTGGCGCGATTGCTGGTCGATCGCGTTCCCCTGAAATTCTGGCGCGGCAGTCTGGGAGCGATTGTTTCCAAGGACTTGCTGGGCAATCCTGCGACCGGGCGGGAAGCGGACAGGCGGCTTCCGTCCGCCCTCGCCCGCCGGGTGGAACGCGCCGCTGCCATCGTGCCCTTTCACACAAAGTGCCTGCCACGCGCCGTGACCTTGCACTGGATGCTGAGGCGCAGAGGCATTGCAGCCCTCCTCGTCATTGCGCGGCGGAGGGGCGAGAATCCTTCGCCGGACTTCTATCATGCGTGGGTGGAAACCGGCGGTGACATGCTGATCGGTCATTGCGAGCGGTCGCTTTATATCCCGCTGATGGTCATCACGAACAAGGCCGCGCCTGGTGCGCTGCGCGCGGAGCGCTAGGGGCGATGGGCGCCCTGCTTATCGCTGCCGCGGCCGATCTGGGCGACGGCGGCTGGTGCTCGCAGGATGGCGGCGCATCGCGTGACCGGATCGCGAATTCGCTGGGCCTGGGGCTTGGCGGGCCGGTCGGTTCGGCGATCGCGCCCGGCGCGTTGCTGTTCGCACGCCCTCCGCTAAGGGACGCGCCGCCTGCCCGCCTTGGGGCGCGCCCGCGGCCCTGGAGCGCGCATGTCGGACCGGACGGCGCCCGCGTCCTGTTCGCCGGAGAATTGCAGGACCGCGAGGCCCTGTTGGCGCGTCTTCCCGCTGCGCCGGCGGGAAAGGGCGACGATGCGCTTTACGCAGCTGCCCTTGCCCACCTGGGCAGCGAGTGCGATCGCTTCATCAATGGCCATTATGCCGCGATAGCCTGGTATCCCGAACAGCGCCGGCTTAGACTGGTGCGCGCGCCGCTGGATGCGCCGCCGCTGCATTACTGGCAGGACGGCAAGCGTATCGTGGCCGCATCGACGCCGCGCGCGGCCATCGCTGCGGGGGCCGACCCCGCGGTGGACGAGGAGCATCTTGCCGACGCCCTGTTCCTGAACTTCCGCGATGCGCGGCGGGGGTGGTTCTGCGGCATCCACCGTGTCGCTGCGGGAGAGGTCGTGGAGATCGGCCCCGGCGGCGTCACTCGCAGGCAGTACTGGAAGGTGGAGGATATGCCCGCCGTCCGCTTCGCGCGGGACAGCGACTATGTCGATGCGGTCGAGCACGCGATGCGCAACGCCCTGCGCGAAACGGCTGCAGAGTTCGACAGGCCGGCGGTGCAGCTTTCGGGCGGGCTGGATTCGCAGGCGGTCGCCAGCTTCGCGATGAAGGTGCTGCCTAAGGACACGCCGCTGAAAGCCTATTGCTGGGTGCCGCAGGACGGCTACCAGGCGCTGCCATGGCCGGGCGCCCATGGCGACGAGACCGCCCACGCCTCGGCCTTTGCCGCGATGCATCCGGCGGTCGATTTGGAACTGGTCGACACGGGCGATCTGCCGCTGGATCACCAGGAGGAGACATTCTTCCTGCTGGCCGGGCTAGCCCCGATGGGCGCGGGCAATATGCATTGGGGGCACGAGATCCTGCGCCGCGCCGCCGCGGCGGGACATGGCGTGGTGCTGGACGGGCATTACGGGAACAATGGCTTCAGCTATGACGGGCTGACCGGGCCGGCCACCTGGCTGCGGCAGGGAAGACCTGGCCGTGCCTGGCGCGAAGTCAGGCGGCGCGGCGGCAAGGGTTCGGATGCGCGCCGTTTCCTGAGCCAGGCGGTCATGCCGCATTTGCCCATCCGGCTTCGCCGCAAGCTGCGCGGGATGCGCGGGCGCGCGCTCGATCCCTTCGACAGCTGGTGCCCGATGCGCCGCGATTATGCCGAGCGGGCGGGCGTGCTGGAACGCAGCGCCTCGGCGGGGCACGACCCGCTGTTCCTGGATCTTGCGAGTTCGCGCGAATGGCGCGCGGCCACTTTGGCGGGCGGACAGGGCGACGGGGCCGATACGAGGCTGGCTCTGGAACTGCTGCATGGTGTGCCGATGCGTTCACCCCTCGCCTATCGCCCTCTGTTCGAGCTGACCGCCGGCATTCCCGACGAACAATATCTGCGCGATGGCGAGACGCGCTGGCTGGCGCGGCGCCTGCTGAAGGGGCGGGTGCCGGAACAGGTCCGCACCGAACGGCGCCTGGGCATCCAGAGTAGCGACTGGCCAGTGCGCTGGGGGCGCGAGCGCGAGGCGATCATGGCAGAGCTTGAGCGCCTGTCACGCGATCCTGCCGTCGCCGACATGCTCGATCTGCCGCGGCTGCAGCGATGGATGCGCGAGTGGTCGGGCGAGAATTCGGTCGGCGGGCTGGAAAGCGCGCGTATCTTCTGTGCGGCCGGCCGCGGATTGACCGCGGCACGCTATCTTCGGTTCCAGGCGCGCGGCAATGGCTGAGCAGCGCAACTGGGCCTTCAGCATGCCGCGCCATGCCGAGGCGGAGCGCATCATCGTGCAGATCTGCGGCGGATCGGCCCCGCCGGGCACCCGTTTCGCAGCGCTGGGCCATGCCGACTGGCTGGCACTGGAAGGCATCGCCATGCGCACCCGCACGGCCAATCTGCTGCGCCGGTATCTGGCCGACAACCGGATCGAGGCGCCGGACGACATCCGCGCCGGGCTGGACGATCTGTATCGCCGCCAGTCGATCTATGGCCTCGAACAGAGGATGGTCCTGGGGCGTGTGTCGCATCTGCTGGGAGAGCGGGGCATACCCAATGTCGCGCTGAAAGGCGCAGCGCTGGCCCTCACGGTCTATCCGCAGCCTGCCATGCGGCCCCTTCGCGACATCGACATTCTGGTGCCCGCCGACCGAGCGGAAGAGGCGCATCGATGGCTGCGGGACAATCGCTTCGCGCTGGCCGCGTGGGCGCAGGATTACGGCACCGAATACAACCATCAATTGCCGGAACTGGTCTGCGAGAACGACCAGGTCACCGTCGAGATCCATCACCGCATCTTCTCGCGCGACTGGCACGGCGACGCGGAACTGAGCCCATTGCTGCTGCGCACGGCAACCATGGCGCGGCTGGGCAAGACCGCGGCATGTTTTGCGCACCCGCTCGCCAATTTCCTGCACCTGACGGTGCATGCGACGCTGCACAATTGTTTCGAGAACGGGCCGCTGACGATCGCGGACGTACATGCGCTATGGCGGCAGCCAGAGCTTGACCGCGAGGAACTGGTCGCGGCGGCGGACCGGATGGCGCTGGGGCGCTCGCTCGACCTGCTGCTGGCCGTTGCACTTCATGCGGGGCCGATCGAGGTGCCCGGCTGGCTGGAACCGCGGGTCGCCGCGGCAAGTCCCTTCGTCGATCGCGCGCTGGACGCGATGTTCCAGCTTCCGGCAGAAGTAGAGCAGCGCGCGCTTGTCCGCCGCCTGCAGTTCCGGGAAGCCGAAGCCGGGCCGCTTGCCGCATTGAGGCGGATGATCAGGCCGACGCCGCAAAAACTGGCCGAACTGGCCGGCACGCAGGCGCGCGACCGCAGGCGGTGGATCGGCTATCCCGCCTGGCTGTGGCAGCGCGGGCGGAACTATTTGCGGGGCATCGCCAGCGGATCAGTACGAAGCGCCGCGTACCGCGATGCGCAGATGCTGCGCTGGCTGCGGCAGGATGGAGCCGGCCTTGCCGCGGACCGGGTGGACTCCGCCGCCCATTCGCGTTCGCAGCACGAAGGGTTGACCCCACCGGCCCAAGCCGCCAAACCCAAGGGGTGACAGCACATCCCCACGATCCGCCGCTTGCTCAGCCTCCGCTACTGGATTTTGGCAGGGACGCCCTTTTTCTCGATTTCGATGGAACGCTGGTCGAACTGTGCGACCGGCCAGATGCCGTGCAGGTATCGGAAAGGCTGATCGAAACGCTTCATGCGTTGAGCGAGCGACTGGATGGACGGCTGGCGCTGGTCAGCGGGCGGGCCATCGAAGTGCTCGACGGCTTCGGCATGATCGGGCTGGCAGCCGCTGGAAGCCACGGTTCGGAATGGCGACTGGCTAACGGAGAGCGGAAATACCTGCCCCGCCCCGCCGGACTGGACGTTGCACAGCAGCAATTCGCGGTCTTCGCCGATACCGCCGACGGGCTGCTGTTCGAGGACAAGCCGCTTGGCGCGGCCCTGCATTACAGGCGGGCACCAGGAATGCGCGATGCGGCGCACGATCTGGCGCGGCAACTGGCCGACGATCACAAGCTTCATCTGCAGCACGGGCATGACATGGTCGAGCTTCGCGTACCGGGCGTCGACAAGGGCACCGCCATCTGCGAATTGCTGAAACTGCGCCCTTTCGCCGGGTTTCGCCCGATCTTCCTTGGCGACGACGTCACCGACGAGGACGGGTTCGAAGCGGTCGAGGCTTCCGGCGGCAAGGCGATCCTGGTCGGCGAACCCCGCGACACTCATGCCAGCTATCGATTGTCGGGGGTCAGCGCCGTGAACGAATGGCTTGCCCAGTCGTTGCAATCACAGGCTCCGGAAGGAGCGGCACGAAAAACCGGGGGAATGCAATGAGCCGCCTGATCGTCGTTTCCAATCGCGTATCGATGCCCAGCCCCGACGGATCGCAGGGCGGGCTTGCCGTTGCCCTTCAGGCTGCGCTGCGCGAATCCGGCGGCCTGTGGTTCGGCTGGTCCGGCCGGGAAGTGGACGAATTCAACGGTTCGGTCAGTTTCGAGGAAGTGAGCGGGGTCCGCTCCGCCGTGGTCGACCTGGAACCGCAGGACGTCGAGGAATATTACAACGGGTTTGCCAACCGCACGCTGTGGCCGCTGTTCCACTACCGGATCGACATCGCGAAATACAACCGCAGCTTCGGTTCGGGTTACGAGCGGGTGAACAAGCGTTTCGCCGAACCGCTGCACGTGATGATCGAGCCGGACGATACGATCTGGATCAACGACTATCACTTGATCCCCATGGCATCGCTGCTGCGCGATCACGGGGTCAAGAACAAGATCGGCTTCTTCCTCCACACACCGTGGCCGCCGACCCGGCTGCTGGTATCGCTGCCCCATCACGGGCGGCTGGTGCGGTCGATGTTCGGCTATGACGTCGTGGGCTTCCAGACCGCGGAATGGCTGGAAAGCTTCCGCCATTATTGCGAGAACGAGCTGGGCGGATCGGTCGATGGCGACTACATCACCGTGGATGGCCAGCGCCTGCGCGCCGTGGTCTGCCCGATCGGCATCGATTTCCATAATTTCGTCGAATCAAGCAATACCGAACTGGCGAACCAGCTTGCCGAGCGGATGCGGATTTCGCTTCGGCAGTTGACGATGATCGTGGGGGTTGACCGCCTCGATTATTCCAAGGGGCTTCAGGAGCGGCTTGTCAGCTTCGAGCACATGCTGCGCGCCCATCCGGAATTGCACCGGTCTGTCGTGCTGGTACAGGTTGCCCCGCCCTCGCGCGGCGAAGTCGAACAATATCGCCATGTTCGCGAGGAACTGAACGAGCTGGCCGGCCGGATCAACGGCATGTTCGCCGAAGTTGACTGGACGCCGATCCGCTACGTCAATCGCGGCTATCGCCGCGAGGAGCTGACCGCGCTGTACCGCGCGGCGCGGGTCGGGCTGGTGACTCCGCTGCGCGACGGCATGAACCTTGTCGCCAAGGAATATATCGCGGCGCAGGATCCGGAAGATCCGGGCGTGCTGGTACTGTCGCGCTTCGCGGGTGCAGCGGCGCAGATGCCCGAAGCGCTGCTGGTAAACCCCTACGCCCCGGAAGAAGTGGCCGATGCGATCCAGCGCGCGCTGAAAATGCCGCTTGCGGAGCGAAAGTCGCGCTTCAAGGCGCTGCGTGAAGGGGTGGAGAAGGAAGACGTCCACTGGTGGCGCGAGAAATTCGTAAAAATGATCGAAGAAACAGAGACAACCCGATAAGGGGCTGACCGGGAACCAGGATTACGCTTGGGCTTTTCGGCATACTGGCAGGCGATCGTTCCGCCGGCGGGAGAGAAGATCATGAAGTTGCGTTGCCGTGTGATCGTGTCATGCGCCCTGGGCCTGTGCTTGGCAGGTCTGCCGGGCTGCGACGCGGCGAACGAGACGGCGGTCCTTGACGCTCCGGTAAAGGAGACCCCCGATCCGGCACGGGCCGAAGCGTCGATCAAGGAAGCGCAGGCCGCCCGTATCGCAGCGCTGAACCGGCGTGATGTCGACGGCGCGGTGTCCGTTTATGCGCCCAACGCGACGCTGGTCGTGCCCAATGCTACGCCGCTTACCGATCCGGCGTCGATCCGCGCCAATTATGCGTCGCTGCTGGGCGACGACGGTATGGTCATGACCGTTACGCCAACCCGCACCTGGGTTTCCGCCGGGGCGGACTTCGCTGTTACCACGGCGAGGATTACGGTGCACAGAAATTCGAACGGCGATCGGCCTCGGATTGACACTGGAATTGACAGTGCCAGTCAGTCGGTGTGGCAGCGGCAGGCTGATGGCACGTGGAAGATCGTGTCGGAATATAATGTCGCACTTCCGGCCCGCGATACCGATGCCGATCAGGCAAACACCGGCACGTCCGGCGAAACGGGCGACGAGGTCGCGATCGGCGTTCCAGCAGACTAGAAGGTCGCCGTAACACGGCGGGTGCCTGACCGCTCGTCAGGCACCCGCTCCAATTCTTGCGTCGGTGCTATCAGCCTGCGGGAGCCATCAGCTCGCTCATGGCCAGCTGCACGCGCTGCTGCAGTTCCGGATCGCTCTGCACCTGGGTGGTGATCTCGTTGAAGCGCTGCGGTGTCAGGCCCTGTTCGCTGACCGTTGCGACCATCTGCGTCTGCTTTTCTTCGGCAGCCATCGCTGCATCGGCGTCGATCTTCTGGATGTCGACCATGGCGGCGGCATAGCTGTCGACTTCGGCATCGGTAATCTGCGCCATGGCCGGCGCCGGCGTGGCAGTCGCGGGTGCGGCGGGTGCTTCGGCCGCCTGGGCGCCCATGGCGTGGCCGGCGTGGTCGGTCGCATCCTGCGCGATGGCGGGTGCCGCAGCGGCGGCGGTGGTCATGGCTGCAATAAGGATCAGCTTCTTCATCTCGTCAAACTCCTTGTCATCGGGACGTGACGGGAGATCCTGACAAAGCCGGCCGTTTTCAATGTCCGAGCGGTCATCGCGTGCGTCAATTGGGGCGAAATTGAGGCAGGCGTGCACCGCGAGCGACGAGTCGTTGACGGTCGCATGCCGGTCGAGCTGTTCCCGCCCGCCCCCGGCAGCGGCGGCAAAGCGGCGCAGGCTGGGGCTGAACCTGTACCGCTTTTTCGGGAAGGAGGGCGCATATTGCACCGACCGAGGCGCGGGGCGGTTGACACAGGCGACATGTCCTACAACGCCTGTCACCCCGCCCTTTCCCGCGGGAATACGCGGGTTTTCGGGGTTCGGTTGACACGCTGGGGGTCCGGGGAAAAAGAGCGGATCAGGCATTGGAGCCGTACCAGCCTTCCAGCGCGCCCTGATAGGTGCGGGCGCGGCGCAGCGCCTCGGCGCCTTCGCGGCCGGCTTCGTCGTCGGTCCAGTCGAGCGGGCCGGTTTCGATCCGCTGAAGCAGTTCGTCGAAACCCTTGGCGCTGTATTCGCGGGCCAGCTGGTGGCGGCCGACCTTCCACGGGTTGGCGGCGATCCAGATGGCCAGACGCTCGTCATACTGGCGCGAGGTGCCGACCAGCTCGCCCTTGTAGTAGTGCGGAACCTCGACCCCGTTGATCGCGCGGTCGAGCATCGCATGGGCGAGCTGGGTAATGCCCGCCTCTAGCGCAACTTCCCAGCCCAGCGCGAAAGGCGTGCCGACCAGACGGTCGCGCAGCTTGTAGGCGGACTGGCGCGAGAGACCAACGGCGGAAGCGGCCTGCGACACGGATTGCGAGGCGGCGAGTTCGCGCAGGAAGGTCGTCATCTTCGTATCCGTCCGGTGAAGGCCGCAGCGTGATGCCGACCGGAGTGTAGGTCGGGTTACGCGGCGATCGCGTTCGGACGGGGCGCCCAGTTCCAGGGCAGGAGTTCGTCGAGCCGGGTGGCAGGATGATCGGCGATGCGCGCGAGGACATCGGCAAGCCATGCCTGCGGATCGACGTCGCCCAGCTTCGCGGTCTGGATCAGGGTGTAGATGATGGCGGCGCGTTGCCCGCCACGATCGGATCCGCAGAACAGCCATGCCTTGCGGCCAAGCGGGATGCAGCGCAGCGCGCGCTCGGCGGCGTTGTTGGTGAGGCAGATGCGGCCATCGTCGAGGAAGCGGGTGAACGCATCCCAGCGCTTCAGCATGTAGAAGCAGGCCTTGGTGAGGTCATGACCGCGCGATAGCTTGGCGACCTGCGCGGTAAGCCAGGTGTGGAGCTCGGCCATCAGCGGCGCGCTGAGTTCCTGACGGACTGCGAGCCGCTCGGCAGGACTCTTGCCGTTGATGCCGCGCTCGATGTCGAACAGGGCGTCGAGACGCTGCACGGCTTCGAGCGCGATCGGATAGATCATGCTGCTGCGCTGGCCGCGGCTCTTCTTGCGGGCTGAGCTCAGGACATCGGCGAGCTCGAAGAACTTGCGCCTCGCATGAGCAAAGCAGCCCGCTTCCAGCACGGGACCGGGGGCGCGGTCCCCGCGATAGAGATCGTTGTAGCCACTATAGGCATCGGCCTGCAGGATGCCGGACCATGCCGCGAGATGGGCTTGCGGGTGCTCGCCGCGCCGATCGCGCGAATAGTGGAACAGGGCAGCTGGAGGATCGGTGCCTGCAAAGGGACGATCATCGCGTACGTAAACCCATAATCGCGCCGTATCGGTCTTGCCCTTCGCCATGACCGGCACGGTGGTATCGTCACCGTGGATCCGGGTTGCAGCCAGAACATGCGCCTCGATGAGCTTGTAGATCGGCATCAGCGCATGGGCAGCTGCCCCGACCTGATCGGCAAGAGTCGAGAGGCTGAGCGGCACGCCTTCGCGGGCAAACCGCTCGGCCTGGCGGTTGAGGGGCTGGTGCTGTCCATACTTCTCGAACAGGAGCATCGCGAGGAAGCTGGGTCCGGCCCATCCGCGGGGCACCACATGGAAGGGCGCGGGGGCCTGCGCAATCTTCTCGCAGTCGCGGCACGAGAACTTCTCGCGCACCGTCTGGATCACCTTCCACGAGCGCGGGATGACCTCGAGCGTCTCGGTGACGTCTTCGCCGAGCTTCGAGAGCCGATCCCCACCGCAGGCCGGGCAGGAACAGGGCGCAGGCACCACGACGCGCTCGCGCGGCAGATGCTCGGGGAACGGCTTCCTTGTCGGGCGCTTGCGCTCGAAGGCGGTGACCGTGGCGGTCTTGGCCGCCGCTCCCTCGGCGATCAGGTCGTCTTCGGCGGCATCAGCCTCGAGCTCTTCGAGCTGCAGCTCCATCTGGTCGAGCAGACGGCGGCTGCGTTCGGCGCTGGGGCCATACTGCTCGCGCTTGAGCTTGGCGATCTGCAGCTTGAGGTGAGCGATCAGCGCCTCGATAGCGCTCTGGTGGGCCATGGCGTTGGCAAGCCTGGCCTCTGCCTCATCGGCCTTGCGGGCCATCGCCACCACCAGCGCCTTGAGCGCTTCGACATCGTCCGGAAGGGGCGAAATGGCGGCTTCCATAGACCGGAGTGAATCATCATCCACCCTCTGCTGCAAGGGCAAAACACCGCCTCGCGCCGATTATCCGGCGCTCTGCGGCCGCCATGTATACTGCGGGCTGCGCCAGTCGATCCCCTCCAGCAGGCAGGCCAGCTGCGAGGGGGTCAGCGACACCGTTCCCTCAGTCGCTGAGGGCCATACGAACCGGCCCTTCTCTAGCCGCTTGGCGTAGAGCGACATGCCGATCCCGTCGTGCCAGATGATCTTGATCAGCGAGCCTGCGCGGCCACGGAACACGAACAGATCGCCGCCGTGCGGATTACGCTTGAGACCCTGCTGCACCAGCAGCGCCAGGCCCTGCATGCCCTTGCGCATATCCGTGTGGCCGAGCGCGATCCACACCCGCGCGCCCGAAGGGATCATCGCAGCCCCTTCAGCGCCGCAGCGACCAGGGCCGGCGGTGCCGCCGCGAAAATGCTCAGCCGCTTGCCGCGCGGCAGGTCGATGATCATCGCGGGGTGCTCGGCAGCGCCGGCCGCCATCACATCTTCGTCGATCACCGCTTCGGCGAACACCGGCGTCGGAAGTGCCTCGGGCAGCTCTGCTTCCCGCTCCACGCCTGCATCGAGCAACTTGCGCCGCCAGGTGTAGATCAGCGCCGAAGAAATATCGTGCCGTCGGCACACCTGGGCGACGCACGCGCCCGGCGCGAAAGCCTCGGACAGGATCTGCAGTCGCTCCTCATCGCTCCACCGCCGCCGCCGCTCCGGCCCCGAAAACACCGTCACCTGACCCATCGACCACTCCTAAGCACGCTCACAAGAGCACGCTTAAGAGCGCTCGATACCTATCCACGCAAGGCGGCCCTCGCCGGAGGGGTACTCATCTTCTCGCGCGTCCAGCTGTTGTGGTGCGCAGCGCGAGCGGGTTTCAGGGCAGGCTTTATGGCGATGGTCATGATGAAGGCTCCAACTAAAAAAGAAGGGGCGCGGCAGCGCCCGAAAAGCGCAGGTCAGGAGGGAAAGCGCAAAAGCGGCGCAGAGCAGGTCGGGAGGGGCAGCGCGAGACCGGGGCGCGAAGCGACTCCCGCAAGCGCGAACGCGCGCCGCCGCTTATGCGGCGAAGCCAAGGCCCCCGGATGGGGGCCGCCCGGCGTCTGAGGGACTAAAACAAAAGACTCAGGCGAATTACGCCAACGTCGCGGATCACCCGCAACCGGCAACATCACGGCCAGCGCGACCGCCGCGGCGTGGGATATGCAAAGGTCCGCGCCCTGCCCCACAGCACTTCCTCATTATGAAGGTGCTGGAGCGCTATCTCGGCGGTGGAAGGCGTCCCGGTCGTACCCATCCGGTGAGGCCCGCCTTGTCCGGCGAGTGAACGACCGGTCTTAAGAGCGCTCGTATGAGCGAGCTTGGGAGCGGAGCATGGGTCAGATCACGGTGATGACGGGGCCGGAGCGTCGTCGGCGTTGGAGCGAGGAGGAGCGGATTGAGATCCTCTCCGAGGCCTTTGCGCCGGGCGCCTGCGTTGCCGATGTATCGCGGCGGCGCGACGTTTCGACCAGCCTGATCTACACATGGCGTCGCAAGTTGCGCGAACAGTCGGCGGCTGCGTCCTTGCCGGTACCGGAGATAAATTTCGCCCAGGCCGTGCTCGCCGATGATGAGCAGCCTGCCGATCACGATCCGTGTGCCGCGGTCACGGTCGATCTTGGCAATGGTCGGTGCGTGCGCATTTCGTCGAATGCGCCTGCCGCACTGGTTTCGGCGACCTTGAAGGCGCTGCGATGATCCCATCGGGCGCGAGGGTCTGGATCGCGATGGGCCATACGGACATGCGCAAGGGCATGCAGGGG
Source organism: Croceicoccus marinus (assembly GCF_001661675.2). Taxonomy (NCBI): domain Bacteria; kingdom Pseudomonadati; phylum Pseudomonadota; class Alphaproteobacteria; order Sphingomonadales; family Erythrobacteraceae; genus Croceicoccus; species Croceicoccus marinus. Next base: position 1,240,253 of record NZ_CP019602.1, on the reverse strand, counting down.
TTGGCCTTGCAGGTTCAGCAGGGCCTGAAGCGCGATCCACATGGCGGCGACCTGTTCGTGTTCCGAGGGCGGACGGGATCGCTGGTCAAGATCATCTGGCACGACGGCATCGGCATGTCGCTTTATGCCAAACGGCTCGAGAAGGGTCGCTTCGTCTGGCCCTCGGCGAGAGAGGGCATCGTCTCGCTGACCAATGCCCAATTGTCCTGCCTGCTGGAGGGGATCGACTGGCGTAACCCGCAATATTCATGGCGTCCGCAGAGCGCCGGATAGGGGCTGCATTTTCTTCGTTGGCTGGCGCATTTTGGGCTTTGACCGAAGGCCGATCTGTGATTCCATGCCCCTTATGGACACGGCCGCATCGCCCCTGCCGGATGACGTCGAAGCGCTCAAGGCGCTGCTGGCCGCCGCGCTCTCACGCGCCGATGATGCCGAGGCACGCCTTGCCAAGGCCAGGGCCCGCGAGAGCGCGATCGAGGCGCTGATCGCGCACCTCAAGCTGCAGATCGCCAGGCTGCGTCGCGAGCAATATGGCGCCAGCGCCGAACGCAGCCGACGTCTGCTCGACCAGCTGGAATTGCAGCTCGAAGATCTCGAGGCCGATGCCTGCGAGAATGATTGCGCTGCCGAAGCCGCTCCGGCGAAGACGAGCGAGGTTGCCGCGTTCGACCGCAAGCGCCCGAGCCGCAAGCCGTTCCCCGAACATCTGCCCCGCGAACGCGTCGTCATCCCCGCGCCCTGTTCGTGCCCGTCCTGCGGCAGCGCGCGTCTGTCAAAGCTGGGAGAGGATATCACCGAGACGCTGGAAGTGATCCCGCGCCAGTGGAAGGTGATCCGGACGGTGCGTGAGAAGTTCTCCTGCCGGGATTGCGAGACGATTACGCAGCCCCCGGCGCCGTTCCATGTCGTGCCGCGCGGATGGGCCGGGCCCAGCTTCCTCGCCATGCTACTTTTTGAGAAGTACGGTCAGCACCAGCCCCTCAACCGGCAGGCCGAGCGCTTCGCCCGCGAAGGCGTAGCGCTCAGCACCTCGACCCTGGCCGATCAGGTCGGTGCCGCCGCCTTCGCACTCATGCCGCTCTACCGGCGGATCGAAGCCCATGTGCTGGATGCAGCCCGGATCCATGGCGACGATACGACCGTGCCGGTCATGGCGAAGGGCAAGACCGATACGGCGCGCCTGTGGGTCTATGTGCGCGATGACCGGCCCTTCGCCGGCTCCGATCCGCCAGCAGCCTTGTTCCACTATTCCCGCGATCGGCGCGGTGAGCATCCACGGGAGCATCTGGCGTCCTGGGCAGGGATCCTGCAGGCCGATGCCTATGGCGGCTACAACGAGCTTTACGCTCCCGGTCGTCAGCCAGCACCCGTGATCGAGGCGGGCTGCTTCGCGCATGCACGGCGCAAATTCTTCGAGCTGGCCGATGTCGAGGGAGCCGCGCGCAGGAGAAGCCGCGGCGAACGCACCGGCATGATCTACCCGATCGCGCTAGAAGCCGTGCAGCGCCTCGATGCCCTGTTCGAGATCGAGCGCGGCATCAACGGCAAAACGCCAGGCGAGCGTGTTGCACTCCGGCAGGAACGCAGCGCGCCGCTGATGGCGGGCCTGCACGCCTGGCTCACCGCGCAGCTCGCGAAGCTGTCGCGCAGCCATGATATGGCCAAGGCCATCAACTATATGCTCCGGCGCTGGGGTGCCTTCACCCGGTTCCTCGATGATGGCCGGATCTGCATCACGAACAACGCTGCCGAGCGGGCGCTGCGCTGTGTGCCGCTTGGCCGCAAGGCATGGCTGTTCTGCGGTTCCGACCGCGGCGGACAGCGCGCGGCCGTGCTCTACACGCTGATCCAGACGGCCCGGCTCAACGATGTCGATCCGCAGGCGTGGCTGGCCGATGTCCTCGCGCGCATCGCCGGACATCCTGCCCACCGGATCGACGAACTACTGCCCTGGAACTGGGAATCTGGGCGAGCCAGAATCGCAGCTTGATGGCGCACGTTAACAAGGTCCATTCGGTCAGCACGATCGCACTCGTAGCGCGTCATCTAAGCGTCGAAGAAGATCTTATTGCTGAACTCGCGTCGGGCATGGACCCGGAAGACGGGCTGATATGGGTGTACAGCCTTGATCGTCCGGACGGCGCGATGGCATTTACCGAATACGGCGTCGAAAACCTCACAACACTCATCGCCGACCACGATATATAGCACTGCCGCGGCCTTCACCGGATGGGTACTCCCGGTCCCGATCCGCCCAGCCTCGACATGCGCGCGCCAGCGGCGGGCATGGTCGATGGTATCGCGGTCCGATGGTGCGGGGATTTCAAGGGGCATGGCCGGTTCCTCTCTGTGCGAGGGTTGAGGGGAACCGGGTTAGTTATACAGGTGGGGGTGTGTAGGACAGTAAAAATCTATACGAAGGAAGCGGCAAAATCTGCCGTTCTTACGCATGATCTAGCGAGCGCAGCCCGCCAATGATTCAAGCAAAAAGCTTCTTCGCTTATTACCAGTTTTTGCAAATAGTCACGAACTGCGGACTGCCCACCGGCACTTGCATACTGATTTATCAAATTAGACTGCCTAGATAATTCGGTCGACGCGGCAACAGCGTATAGCTCTCCCAACCCGAAATCATTAAAGTGCGATTGTAATTTAGCAGCGATCGGCGGCTCAATGAAATCACTTTCGATGCAAAATGTTGCGACCCAGTCGCTCCCGACAGATAGCAAATCACATCTTAGCCACGGATCTTCGTTAACATAGTCGAAGTATGGATGAACCGGACTTTCTAAGTAGCTACCAAATGTCTTATTTGATTTGATTTTATTGCAATCCGAACATGCTGGAATTAAATTTTCGGGACACACCGCCAGAAGCGGGTAACTTTCTTTGGGGAGGTAGTGATCAACGCTGCCAACTGTCCTGTGATTGCAATAAGGGCAAATATTATATGGCGACGAAAGTCGAATTTGTTCGTAATAGAGCCGAGCGCGCGATCGTCTTCTAAGAAGGCCTTGGCTATACAGATTACGCAAATGCGTAGCATCGACAATTTGAGAAACAGGGTTTCCGACCGGCATCTCATGAAGCGTCTTCGTGTCGCCTCGAATACCATAATCGTTGGCAACAGCTAAAAAATCCATACGGGACTGCTGAAATGCCGCGCGCAAAGATTGATCTAGAAAACGCTCCGAGGCGGAATCGTAAATTTCCGAAGCGGATATCTGCGGTCGCGACAAATTACGCATCAGTTCAAAACGCTTAGAGCCCGAGCCACAGCCAAACCCTCTGCACCTATCTGAGAACCAAATTCCCCTATAAGTTGATCAAAAGACCAACCCTCCTCAATTATCTTTTGCCGTATAATTTTATGAAAGCCGGTGTCAGTCACTTCTAAACCAAACACTGTGTGGGTTAAGCGACCAACATCTTCACCAAATGTTTCCAATGGTGGACGTGTCGCAACTACCGTTCGACCGGAACGATTGACGAGCCAAACGCAGCTTGCCGGCACTTCCTGCAATACTAATGGTGAATGTGTAGCGATAAGCGCCACACCATTTTGACTCATCAATAGTTGAGATAGTGCTCGAATAAATGCCGACAGTAGCGGTGGGTGAAGATGGCCTTCAGGCTCATCCAAAAGTACGAAAGACTGCTCTTCAACAACCATCACCAATCGCGTAATCGTCAAAAGAACTATAGCATGGCCCGAGCTAAGTCCTTTAAAAATCTCTGCGGCCTCTTCACTCCAATCGTCGAAGTAAATATTCTTATCGCAGAGATCTTGAACACCTGACTCTGCAAAAAGTGGATCTGAACTTAGAGTATTTAGGGCTTGTTCCCACCTGTCTCGCTTGCCGCCAGACAGACAAGATTGTGCAGCTTCAACAAAATCATCAATGAGTTCAGCACCAGATTTCAGATAAGGAACTTTCTCTCCGTCACGTTCCTTCCAGCCACGTAGGCCGACATGATGATAATCAGCATCATCATATTGCATCTCGAAAGAGTCGAAAGCGCTGAATGTCACAGCTACAAGGTTCGCGAATTCTCTTCCTGAACGATCGGCGTCGATAACGAACTGGCCTGACGACTGCGCAGGAGTTAGTATCGCCCGGATCATGTTTTGCAAGCAGGTAGTCTTCCCAACTCCATTTCTTCCAATCAGGACATGAACATTGGTTGGAGGCAAGGACCCTGGCACAACAGAAAAGCTCAACGTGGTTGCACTGCCGACTTGACTTTCATCTCTAGGGGGGGAAGGCATAAGTGAAATCGTAAGGTGTTAGTTCAGCGTCACCCAAAGCAAGCCTATGATATCGAGATTCAAGCCGAGACTGATCAAGAGATCTAAAAAGAGACGTCGTGGCGACATCTTCATCCTTGAATCTCTCATAGATACCCAAGTCAAACGCCATGTCCTTCATGGCAGAGAAGTATTCGCTCGAGATACCTAAATTGTAGATATCTGTATAATAATCACCGGAAAGTCCTACGGAGAAATAACCATCGGGCAATGTCTCAAACGTCTTTGGCAATGGCGTACGTCTAAATTTTTTAGTTTGTCCCTCAAATCCAATTTTTACCCACCCAAGATGATGATACGACCCATCTGCGTCGAAATAAACGACACAAAACTTTGTTTCGAAGGTGAACCAGTCATCCCAGTCATTGTACTGCAACTGTACAGTGTTAGGTCTAGGCGGCGGAGGGGGCTCACCCTTTTCGACGTTGATGAACGTAATCGACAAAACACCAGACCTCCATTTATGATAGGTCAAAGCATGATACGCGGCCAAAATACAAAACCGAGCTCGCGCTTCTCCCCACCATTTTTGGACTTTATTCGCCCATAGCAGGGATACTTCCGCGAGGATGTCCCCTACAACATCCCCGCCAAATACCGCCCCGTATAGCTCCGCTCCACCTTCACCACATCCTCGGGCGTGCCCACCGCGACGATCTCGCCGCCGCGCACGCCGCCGTCGGGGCCGAGGTCCAGGATCCAGTCCGCCGTCTTGATGACGTCGAGATTATGCTCGATCACCACGACGGAGTTGCCCTGGTCGACAAGGCGGTGGAGCACTTCGAGGAGCTTGCGCACATCCTCGAAATGGAAGCCGGTGGTCGGCTCGTCGAGGATGTAGAGCGTCTGTCCGGTGGAGCGGCGCGCGAGTTCCTTGGCGAGCTTGACGCGCTGCGCCTCGCCCCCTGACAGGGTGGTCGCCTGCTGGCCAACCTTCACATAGCCCAGCCCCACCTCGTTCAGCATGTGCATGCGGTCGCGGATCGGGGGCACGGCGGAGAAGAATTCCTCGGCATCCTCGATCGTCATGTCGAGCACGTCGGCGATGGAGCGGCCCTTGAACTTCACCTCCAGCGTCTCGCGGTTGTAGCGCTTGCCGCCGCATTCCTCGCACGTCACATAGACGTCGGGCAGGAAGTGCATCTCGATCTTGATGAGGCCGTCGCCCTGGCACGCCTCGCACCGGCCGCCCTTGACGTTGAAGCTGAAGCGCCCCGGCTTGTACCCGCGCGCCTGCGATTCCGGCAGGCCGGCGAACCAGTCGCGGATATTGGTGAAGGCGCCGGTGTAGGTTGCCGGGTTCGAGCGCGGGGTGCGGCCGATGGGGGACTGGTCGATCTCGATCACCTTGTCGCAGTGGTCGAGGCCGGTGATCTTCTGGTGCGGCCCGGCGATGACGCGCGCGCCGTTCAGCGCCCGCGCCGCCCCGGCATAGAGCGTGTCGATGGTGAAGGACGACTTGCCCGATCCCGACACGCCGGTGATGCAGGTGAAGGTGCCGAGCGGGATCTCGCCCGTCACGTCCTTGAGGTTGTTGGCGACTGCGCCGTGGACGGTGATCTTCTTGCCGTTGCCCTTGCGGCGCTTCTTGGGCACCTCGATCGCGCGGGTGCCGTTGAGATAGGCGGCGGTGAGCGAGTTCTTGGACTTCAGCACCTGTTTAAGCGTGCCCTGGGCGACGATCTCTCCCCCGTGGACACCGGCGCCGGGGCCGAGGTCGACCACGTGGTCGGCGGCCCGGATCGCGTCCTCGTCATGTTCGACGACGATGACGGTGTTGCCGAGGTCGCGGAGGCGTTTCAGGGTTTCCAGCAGGCGGTCGTTGTCGCGCTGGTGCAGGCCGATGGAGGGTTCGTCGAGCACGTAGAGCACGCCCGACAGCCCGCTGCCGATCTGGCTGGCGAGGCGGATGCGCTGGCTTTCGCCGCCGGACAGGGTGCCGCTGGTGCGGTCGAGGTTGAGGTAGTCGAGCCCGACATTGTCGAGGAAGCCGAGGCGTTCGTTGATTTCCTTCAGGATGGCCTTGGCGATCTGCTTCTGCTGGTCGCCGAGCTTGTCTTCGAGTTCCAGGAACCAGCGCTTGGCATCGCTGACCGAGAGGCGGACGGGGCCCGCGATGTCCGTGCCCGCGACCTTCACCGCGCGTGCCTTTTCGTTGAGGCGGGCGCCGCCGCAGGCCTCGCAAGGCTGGGCGGTCTGGAACTTGCCCAGTTCCTCGCGCATCCAGGCGCTTTCGGTCTGCAGCATGCGGCGGTTGAGGTTGCCGATCACGCCCTCGAACGCCTTGTTGACGGTATAGCTCTTGCGGCCGTCCTTGAAGGTCAGCGGCACGGGTTTGCCCTTGGTGCCGAACAGGATGGCGCTGCGGTGTTCCTCGGCCAGCTGTTCCCACGGGGTTTCGAGTTCGAAGCCGAAATGGTTCGCGAGGCTGGCGAGCACCTGCATGTAATAGGGCGACGGCGGGTTGGACTTGGCCCAGGGCACGACCGCGCCCTTCTTCAGGCTGAGCCCTTCGTTGGGGACGACCAGCTGGGGGTCGAACAGCAGCTTCTCGCCAAGCCCGTCGCACACCGGGCAAGCGCCCTGCGGCGCGTTGAACGAGAACAGGCGCGGTTCGATATCCTCGATCGTGAAGCCGCTGACGGGGCAGGAAAAGCGTTCGGAAAAGACGATGCGGTTGGCGGGGATGCCCGCGCCTTTCAGATTGCCGCCCGCCTGTTCCTCGCCCTCGCGTCCCGGCACGACGCCGTCGGCGAGGTCGACATAGGCGAGGCCGTCGGCAAGGCGCAGCGCGGTTTCGAAACTGTCGGCAAGGCGCGTCTCGATCCCCCCTTGTCCGTCTTTACTTCGGCGCACGGCGAGGCGGTCGACCACGACTTCGATGTCGTGCTTGAACTTCTTGTCGAGCGCGGGGGCGTCCTCGATCTGGTGGATCTCGCCGTCGATGCGGACGCGCGTGAAGCCCGCCTTCTGCCATTCGGCCAGTTCCTTGCGGTATTCGCCCTTGCGGCCGCGCACCACGGGGGCCAGCAGATAGGCGCGCGTGCCTTCGGGCAGGGCCATCACGCGGTCGACCATGTTGGAAACGGTCTGCGCCTCGATCGGAAGGCCGGTGGCGGGCGAGTACGGCACGCCGACGCGCGCCCAAAGCAGGCGCATGTAGTCGTAGATCTCGGTCACCGTCGCCACGGTGGAACGCGGGTTGCGCGACGTGGTCTTCTGCTCGATCGAGATGGCGGGCGACAGCCCGTCGATATGCTCGACATCGGGCTTGTGCATCATCTCAAGGAACTGGCGCGCATAGGCGCTCAGCGATTCCACATAGCGGCGCTGACCCTCGGCATAGATGGTGTCGAAAGCCAGGCTCGACTTGCCCGAGCCGGAGAGGCCCGTGATCACGATCAGCGCGTCGCGCGGCAGATCGATGTCGATACCTTTTAGGTTATGTTCGCGCGCCCCGCGCACGGAGATGGTCGTAAGGCTCATGAAGCAGGGATGTTCCGAATTTGTTCTTCCGCGTCAAGCGGGCGGGAATGGCTTGTCCGCCATTTGGGGGCCATGGGCGCCGGTTACAACATCGGTTCCGATGACAAGCCCTGTCGGAAGGGCCCGGCCGCAAAGGAAAGGCCCGCGCGCTCGTCAGTCGAGCGCGCGGGCCTGTGTATTTGCAAACGCCTTTCGCCACTGGGGCGGCAGGCGGTCGGCTTTTGAGGTCAGTGCATCTGGCGGCTTTCGAGGTCCCAGTCGCGGATGCGGTCGTCGAGGCGATGGATCCGGCGTTCCAGGCGTTCGGCGTCATTCGGATCGCCCGACTGGCTGGCCATTGCCAGCATCTGCCGTGTTTCATCGCGATAGTAACGCAAGCCTTTCAGCATGCACTGTTTCAGAATGTCGTCCACGCTCGCTCTCCCTTATGAAGGGATTACTACCATACTTATCCACAATACCCCAATATTTCATTCGACGAGGGGAAGAACCGGACCGACAGACGTCAAGTGGAAAGGTCGTATTGCTTCATCAGGTCATAAAGTGTCGGACGGCTGATACCAAGCATACGCGCGGTCGACGAAATATTGCCCTCGCTGCGTGACAGCGCCTGGCGAATCAACTTGCGGTCCGCCTGTTCGCGCCCGGCCTTGAGGTTGAGCGCCAGCGCCAGCTCGTCCCCCGATTCGGCAAGGTCCAGGTCCTGGGCGCCGACCAGCCTGCCGTCGGCCATGATCACCGCGCGCTTCACGCGGTTTTCCAGTTCGCGGACATTGCCGGGCCAGTGCCAGGCGTCGATCGCCGCCAGCGCGTCGGGCGCGAAACCCTTGATCTGCGGGTTCATCTCTGCCGCGAAGCGCGCGAGGAAGTGGCGGGCGAGCAGCGGTGCATCGCCCGCGCGCTCGGCCAGCGAGGGGATGGCGACGACGACTTCGGCGAGACGGAAATAGAGGTCTTCGCGAAACGCACCCTCGGCGACCATCGCCGGAAGGTCGCGGTGGGTCGCGCAGACGAGGCGCGCGTCGACGGGGATCGCGGTGGCAGCGCCGATGCGTTCGACCGCGCGGGTTTCGATGAAGCGCAGCAGGCGGGCCTGGATGGCGGAAGGCAGCTCGCCCATCTCGTCGAGGAACAAGGTGCCCCCCGCCGCCATCTCGATCCGGCCTTCGCGGGCGGAATGCGCGCCCTCGAACGCGCCCGCCTCATAGCCGAAAAGCTCCTGTTCCAGCAGATGTTCGGGAATGGCGGCGCAATTGATCGCGACAAGGCCCGCCCTTGCGCGGGCGCTGGCGGCGTGGAGGCCGCGCGCCAGCAATTCCTTGCCGGTGCCGCTGGCGCCCATCAGCAGGACCGAGACATCGGCGGATGCGATGCGCTCGACCGTGCGGGCGGTGCGGATCATTTCGGGCGCGCCGGTGACGATGCTGCCCAGCAGGGTCGCATCCTCGCCCACCCGGGCGGCAAGGCGCCGGTTCTCCCCCTCAAGCGCGGCGAGATGGAGCGCGCGGCGCACGATCAGCGCCAGCTCCTCTATCCTGACGGGCTTGCGATAGAAATCGTAGGCCCCGCGTTCGATGGCGCGCAATGCGCTTTCGGCGGCGCCGTGACCGCTGGCGACGATTACCTTGGTATCGGGCTTCAGCTCCATGATCGCGTCGAGCACGGCGAACCCCTCCCTGGTGCCGTCGGGATCGGGCGGCAGGCCCAGGTCGAGCGTGACGACATCGGGTTCGTGCTGGCGCAGCGCGGCGATGGCGGTCTCGCGGTCCCCGACGCAGGTCACGTCGAATTCGTCCCACGCCCATTTGAGCTGGGTGGCGAGGCCGGGATCATCCTCGACCACCAGCAGGCGGGGCTTGTCGGCTTCGCCGGATCTGGCGGACATCAGGCGACCTTCCTGTCTGGCTGGCCGGGATTCGCGGCGGGGTCGGCGGCAGGTTCGGCAGCGGGTTCGGCAGCAGGTTCCGCCAAGGGAAGCCGGATGGTGAAGCGCGTCCCCTCCCCCTCGCGCGAAGCGACGTCGAGGCGGCCTTTCATCGCGCGCACCATCTCGCGCGCCTCGAACGCGCCGATGCCGAAGCCGTCGGGTTTGGTGGAGACGAAGGGGGCGAAGAGTTCGCTGCGGATGAACTGGGCCGACATGCCGCAGCCGCTGTCCGCGATTTCTATCGCGGCCTCGCTGCGCCCTTGTCGGATCGTTATGGCGACTTCGCCCTGCGGCGGGCTGGCGTCGATCGCGTTCTGCACCAGATGGCGCAGCACCTGTTCCAGCCCCTCGCGATCGGCCAGCACGGGAACGCGGCCCGATGGGGCGATGCGGACGCGGCCCCGGTGCGGCAGCGCGCCGAAGATCTGCAGGGCAAGGTCGTGCGGGCACATCGGCTCGATCCGCCCTTCCCCTTTGGCGCCATAATGCGACAGCCGGGCGAGCAGCGCCTCCATCCGGCCCGTCGCATTGCGCAGGGTCGTCAGCATGTCGGCGCGGAAGGCGGGGTTTTCCATGTGCCGTTCGGCATTGCTGACGGTCAGGTTCAGCTGGCTGGCCAGATTCTTGATGTCGTGCATGACGAAGGCCATGCGGCGGTTGAACTCATCGAACCGGCCGGCGTCCAGCAGGGCGCGCTGGGCGGCCTGTTCGGACAGGTGCACCGCCAGCTGCTGGCCGACGATGCGCAGCAGGTCGTGATCCTCCCAGTCCAGCTTGCGCGCGAAGGCGGGGCGCGCCAGCACCACCGCGCCCGCCATGCGCCCGTCGAGCAGCAGCGGCACCAGTAGCCAGGCGCGCGCATCGTCCAGCAGCCATGCCGGGACGAAATGCGCGATGGGCGCGGCATCGCCGCCCCGCAGCGTGTCGAGGGCGAGCACGTCCTCGGCTTCCTCCATGGCGCGCAGGGCGTCGGCGGGCAGCGCGTTGGCCGGAATCTCGGCATCCGGCCATTGCCAGCGCGCGGCGAGAGCGAGATGGCCGTCCTCGTCCGGCGAGAGCAGCAGGCCGGCGGGGCTGTCGACGATCTCGGCCAGCGCCTGCACCGCGCGAATGCCGACGGGCGGTGCGCCGCGACCCTGCTCGCCCATCATGCGGGCAAAGCGCAGCCATTCGGCGCGGTAGTCGAAGCGGTGGCGAAACAGGTTGCGGCTGATCGCATCGCGCAGCATCGCACGCAGCCCGCGCGAGGCGAGCAGCAGCGCGATCAGCATGGTCAGCACGATGGCGAAGAACTGGCTGGCGACCCCCATGTCGATGTCGAACGCGCCCAGCGCGGTGTCGAGCGCGAATATGCCCAGCAGGTAGAACGCGATCACCAGCAGCGAGAGCGACTGGAACGTCACCGACCGCGACGGCGCAAAGCGCCGTTCGGGCTGCGCGCGCCCGTCGCGGTAGAGCAGCACCGCCACGGCGCACCACGCCAGGCCGCGCACCGCCAGCATCGCCGGCGGCATCGCGCCCGACAGATAGGTGAGCGCATAGAGATTGAGCTCTACCCCCCAGCCCAGCACCAGCGCGGTGGTGACAGGGCCCAGGCGGGACCTTTGTTCGGGTTCGGTGCCCGCGAAGAGATTGTGGATCAGCACCAGCATGCCGACCGCGAAGATCATGCGGAACAGCGCGGCCATGTCCATGATCAGCGCCAGCGCCTGCGGGTAGCGGAACCATTCGGTCAGCACCATCAGCGGCAGGTGAGCCAGTTCGGCAAAGGTCAGCGCGAACAGCATCGGGCGCAGCAGGGTCAAACTTGCATGGCGCCCCTCTGCCGAGAGCAGCACTCCGATCAGCGCGAGGAAGGCCAGGTTGCGCGGTGTCTCGACCAGCCAGGCGAGGCGCGGGTCGATGTCGGGCGCGACGCCGGTCACCAGCACGATGCCCGCCGCGCCCAGCGCGCCGACGATCACCGCGCGCAGGCCCGCGCTGCGGCCCCGGTCGCGCAGCAGCAGCGGCGCAAGCAGGCAGGCGAGTGCGCCGAGCGCCGCGGTGACGCCCGCGACGGCGCTCCAGCCCGGCAGGCCGGGCACGGTCATGCGGCAGGCCCCGCAGCGGCGGGTGATGGGGAGCGGTCATGGAGGGCTGCGGCCATGCACCTTGCCTAGCGCCGCCATGGTAAACGGCGCGTATATAAGGCGGACGCAAAAAGGGCGGGAGGAGCTTGCTGCCCTTCCCGCCCCTTGCTTGCATCACGGCGCGATCAGTTGGCGATCTTCTCCGCAGCCTGGTCGGCGGCATTGCCGATGGATTCGGCGGCATTGCCGACGCTGTCAGCAGCGCCCGCGACGGCGTTGTCCTTGGCGATCTCGGCGTCCTGGCCCTGCATCAGCACGAATGCGCCGATCAGCACGGCGACCGCGACCAGCACGATCAGCGCGGTCGCCATTCCGCCGCCCGAACGGGCCGGTTCGGCATCGCGGATCACCTCGGTACGGACGTGGGTATTGCCTTCGGGCGTTTCGACGCGGGTAATTCGTTCTTCGGTCATTGTACAATTCCCCTTCGATATGGCGGGGAAAACGACATGACGAAGCCTGCGGTTCCCAGTCCCAAGCCGGGCGCGGACATTGTCCCGCAGCGAGGCATTTTTCGGGAAAGACAGGCGCGGAAACAAACGACCCAAAAAATAACGGCGGGGATCGCCCCCGCCGTTTTCGTCAATTGTTCATCAGGGAATCGATGGTACGACGGAAGCCTCGCGACCCTCCGTCGGCTGGATGCTTGAGACCATCCAGCCATGCGGCGATGTCGCCGATATCGTCATTGTCGTGAAGCGCGTCGTGATCGTGCACCTGCGCGAAAATCTGTTTCATGCTCGCCCTCATCTGCAATCGAGCCAATGGACGGAAACTTGCATATCTGACAGGGTTGTCAACTACACAGAGCCTTCGTCACGAAAACGAAACTAATGAACATCCCTATTCGAAAAACAGGCGAAATATTGCCCGCCAAACCGCCCGGATCTGCTTCCGATGCCTGATGGCGCAACCTATCTTGACGATAGTGGTTCCGCGATTGCGAAATTGACTGCCGAGGACCGCGCGGAATGGCTCTCGGCGCTGGCGATTCTCGCGCCCGCGGCGATGCCGCAGGGGGCCGTGTGGCTAAGCGCTTCGCACGGGGAATTCGCGGCGGCGCTGGCCGAGGCCGATGCAATGGGCGCACGCGCCATCGTGCTGGCCGGGCGCGCGCAGACCGCGCTGCGGCGAGAGGCGCTGGACGCGGGTGCGTTCGATTTCCTGACTACCGGCAAGATCGACCCCGCCGAACTGGCGGCGCGGTTGCGGCTGCTGCAGACCGGCGCGGCGCTGCCGGGCGATCTAGCCCTGGCCGACCGGGTGCTGAGGATCGACGGGGCGGAGCACGAGCTGTCGGAGCGCGAAGCGGGCATCATGGCGATGCTGATCGGGGCGAAGGGCCGCTTCGTCACCCATGACGTCCTGCTGTCGCTGTGGGGCGAGCATGCCAGCGACCTGCAATATCTGCGCGTGGCGATCCGCCATCTGCGCCGCCGGATCGAACCGGAACCCGACCTGCCGCGCTATCTGCTGAGCGAGGCGGCGATCGGCTATCGGCTGGCGCCCGGCATCGCGCCCATCACGGCGTGAACGCCCGCACGCCCTACATGTAGAACATCACCAGCAGGACCGAGAGCGTGGTCGCCATCAGCACCACCAGCGGGACGCCGGTGCGCAGGTAATCGCTGAAGACATACCCGCCCTCGTCCATGATCAGCATGTTGGTCTGATAGGCGATGGGCGTCGCGTAGCACAGATTGCAGCCGAACAGCACGGCCAGGATCAGCGGCTCCGCCGGCAGGCCCAGCGTCTGCGCGATGTTGAAGGCGATAGGCGTGCCGACCGTGGCCGCCGCGGCGTTGGACGCGAAATTGGTCAGCAGCGTCACGAACAGCATGATCGCCGCCAGCACGGCCGCGGGCGGCAGGAACTGCAGCCCCGACGACATGACCAGCCCCAGCCATTCCGCGGCGCCGCTTTCCAGGATCAGCCGCCCGATCGCGATGCTGGCCGCGACCAGCACGATGACATTGGCCGACAGCGCGCGGCCCACGCGGTCGAACTTGACGCAGCCGGTGACGAACATCGCGATCGAGCCGCCCAGCGCGGCGATGGCGATGGGCCACAGGCCGAAACTGGCGGTGGCGACCGATCCGAACATGATCGCCCCCGCCAGCACCGCCTTGGACCGGCGGGGCACTTCCTTCGCGCCTTCCAGCATGAGCAGGCGGTCGGTTTCGGCAAATTCCTCAAGCTCGGAAATCGGGCCCATGACCAGCAGCACGTCGCCTGCCTTGAGCTGGAGTTCCGAATATTCGTGCCGCCCGCGGTCGGGGCTGCGTTCCTGCTGGTGGATGCCCAGCACCGCGACGCCGAACTGCCCAGCCACGCCCGACGAGGGAATGGTGAGCCCGACGAGGCGCGATCCCGGCGTGATCGCCATTTCGACCACCACCACGTCGGCCTGCTGCGACTGGGCGGCGGCGTTCAGCCGCTCGATCACCCAGGCGGGGGCGACGCGCGCCTTGAACAGGCGCATCGCTTCATCCAGCGCGCGGTGTGAGCCGCTGACGGGCAGGCGCGAATTGGCAGTGATCTGGCGGTCGAGCGGCCCTTCGAAACGGAAATTGTCGGGCAGCTGGTCTTCCAGGTCGCGCGGGGTCAGGCCGATCAGGTCCGAATTGTCGTCGACCCGCAAGGTCGCGGCAAAGGCGCGGTGCTGGCGCAGGTTCGCGGTGCCGCGGTCGGGCAGCAGGCGCGGCATCACCAACCACAGATAGGGCAGCGCCACCAGCGCCGTGATGGCGACGATGGGCGTGAAGTCGAACACGCGCATCGGCGCCATGCCCAGATCCTCGGCAATGGAGACGACCAGCAGGTTGGTCGAGGTGCCGATGGTCGTCGCCATGCCGCCGATCAGCACCGCCGCATTCAGCGGGATCAGAGTCTTCGACGCCGCCATCGCGCCGCGTTCGGCCAGCGCCACGAAGATCGGCAGCAGCAGCACCAGCACCGGCGTGTCGTTCACCATCATCGACAGCAGCATCGCCATCAGCAGCGACACCAGCATGCCGAGCTGCGTGTTGATCTTCCACACGCCGTCGAGGAAGCGAGTCGCCGGTTCCAGCGCGCCCGTCACCACCAGACCGCGCCCCATGATCATCAGCGCGCAGATCGTGATCAGCGCCGGATGGCCAAAGCCCGAAAACGCCAGCACCAGCCCGTCGGTAGGGTGCAGCGGATCAAGCGGGAAGAAGAACAGGCCGAGCGCGATGAGCGCGATGGTCGCTAGGCTGACGATCTCGGTCGGGATGCGGCCGCGCGCGAAGGCGATGAACATGCCCACGGTCAGGACCATGGCGCCCAGCGCGTGATATGTTGGAAAACCGGGCATTAAGCAGCCCGATAACAGCGGTTCGATCGCCGCGCCAGCAAGATTGCTGCCCGATGAACGGGATTTCAGTTGAAATGGTGCCCCTGGCCCGACTCGAACGGGCACGTCTTGCGACAAACGATTTTGAGTCGTTCGCGTCTACCATTCCGCCACAGGGGCATATTTCGCCGGCGCCATCACCCCGGAGCAGGCCCTTTAGTCGCAGTTCATCCTGCCAGCAAGAGGGCCTGCGACCAGGCAGGCCAGCGATCAGTCTCCCTTGAGAGCGCCGATGAGCAGCTTGTGCAGGCGCGAATGCAGCGTGTCGTTGCCCGCCAGGATCGTCTGGTCGCACACCGGCAGCGAACGCCCGCGCCAGTCGGAGACGAAGCCGCCAGCCTCGCGCACCAGCAGGCAGCCCGCGGCGCTGTCCCAGGGCTTGAGGCCCGATTCCCAGAAGCCCTCGTACCGACCGGCCGCCACCCAGGCGAGGTCGAGCGCGGCCGAGCCGAAGCGGCGGATGCCCGCGACGCGCGGACCGATGGCGCCCGCGATCTTCTGCCATTCGGGGAAATTGCCGTGGCCGCCGAACGGGATGCCGGTGGCGATCAGCGATTCGGACAGGTCGCGCCGGGCCGATACGCGCAGGCGCGCATCGTGCAGCCACGCCCCGCGGCTCTTTTCCGCCCAGAAGCTTTCGTCGGTGATCGGCTGATAGACCAGCGCGGCGGTCACCTCGCCCCAGCCCGATCCGTCGAGCTTGGGTTCCTGCACCGCGATCGAGATCGCGAAATGCGGCATGCCGTGGAGGAAGTTGGTCGTCCCGTCGAGCGGGTCGATGATGAAGCGCGGCTTGGTCTCGTCGCCCTTGATCTCGCCCGCTTCTTCCAGAAGGAAGCCCCAGTCGGGGCGCGCGGCGCGCAGCTCGTCCCACAGGATGCGCTCTGCCGCCTCGTCCGCCTTGGACACGAAATCGGCAGGGCCCTTGCGGCTGACCTGCAGATGCTCAACCTCGCCGAAATCGCGGCGCAGGCGCGAACCCGCCTTGCGGGCGGCGCGCTCTAGCACGCGAATGATACCGGAAACTGCCATATCGATTTACTCTGGTTGGTAAGGTCTAAGTTGCCGGATTTGGGCCTAGGCCGGAGCGAAAATGGTGTCCGCCGAGAACCGGCGCGCAACGTACTGAAAGTACGTGAGCACCGGAAGCGCAAGGCGGATGCCGTTTGCAGCCCGGCATAGGCTCAAATACGGTGCCTTAGCCGGCTTTGCTAACGTAGGTCCGCTCATACACGTCGACGACGATGCGCGTGCCGCTTTCGATGTGCGGCGGGACCATCACGCGCACGCCGTTTTCAAGCACGGCGGGCTTGTAGCTGGAGGACGCGGTCTGGCCCTTCACCACGGCGTCGGCCTCGACGATGGTGGCCTCGATCTGTTCGGGCAGCTGGACCGAGATGGGCTTTTCCTCCCACAGTTCCAGCGTGACCTGCATGCCGTCTTCCAGGAACGCGGCCGCATCGCCGAGGAGGTCGGCGGGCAGGTTGATCTGTTCGTATGTCTCGGTGTCCATGAACACGAGCATGTCGCCCTCGGCATAGAGGAACTGGAAATCCTTGGTGTCGAGGCGCACGCGCTCGATCGTGTCGGCGCTGCGGAAGCGGACGTTGGTCTTGCGGCCGTCCTGCAGGTTCTTCATCTCGACCTGCATGTAGGCGCCGCCCTTGCCGGGCTGGGTGTGCTGGATCTTGGCGACCTTCCAGATGCCGCCTTCATATTCCAGGATATTGCCGGGACGGATGTCCACGCCGCTGATCTTCATATGCCGATTACCTGCCGATAGGGGGCGCTGGCGGCGCAAGGGCCGCAGGCGTCCGATTCCATTGATGAGAAAGAATTGAGCGCGCCCTTAGCGTCTGGTCGCTGCAAGCGCAATGCTGGCTGGTCGTTGCACGTGCGGGCTCTGGTCGTTGCACGTGCAGGCGGCTAGGCTTGCACCCATGACCATACAAGAAGCGCCCAATGCCGACCTGGCAGAGCTGATCCGCACCATACCCGACCACCCCAAGCCGGGAATCGTCTTTCGCGACATCTCGACGCTGATGCTGGACGGCGGGGCGTTCGCGGCCACGATCGACCGTATGGCCGATGCGCTGGCCAGGGCGAACGGCGGCGATCCGCCCGAACTGATCGCGGGGATCGAGGCGCGCGGCTTCGTCTTCGCCTCGGCCCTTGCCTACCGGCTGGGAGCGGGCGTGCTGATGATGCGGAAGCGCGGCAGGCTGCCCGGCCCCAGCGTGTCGATCGAATATGCGCTGGAATACGGCACCGACATGCTGGAGATGCACGACGACGCCTGCGGCCCCGGCGCGTCCGTCGTGCTGGTCGACGACCTGATCGCGACCGGCGGCACGGCGCTGGCGGCGGTGGAGCTGCTGGAAGGGCGCGGCGCGCATGTCCGCCAGGCGCTGTTCGTCATCGACCTGCCCGAACTGGGCGGCGCGCAGCGGCTGCGCGATGCCGGGGTCGCGGTCCATTCGCTGATCGGGTTCGACGGGGATTGAACCGCAGGCTTGCAAATAGCGCAACCGCATGTGTTCAGAATAAGGTTCAGATTCGCGGCGCAGGGGTCTAGAGGAACGGGCCATGTTCGAAGGACTCGACGCTCTGTTACTTGCGCGGGCGCAATTCGCGTTCACCGTCAGTTTCCATTTCATCTTCCCCTCGTTCTCGATCGGGCTGGCCAGCTATCTCGCCGTGCTCGAAGGGATGTGGCTGTGGACGGGGCGGGAACGCTATCTCGACCTGTTCCGGTTCTGGCTGAAGATCTTCGCGATCGCCTTTGCCATGGGCGTCGTGTCGGGCATCGTGATGAGCTATCAGTTTGGCACCAACTGGTCGGTTTTCTCCGACCGGGCGGGGCCGGTGATCGGCCCGCTGATGGCTTACGAGGTGCTGACCGCCTTCTTCCTGGAAGCCGGCTTCCTGGGCGTCATGCTGTTCGGGATGGAGCGCGTGGGGCGCAAGCTGCATTTCGCCGCGACGCTGATGGTGGCGCTGGGCACCTTCATCAGCGCGTTCTGGATCCTGTCGGTCAACAGCTGGATGCACACGCCCACCGGTTTCGAGATGGGCGCCAACGGGCAGTTCCTGCCGGGCGACAGCTGGCTGGAGATCATCTTCAACCCCAGCTTCCCCTATCGCCTGGTCCATACCGGCATCGCCGCCTATCTGACGACCGCGCTGGTCGTGGGCGGCGTGGGCGCGTGGCACCTGCTGAAGGACAGGACCAACAAGCAGGCGCGGACCATGTTCTCGATGGCGATGGGCATGGTCGTGGTGGTCGCGCCGATCCAGATCTTCGCGGGCGACATGCACGGGTTGAACACGCTTGAGCACCAGCCCGCCAAGGTCATGGCGATGGAAGGCCATTTCGAAAGCCATCCGGGCGGCGCGCCGCTGATCCTGTTCGGGGTTCCCGACAGCGAGGAGGAGACGGTGCATTACGCGGTCGAGATCCCCAAGCTGTCCTCGCTGATCCTGAAGCACGACCTGGATGCGCCGCTGGCGGGGCTGGATACGATCCCGCGCGATGAACGCCCGCCGGTCGAAGTGGTGTTCTGGAGCTTTCGCATCATGGTCGGGCTGGGCTTCGCGATGCTGGGCCTTGGGCTGTGGAGCCTGCTGGCCCGCGTCAAGGGCCGCCTGTTCGAATGGAGCTGGCTGCACCGCGCGGCGGTACTGATGGGCCCCGCCGGTTTCGTCGCGGTGATCGCGGGCTGGTTCACGACCGAGGTCGGGCGGCAGCCCTATACCATCTATGGCCTGCTGCGGACCGAAGATTCGGCCAGCCCGCTGGCGGCCCCCGCGCTGGGCGCTTCGTTGACGGCATTCGTGCTGATCTATTTCGCGGTGTTCGGCGTGGGCGTGTGGTACATATTGCGCCTGATGTCGGCCACGCCGCACAGCCATGAACCCGCGATGCAGCGCGGCGACCAGGGTCCGATCCGCACCGCAGGCATCACCCCCGGCCCCGCGCAGCAGGACCTGCCTGCCGAGACCAGCGACACCCCGCCGATGGAAGAGGAGCGCGACTGATGGCCGTTTCCGTCGACCTGACCGTGATCTGGGCCTTCATCATCGCCTTTGCCGTCTTCGCCTATGTGGTGATGGACGGGTTCGACCTGGGCATCGGCATATTGTTCCCCTCGATCGAGGTGGGGGTTGAGCGCGACCGCGCGATGAATGCCATCGCGCCGGTGTGGGATGGGAACGAGACCTGGCTGGTGCTGGGCGGCGGCGGGCTGTTCGCGGCCTTTCCGCTGGCCTATGCGGTGCTGCTGCCCGCGACCTATCCGCTGATCATCGCCATGCTGCTGGGGCTGGTGTTCCGCGGCGTCGCGTTCGAGTTTCGCTGGCGCGATCCGCGCCACCGGCCGTTCTGGGACTGGGCGTTCTTCGGCGGGTCGCTGGTGGCGGCCATGTCGCAGGGCATGACCCTGGGCGCGATGCTGCAGGGCATCACGGTGGTGGACCGATCCTATGCCGGCAGCTGGTTCGACTGGCTGACGCCCTACACGCTGCTGACGGGGGCGGGCACGGTCGCGGGCTATGCGCTGCTGGGCGCGTGCTGGCTGGTGTGGAAGACGTCGGGCAAGTGCCAGCTGCACGCCTATCGCATGGCGCGCTATGCGTGCGGGATCACCGTGGCGCTGATGGGGGCGGTGTCGCTGTATAACGTGTTCCTGCGGCCCGAATACGAAAGCCGCTGGCTGTCCGCGCCCGAGATCTATTACGCCTGGCCGGTGCCGATCATCACGGTCTTCCTTGCGGCATGGCTTTGGCGCTCGCTGTGGCGCGGGCGCGAGGTGTTGCCGTTCTGGCTGGGCATCTCGCTGTTCGCGATGGGCATGGTGGGGCTTGGCCTGACGATCTGGCCCAATGTGGTGCCCCCTTCCCTCACCATCTGGGACGCCGCGGCGCCCGCGCGCAGCCAGATCTTCATGCTGGTCGGGGTGGCGATCACCATGCCGCTGATCCTGGCCTATACATTCTGGGCCTATTGGGTGTTTCGCGGCAAGGTCGGCGACGAGGGGTATCATTGACCCAGCGCCGCGATCCCCCCGGAATGCGGGCAGAGCACCGGCCGCTGTGGCGGCGGCTGGCCTGGATGGCGGCGATCTGGGCCGCCAGCGTCGCGGTACTGGGCGCGGTCGGCTGGCTGATCAGGCTGTGGATCGCCTGAGCGCCGGGCGGCCGAACATCATCCGTTCGATTTCAGGAAGGCGATGATCTCGGCCCGTTTGGCGGGATCGGGTTCGCCCATCGGCATGCGCGTGCCGGGCAGCATGCCGCCCGGCGCCGCCAGATAGCTGTCGAGCGTCTGCTCGGTCCAGACGATCCCCGATTCCCGCATCGCGGGCGAGTAATTGTAGCCCGGCGACGTCCCCGCCGTGCGTCCGACGATGCCATGCAGGTTGGGACCGATCTTCAGCCCCTCGCCCTCAGCAAAACTGTGGCACATCGTGCATCTGGCGAGGGCTGCCGGCTGCGCAGCCGCATCCGCATCCGCGGCCATGCCGGGATGGCCGGGCGGAAGCGCCGCTTCTCCGGGCGCGGGCGCCGCGGCCTGTGCAAGTTCGGTGTCGCCGCTGTCGGCCTGATCGCCCCCTTGCGGACCGCAGGCGGCAAGCCACGCCGCCGCCGCGAGCGGCCATGCGAAACGGACGGCTGTGTTCTTCGTCAAACCATGACCCTTCTGATCGGACAGGCTTGTTGCTGTTTCGCGAGACGATTGGCAAGCCGCAACAATCGTGCAAAACTTGCGTGTCAGACATTCGAACAGGAGAACCCGCCCATGGCCCTTGCCCGCATTGCCGCCCCTTCCCTTGCCGCGCTTGCCCTGACGCTGTCGCTGTCAGCCTGCGGCGAAACGGCGGATGATACGGTGGTGGCCGAAAGCGAGGGCGGCATGGCCGCCGCGCCCGCCGACATGGACATACTGGAAGTCCGGCACGAGAATTTCGAGGGGATCGGCGACGCCTTCAAGGTAATCCGCGGCGAGCTTGAGAACAGCTCGCCCGATTTCGACGCGATCCAGGCCAATGCGCGGATCATCACCAGCAATGCGGTGCTGATCTCCGACCATTTCCCCGAAGGAACCGGCCCCGCCGACGGCGCCGATACCGAGGCGCTGGACACGATCTGGGAAAGGCCGGAGGATTTCTCCGCCGCGACCGAGCAGATGATCCAGGCCAGCCAGATCATGCTGGCCGCCGCCGACAGCCGCGATGCCGCGCAGGTGCAGGCCGCGGTCAAGGAGCTGGGCGGAGCCTGCAAGAATTGCCACGACCAGTTCCGCCTCGACGAAGATTGATCGGGCGGGGCCCGTGGGTCGGGATAATGTCATAGGACGGGTGAAGCTGTGGGACCTGCCGGTCCGCATCTGTCACTGGGGCTTCGTGCTGCTGATCCCCGCGATGTGGTGGACGGCGGAAAACCACGAGATGGGCTGGCACACCAGGCTGGGGCTGCTGCTGCTGGCGCTGGTGGTGTTCCGCATTCTGTGGGGTTTCGTCGGAAGCTCGACCGCGCGTTTCGGCGGGTTTCTGCGCGGCCCTGGCGCCGTGCTGCGCTATTTCGGGTCGCTGCGGGGCAGCCATGTGCCGGTCGTCGGCCACAATCCCGCCGGCGGGTGGAGCGTGATCGCGCTGCTGGGCGCGATGGTGCTGCAGCTTGGCATGGGGCTGTTCGCGGGCGATCCCTATGACGGGGCGACCGGTCCGCTCAACGATCTGGTCGGCGTGATGACGGCGGACACGCTGACCGAATGGCACGAGAGCTTCTTCTGGGTGCTGGTGGCGCTGATCGCGCTGCATGTGCTGGCGATCGTGCTGTATCGGGCGGTCAGGCGCGACAATCTGGTCGGCCCGATGATCACCGGATCGCGCGCGATGGGGGGCGACGCGCGCGGCATGGCGGCAGTTCCGGCGTGGCGGGCGCTTGCCTGCCTGCTGCTGGCGTTCGCCTTCGCGGGCTGGATCTGGGCCGGCGCGCCGCCGTTCTGATCCCGATGCCCCGGTGGTGGGCGGGGCGTCAGTCGCCCTGCCCACCACGCCCGCCAGCGGTTCGCCGGGGTTCAGCACATGGCGCCAGATCAGCGCGCCCAGCGCGGCGCCGACCAGCGGTGCGACCCACAACAGCCATAGCTGGCCGATCGCCGCCGTATCGGCGAACAGGGCCACGCCCGTCGAACGCGCGGGATTGACCGAGGTATTGGTCACCGGGATCGAGACGAGGTGGATCAGCGCCAGCGCCAGACCGATGCCACGCGGGACGGGCCGGGCAATCGGGGTTAACCCCGCCAAGCTGCAAGGTTCGGCCCGCCAAAGGAAGGGGGCGGCATCCTTGCAGATGCCGCCCCTGTATTCCCGGTATCAAGGTCGATGCGCGTCAGTGGTTGTCGCGCGGCAGGCCCATCGTCTGCGCGATGCGCTGGTATTTCTCGGCCCCTTCAAGGATGGCGCCGGTGTTCATCTGGCCCACCAAGTTGCGCTGCATCTCCTGCCACGGCGTCTGCGAGGCGGGATAGGGATAGCCGCCCTTGGCTTCCAGGTCGGCGCGGCGCGCGGCGATTTCCTCTTCCGGAAGCAGCAGGTTCACCGTGCCCTTGCGCAGGTCGATGCGGACGCGGTCGCCGGTCTGGATCAGCGCCAGCCCGCCCATCGCCGCAGCCTCGGGGCTGGCGTTCAGGATCGAGGGGCTGCCCGACGTTCCGGACTGGCGCCCGTCGCCGATGCACGGCAGCGCCGAAATCCCCTCGGTGATGAGATATTTGGGCGGGCGCATGTTCACCACCTCTGCCGAACCGGGATAGCCGATCGGCCCCGCCCCGCGCATGAACAGCAGCGTCCTGGGCGTGATGTTCAGCGCCGGATCGTCGATGCGATGGTGATAATCCTCGGGCCCGTCGAACACGACGGCGGGGCCTTCGAAAGCCTCGGGATCGTCGGGGTCGGACAGGTAGCGCTGGCGGAATTCGGGCGAGATCACGCTGGTCTTCATGATCGCGGCGTCGAACAGATTGCCCGACAGCACCAGGAAGCCCGCGTCCTTCACCATCGGGTCGTCGAACCGCTTGATCACGCGGTCATCCTCAATCGTGGCGTCGCGGCAATTGTCGCCGATGGTCTTGCCGTTGACCGTCATCGCGCCTTCCTGGATCAGGCCCTGCGCGATCAGCTGCGCGACCACGGCGGGCACGCCGCCCGCGCGGTAGTAATCCTCGCCCAGGAATTCGCCCGCGGGCTGCAGGTTCACCAGCAGCGGGACGTGATGGCCGTGCGTCTGCCAGTCCTTGAGCGGCAGGTCGACGCCGATATGGCGGGCGATGGCGGCCAAATGGATCGGCGCGTTGGTCGACCCGCCGATGGCGGAATTGACGACGATCGCGTTGCGGAACGATTCCAGCGTCATGATGTCCGAGGGCTTCAGATCCTCGTGCACCATCTCCACGATGCGCTTGCCGGTGTGATAGGCGCATTCCTGGCGGTCGCGATAGGGCGCCGGGATCGCGGCGGAACCGGGCAGCATCATGCCCAGCGCCTCGGCCAGCGAGTTCATCGTGGTCGCCGTGCCCATGGTGTTGCAATAGCCGGTCGAGGGTGCGGAGCTGGCGACCAGCTTGATGAAGCCCTCGTCGTCCAGCTCTCCCGCCGCCATCATCTGGCGGCCCTTCCACACGATGGTGCCCGAACCGGTCCGCTCACCCTTGTGCCAGCCGTTCAGCATCGGGCCGACCGACAGGGCGATCGCGGGAATGTTCACCGTCGCCGCCGCCATCAGCATGGCGGGCGTGGTCTTGTCGCAGCCGGTGGTCAGCACCACGCCGTCGATGGGATAGCCGTACAGCGCCTCGACCAGTCCCAGATAGGACAGGTTGCGGTCCAGCCCAGCGGTGGGCCGCTTGCCGGTTTCCTGGATCGGGTGGACCGGAAACTCGATCGCGATGCCGCCCGCCTCGCGGATGCCTTCGCGGATGCGTTCCGCCAGCACCAGATGGTGGCGGTTGCAGGGCGACAGGTCGCTGCCCGACTGCGCGATGCCGATGATTGGCTTGCCCGAGCGCAGCTCTTCCAGGCTGAGGCCAAAGTTCAGATAGCGCTCGAGATAGAGCGACGTCATGTCGATATTGTCGGGATTGTCGAACCAGGCGCGCGAACGCAGCTTCGGTTTCTGGGTATCGGTCATGTCAATGGGATCTCGGTTCAGCGGTCCACGGATACGCGATAGATCATGACATGCCGGTAGGGCTTGCCGGGATCGACGCGGGTTGAGGCGAATTCGGGTTGGTTGGGCGCATCGGGAAACTTCTGCGGTTCAAGCGCGATGCCGTCGCCCATGCGATAGACGTGGCTGTTCTTGCCGATATAGGTCCCGTCGAGGAAGTTGCCGGTATAGACCTGCAGCCCCGGTTCGGTCGTCAGCACTTCCAGCACGCGGCCCGAGACCGGGTCGGCCAGCCGGGCGGCCATTTCGGGCTGGGCGGTAACGCCCTTGTCGAGCGCGAAATTATGGTCGAAGCCGCGGCCATAGACGATCTGCTGGTTGGTGCCGTCGCGCAGCCCGTCGTGCATCGGCTTGCCCGCGCGGAAGTCGAACACCGACCCTTCTACCGCACGCAGCTCGCCAGTGGGGATCAGGTTCTCGTTCACCGGGGTGTAATGGCTGGCGGGAACGGTCAGCACATTGCCCATCGCGCCTTCCTCGGCCCCCTCGCCCGCCATGTTGAACAGGGCGTGGTTGGTCATGTTGATGATCGTGGGCTTGTTGGTCGCCGCGTCGAACTGGATCCGCAGCGATCCTGCATCGTCGAGGAAATAGGTGACCGCCGCGTTCACCGCGCCGGGATAGCCGGCCTCTCCATCAGGGCTCATCAGCGAGAGGCGGACGCTGGCGGTGTCGCCGGACTTGACCGATTCGACCTTCCAGTTGCGCACGTCCCAGGCATTGCCGCCGCCGTGCAGCGAATTCTCGCCGTCGTTCTGCGTCAGCTGATAGGTCTTGCCGTCCAGCGTGAACTTGCCGCCCGCGATGCGATTGGCATAGCGGCCGATGGTCGCACCCCAATAGTTGGGCGCCTCGGCATAGTCGGACAGATCCTCGTAGCTGACCAGGATATCCTCGACATTGCCGTCGCGGTCGGGGACCATGAATTCGTGCAGCGTGGCGCCCAGCGTCAGGATCGACACCGACACCCCGTTATCGCCGGTCAGCGTGATCTCGGTCACCTCGGTCCCGTCGGACAGCGTGCCGAAGCTGGTCTGCGTCGCCTCTGCCGCGTGGGCCAGGGGGGCCGTGAAGGCGGAGATGGCGAGAATGGCCGATCCGGCCATGATGCTGCAGAGTTTCCTCATTCCCAAAACGCTCCCGATTATGCATGGAGTTATCGTGCCCCATTGACGAGGCCATTAGGCGCATATAGTCGGACAAATAGAACAAGCGCAAGCCGCTTCGCACCAAAGCAGGCCGCGCAGTGACAGAGAGGAAACCGATGCCTTCCCAGCCCCCTTCCACCGGGCCCTCTTCCGCCGGTTCAGTGCCCAGGGCACCCGACGGCACGGTCGTGCGCTATGGCCCGGCACTGACCTTGCTGGCCAGCCTGTTCTTCATGTGGGGCTTCATCACGGTCATCAACAATACGCTGCTGCCGCATCTGCGCAGCGTGTTCGACCTCAACTATACCGAGACCACGCTGATCGAATCGGTGTGGTTCATCGCCTATTTCGTGGCCTCCATCCCATCGGCCAAGCTGATCGAGCGGATCGGGTACAAGAAATCGCTGGTCGTGGGCCTGCTGGTGATGGCCGCAGGTTCGCTGGGGATGATGCTGGCGGCCAGCCTGCCGTCCTATGGCGTGACGCTGACCATGCTGTTCGTCATCGCGTGCGGCATCACCCTGCTGCAGGTGGCGGCCAATCCCTATGTCGCGGTCGTCGGCAAGCCGGAAACCGCGTCCTCGCGCCTGAACCTGGTGCAGGCGATGAATTCGGCGGGCACGATGCTGGCGCCCCTGTTCGGTGCCTATCTGATCCTGGGCCGCTCGCGCGGCGGCACGGCCGAGGCGGGCACCGTCCTGACCGAGGCGGAACGCATCGCCGACGCGCAATCGGTGATCCTGCCCTATGGCCTGGTCGCCGCGGTGCTGATCGTGCTGGCCATCGTCATCGCGCGCTTCCCGCTGCCCGCGATGGGTTCCGCCAATGCGCGCGGCACGAAGGAGGAGCGCAAGCACCTGTCGCTGTGGAAGCACCGCAACCTGGTGTTCGGCGTGCCCGCTATCTTCATCTATCTGATCGCCGAGATCGGCGTCGCCAATCTGTTCGTCAATTTCGTCGCGCAGCCGGACATCGCCAACCTGACCTATGAGGAAGCGGGCCGTTACCTGACCTTCCTGTGGGCGGGCATGATGGTGGGCCGCTTCGCCGGTTCGGCGATCATGCAGCGCTTCGATGCCGCCAAGGTGCTGGCGGTGTTCTCGGTCGGCGCGTTCGTCGTGATGATCGTCACCGTGTTCGCCAGCGGAGAGCTTGCGATGTGGTCGCTGATCCTGGTGGGCCTGTTCCACTCGATCATGTTCCCGACGATCTTCACGCTGGGCATCAAGGGCCTGGGCCCGCTGACCGAGGAAGGGTCGGGCCTGTTGATCATGGCGATCGCCGGCGGTGCGCTGGTGGTGGTCCAGGGCTGGCTGGCCGATCAGTACGGCCTGCAGCTCTCGTTCCTGCTGACCGCGGTGTGCGAGCTGTACATCCTGTTCTACGCATTGTGGGGCAGCAAGCCGACCGCCGCCCTGCCCGAACCCGAGGTGGTGCAGGAAGCCGCCTGAACCCGGCGGAACCGGCAAACGAAAAGGGCGGCACCCGGTGGTGCCGCCCTTTTTCTTTGGCCGCGCTTCCTCTCTTGGCTGCTCAGCGCCGGGTCATTCCTCCATGGCGCTGCGCGTATCGTCCAGCGCTAGGTCGACCAGCACGTTCATCGCCGCCGCCGCCGCATCCGCGTCGCCCGATGCGATCGCGTCATAGACCTTGGCGTGATCGGGAATGGGATTGCGCGGCAAGGCGCGGGCGCGCTGCTTGAACTGGGTGGTCCAGTTGACCGCCGCGCCGATGCTGGCGCTCAGCACCATCAGCGCATCGTTGCGCGTCGCCTGCAGGATGGCGTTGTGGAAATCGCGGTCCGCCGCGCGCCCCGCGTCGGTCGTCAGCGTGTGGCGGCGCATGTCGGCCAGCGCGGTCTTCATCACCTTCAGATCGTCCTTGTCGCGCCGCTGGGCCGCAAGCCGCGCGGCGGCGGGTTCGACGATGGCGCGCAGTTCGAACAGGCTGCGGACGAAATCGACATCGGGATCGCCCGCAAAGGCCCAGCCCAGCACTTCGGGGTCGAGCAGGTTCCAGCGGTCGCGCGGAAGGACGCGGGTGCCCGCCTTGGGCCGGCTGGCGACCAGTCCCTTGGCGGTCAGGACCTGGATCGCCTCGCGATAGGCGCTGCGCGAAACCTTCAGTTCCTCGGCAAAAGCGACCTCTCCGGACAAAATGTCTCCCGGTTGGTACTTGCCGGACAAGATCTCGGTCCCCAGCTTGTGGGCGATCGCGCCGTGAAGGCGCCGTCCGGGACCGCGCACGTCCTTGGATGACTTTCTAAGGTCATCTTCTTTCGCAATGTTATCGGTTGTCACAATAATCCGTCCCTTCCGGCGCCGAGCCTATCAGTCCCGCGGACGGGAAGGAACGACAAAGATTGCGTTTATCGTGTGCCCGTAATATGTCGGAGTAAATAGGGAGATCTCAATGACTGAATTCCGATCCGTGGTTGCCGAAACCGGCGAAGCCCATGGCGACCCCCTCACCGTCCATGGGCCCGAAGATGTCGCGGCGGCCTGCGCCGCTGCCGACGCCGCATTCGACACCTATCGCGCGACCAGCAACGAGGAGCGCGCCGCGTTCCTCGAGCGAATCGCTGACGAAATCATGGGCATCGGCGACGAGCTGATCGAAGCCTACACCCGCGAAAGCGGCCTGCCCAAGGGCCGTGCCGAAGGCGAGCGTGGTCGCACCTGCGGCCAGATGAAAATGTTCGCCGATGTCGTGCGCAAGGGCCAGTGGGAGCAGATCCGCATCGATCCCGCCATGCCCGACCGCCAGCCCCTGCCCCGCCCGGACCTGCGCCTGCGCATGATCCCGGTCGGTCCGGTGGCGATCTTCGGCGCGTCGAACTTCCCGCTCGCCTTCTCGACCGCGGGCGGCGACACCGCCTCGGCGCTGGCGGCGGGCTGCCCGGTCGTGGTCAAGGGCCACCCCGCGCACCCCCACACCGGCGGGCTTGTCGCCGATGCGATCAGCCGGGCGGTCAAGGCAAGCGGACTGCCCGAAGGCGTGTTCCAGCACCTGTCCGGCCCCTCGAACGAGCTGGGCGCCGCGCTGGTGCAGGATCCGCACATCATGGCGGTCGGCTTCACCGGCTCGCGCGCGGGCGGCCTGGCGCTGGCCAAGCTGGCACAGGAACGTCCCGTGCCGATCCCGGTCTATGCCGAGATGTCGAGCATCAATCCCGTCATCCTGCTGCCGCATGCGCTGAAGGCACGCGGTTCCGACCTGGGCACCGCCTTCGTCGGGTCGCTGACGATGGGTGCGGGCCAGTTCTGCACCAATCCCGGCCTGGTCCTTGCGATCGAGGGCGACGGTATCGAGGATTTCATCACCGCGGCCACTGGCGGCGTGTCGGAATCGAAGCCGCAGACCATGCTGACCAAGGGGATCGCTTCCGCCTATGCCAAGGGGCTGGAAGTCCTGTCGGGCCTGCCCGGCGTCGACATGCTGGCCAAGGGCGAGGAAGGCAGCGTCACCACCGGCGGCACCGCCTTGTTCCAGACTTCGGCCGAGAAGTTCCTGGCCGAGCCGAAGATCGCGCACGAGGTGTTCGGTTCCTCGTCAGTCATCGTCCGCTGCAAGGACGAGGCGGAGCTGAAGCAGGTGCTCGAGGCCGTCGAAGGCCAGCTCACCGCGACGCTGCACATGGACGATGCGGACCAGGCTGCTGCCGGACGCCTCGTTCCCGTGCTGGAACGCCGCGTCGGGCGCATCCTGGTCAATGGCTGGCCCACCGGGGTCGAGGTCTGCCACGCGATGGTGCATGGCGGTCCGTTCCCCTCGACCACCGATCCGCGCACGACATCGGTCGGCAGCCTTGCCATCGACCGGTTCCTGCGTCCGGTAAGCTACCAGAACTTCGCGCAGGGCCTGCTTCCGCCCGAACTGCGCGACGATGCCAAGGGTGACGGCGTGCCGCGCCTGGTCGACGGCAAGCTTACCGTCAGCTGACAAGTCCACCATCCTCGCGGCGCGCCCCGGCAACAAGGGGCGCGCCGCGACAGGGAGAGAATATCTGCATGTCCTTTCTTCGCCTGCTTCAGCATCGCGCGGCCGATGGCGCGCGCTCGGTCATCCTCGCCGAGGACGATAACGCCCATTTCCTTGAAGGCGTGACCAGCACGCGCGAGCTTGCCTTGCGCGCCATCGCGGCGGGCCAGACGCTGGAGGCCGCGGCACGCGGCTGCGGTGCGGGCGCATCGGTCGATATCGCGGCGGAGTACGAGAAGGGCCATTTGATCGCGCCCATCGATCACCAGGATCCGGCCCATCTGCTGCTGACCGGCACCGGCCTCACCCATCTCGGTTCGGCCGAGGGGCGCGACAAGATGCACAAGGCGGCCGCATCGGGCGAGAATGTGACCGATTCCATGCGCATGTTCCTGGAAGGGCTGGAGGGCGGCAAGCCCGCTGCCGGCTCCGTCGGGCAGCAGCCCGAATGGTTCTACAAGGGCGACGGTTCGCAGCTTGTCGGGCCGAAGGAGGCGTTCACCATGCCCTCCTTCGCGCAGGACGGCGGGGAGGAGCCCGAACTTGCGGGCATCTATGTCATCGGCGACGACGGCACGCCCTATCGCCTTGGTCTCGCCATCGCGAACGAGTTCAGCGACCATGTGACCGAGCGGCACAATTATCTGTGGCTCGCCCATTCCAAGCTGCGCCAGGCCGCGATCGGGCCCGAGCTGATGATCGGCGAGCTGCCCGGCCATATCGAGGGCACCAGCCGCATCCTGCGCGGCGGCGAGACGATCTGGGAAAAGCCGTTCCTGTCGGGCGAGGCGAACATGTCGCACAGCTTCGGCAACCTGGAACATCACCACTTCAAATATGATCTGTTCCGCCGCGCGGGCGACGTCCACGTTCATTTCTTCGGCACCGCCACCCTGTCGTTCAGCGACGGGATCCAGACGCAGGAGGGCGACGTGTTCGAGATTACCGCCGCGCCCTTCACCCTGCCGGTATCCAACACGCTGACCCGCGCCGAAGAGCGTGCCGTCACCGTGAAGGCGCTGTAGGTCATGGAGCCGATCCGCATCGCCATCGTGGGCGTCGGCAAGATCGCCCGCGACCAGCATATCCCCGCGATCGAGAGCACGCCCGCCTTCAGCCTGGCCGCCACGGTCAGTCCGAATCACCGGGGTCCGGAGGGTATTCCCCATCTCGACAGCCTGGACGAGCTGCTGGAAAAGGGCCCCGCCGTCGACGCGGTGGCGCTCTGCACGCCGCCGCAGGTTCGCTACGATCTGGCGGTGCAGGCGCTGAAGCGGGGCATTCACGTGTTCCTGGAAAAGCCGCCCGGCGCGACCCTGTCCGAAGTCGTCGCGCTGCGCGAGCGGGCCGACAAGGTGGGCGTGACATTGTTCGCATCGTGGCACTCGCGCTTCGCGGCGGGGGTCGCGCCGGCGCGGGCATGGCTGTCCGACCGAACCGTGCACAAGGTCTCGATCGTCTGGCGCGAGGATGTGCGCGTCTGGCATCCGGGGCAGGACTGGATCTGGGAGCCGGGCGGGCTTGGCGTGTTCGACCCGGGCATCAATGCGCTGTCTATCCTGACGCATATCCTGCCGCAGCCGGTGTTCATGAAGAACGCGAGGCTGAGCATTCCCGAAAACCGCGCCGCGCCCATCGCGGCGGACATCGATTTCGCCGATGCTGGCGGGGCGCCCATCCACATGGACCTCGACTGGCGGCAGACCGGCCCGCAGAGCTGGGATATCGTGGTCGAAACCGATGCGGGCACCTGCAAGCTGTCGCAAGGCGGCGCCGTGCTGACCCTGCCGTCAGGCACCGAGCATAACGAGGATCTGGAATATCCGGGCCTCTATTCGCGTTTCGGCAATCTGATCCGCGGGGGTCGCAGCGATGTCGACATCGATCCGTTCCGACTGGTCGCCGATGCATTCCTGCGCGGCCATCGCCAGATCGTCGAACCGTTCCACGATTGAACCGGTGATGCGGGCCACAAGATGAGCACTGCCCATGTCCTCGGCGATTGGGGCACCAGCCGGTTGCGGCTCTATCGCATCAGCGGCGGAGCGGTGACCGGTCGCCTCGACGGGCCGGGGATCGGGACCGCGGCCGGCAGCGCCAGCGCCGTGCTGGCCGACAGGCTTGGGCAATGGCTGGCCGAAGGACCGCTGGAAAGCGTGACCCTGTGCGGCATGGCGGGCGCGCGCGGCGCTCTGGTCGAGGCGGGCTATGCCCCCTGCCCCGCCAGCCGCGACGACTGGCTGCGGTCGCGGTCGCGATTGACCGTAGCAGGTCTGCCCGTCGTGGTGCTGCCGGGGCTCAGCTGCCGTTCTGGCGGAGTGCCCGATGTCATGCGGGGCGAGGAGACGCAGATCTTTGGCGCGCTGTCGCTCCATCCCGAGCTGGCGCGGGGGGAGCATGTGATCGCCCTTCCCGGCACGCATTGCAAATGGGTGCGGCTGCGCGATGGCGCGGTGGAGGCGTTCTCGACCTGGCCTACGGGAGAGTTTTTCGCGCTGCTGTCGGAGCAATCGACGCTGACCGGCCAGCTCTCGCCCGGCAGCGGCACGTTCGACGACGGGTTCGAGCGCGGCCTGGCGCGTCGCGGCGATCCGGTGATGACCGCTTTGTTCGAGGCGCGCGCGGCCCGCATGCTGGACGGCAAGTCGCGGGAATGGTCGCGCGGATTGCTGTCCGGCCTGCTGATCGCTGCCGAGCTGGCAGCGCTGTCGAACCCGCAAAGCGACGTCGCTCTGATCGGCGAGCCGGGGCTGGTAGCGCTCTACGAACGCGCGCTGGCACAGTCCGGTCGGACCGCCCGGCGGATCGATGCCGAAGCTGCCGTCATCGCCGGACTGGAACTGGCGCGCGGCGCCGAACGGAAGGACAAGCCATGAAACTGCAGGACGCACTGGATGCAGGAGCGCCGCCCATCGTCGCTATCCTGCGCGGGATCCGCCCCGAGGAAAGCACCGCCATCGCCGAAGCCCTGGTCGAGGCGGGCATTCGCCTGATCGAGGTGCCGTTCAATTCGCCCGATCCGGCGCGCTCCATCGCTGCCATGGCGGAAGCGGTCGGCACGCATGCGGCCATCGGCGGCGGCACGGTGGTCAGCGCCGCGATGGCGCAATCGCTGGACGATGCAGGCGGGACGTTCATGGTGTCGCCCAATATCGACCCGGCGGTGCTGAAGCATGCGCGCGAGCTTGGGCTCGACCTCTTGCCCGGTTTTCTCACCCCGACCGAAGCCTTTGCGGCGATCGATGCAGGCGCGCGCGATCTGAAGATCTTTCCCGGTTCGGTGCTGGGCAGCCCCTATGTGAAAGCGATTCGCGAAGTGCTGCCCGCCGATGTGCGGCTGTGGGCCGTGGGAGGGGTCGGCGCGGCGAACATCGCGGAATATCGCGCGGCGGGCGTGTTCGGGATCGGTGCGGGCGGAAGCCTCTATCGCCCCGGCGACAGCGCCGCCGATGTCGGCGCGAAGGCGCGCGAATTGCTCGATGCCTGGAAAGCGGCAGAAATCTGATCATGTCCACATTCACGAAAATCGCCCCTGCCTTGGCTTTGGCCGCCATGGCCATCGCGCAGCCCGCCTCGGCTCAGGACGGATCGTCCCCGGCGGTGCTGAACGACAGGCTGTCGGGCGATCTCATCACCCATGACCCGGTCATCATCCGCGAGGGCGATACCTATTACGTCTTCAGCACGGTGGGGCGCTATGTCGGCATCAAGACCTCGCCCGACCTGGAACGATGGACCGACGCGGGCGCGGTGTTTGACGAGATACCGGCCTGGGCCAAGGAAGCCATCCCGGGGACCGAGGGGATCTGGGCGCCCGATATCTCGTATGTGGATGGCGAATACCGGCTGTATTACTCGATCAGCACGTTCGGGTCGAACCGGTCGGCGATCGGGCTGGCGACCAACCGCACGCTGGATCCCGACGCGAAGGACTATCGCTGGCAGGACCAGGGCATGGTCGTGATGTCGACGAAAGACAGCGATTTCAACGCGATCGATCCCAATCTTATCGTCGATGCCGAAGGCCGCCAGTGGCTCGCGCTGGGCAGTTTCTGGTCGGGCATCAAGCTGTTCCCGCTCGATCCGGAAACGGGCAAGCCCGCGCCGGGCGCCGAACCCTATTCCATCGCGCGCCGGCTGGGGGTCGCGGGCGGGCCGAACCCGATCGAGGCGCCCTTCATCTTCCAGCACGACGGCTGGTACTACATGCTCAACTCGTTCGATTACTGCTGCAAGGGCGTGAACAGCACCTATTACACCGTCGTCGCGCGTTCGCGGAATGTCACCGGGCCCTATCGCGGCAAGGACGGGACCGAGGCGATGATGGGCGGCGGCACGATCTTCCTGCGCGCCGACCTTCAGGAAAAGGAGCGCTTTCGCGGCCCCGGCCATGCAGGCTTCTTCACCGACGAGGATGGCACGAGCTATGTCGTCTATCACGCCTATGACAAGGATGCCGATGGCGCGCCCAAGCTGCGCATCGCGCCGATCCGCTGGGGCGAGGATGGCTGGCCCGTCGCCGAATACTGATCAATAACAAGACCGGAGAGGTTTCATGTCGTTCAAAATTTCGCGCAGGGCGTTTGCCGCCAGCGCCGCCCTTGTTCCCGTCGCCTGCACCACTCCCCGCTCGGCGACATCGCTTGGCACCCCGATGGCGGCAGCGGAGCAGACCATCGTCAATCCGCTGATCGAGAACCGCGCCGATGCGCAGATATTCCGGCACGACGACGGCTTCTATTACATGACGGGATCGGTGCCGGAATATGACCGGCTGGTCCTGCGGCGCGCGCGCACCATCGCGGGCCTTGCCGATGCCGAGGAGCGCGTGCTGTGGCGGCACCAGGAGACCGGCCCGATGTCGGGTTTCCTGTGGGCGCCCGAACTGCACCTGGTCGACGGGCGCTGGACGATGTATTTTGCGGCAGGCCCCAGCGGCGGGGGCGAGGACGTGTTCCGCATCCGCACCTATGCCGTGGTCTGCGACAGCAGCGATCCGATGAGCGGAAACTGGTCGGTGCTGGGCGAATTCAAGGGGCCGTGGGACAGCTTCAACCTCGATTCCACGATCTTCTATCACAACGGCACCCGCTATTTCGCATGGGCGCAGCGCGAGCCGGGGATCGAGACGAATTCCAATATCTATATCGCGCCGATGGCCACGCCGCTGACGCTGGCGGCAGCGCCCGCGCGGCTTTCGGTGCCCGAGCTGGACTGGGAAATCCGCGGCTTCAAGGTGAACGAGGCGCAGGCGATCCTGCAGCGCAACGGCAGACTGTTCATGACCTATTCGGCCAGCGCGACGGACGACCGCTATGTGCTGGGCCTGCTGACCGCCGATGCCGATGCCAATATCATAGACCCGGCCGCGTGGACCAAGTCGCCGCAACCGGTGTTCCAGACCAGCGTAGCGACCAGCGTCTATGGCCCCGGCCACAACAGCTTTACCGTGGACGAGAACGGCCACGACATGCTGGTCTATCACGGCCGCGACTACAAGGAGATCGAGGGCGATCCGCTGTTCAATCCCGACCGCCATACGCGGGTGCAGCGGCTGTATTACGATGCGAACGGCGTTCCGGAATTCGGAATTCCGGTCGGCAACGGCCCTCTTCCCGATCGCTATGCCGCGCCGGACCGCGCGAGCGTCTTCCTGGCGCACCAGGGTCAGACGCTGATGGCCGGCTCCGCACCGCTTCCCAATACGCAGTTCCGCGCCTGGCCGCAGCAGGGCGGCGCGATCCGGCTGTCGCCGATCCTGCTGCGCGACCGGCATCTTGTCGCGCAAGCGGATGGATCGGTGACGATCGGAGTCGCGCAGCGCGCAGGCGCAGACATGTTCCGCCGCATTGCGGGACCGCAGGACGGTACCGTGCGCATCGAATCGCTGGCCTATCCGGGCATGGCGCTGGCGCGCAGCGGAAGCGGAATCGCGCTTGCCGATCTTGGTAGCGGTAACACTGTCTGGACAGTCGACTGACGATTATAAACCCTGACAATTATGCATTGATCTCCAGCCCGGTGCCGCCCTTTGGTAGCGGTAACATCGCAGCATCGAGCTGGGGAAATATCGGTACCACAAGGCTTAATTCGACCCGGCGTAGCATGATTGCCACAGGGGAATTGCCGATGACACCGGGCGTTCAAATTTCCCCTTGCAGTTTATAACTCCGACAAATAACACAGCCCAATTATCAGATTGAGGCATGGTAGTGGCCAGCCTCGGAAAGGGAGGGTTAGGTCATGGCGCTCAAGCCAATCGCATTGTGCACCGCTTCGGTTTTCGCTCTCGGCCTTGCCGGCATGGCGCAGGCACAGGACGCGACCCCCGGCGATCTGCCGGTCACCGATACGCAGGCCGGGGATACCGGAAACACCGCACCCGATGACGTCATCGTCGTCACCGGCGTCAAGGCGTCCATCGTCGGCGCGCTCGACGTGCGGCGCGAGTCGGTCCAGATCGTCGATTCCGTCGTCGCCGAGGATGTCGGCAAACTGCCCGACAACAATGTGGTCGAAGCGCTTCAGCGCGTGACCGGCGTCCAGGTGACCGACCGCGCCGGCGGCGAGACCGCCTTCATCACCATCCGCGGCCTTCCCGATCCGGTCACGACCTGGAACGGGCGCAACATCTTCACCGCGGGCGGCACGTCGTTCGCGCTGCAGGACATTTCGGCCAACCTGGTCAAGCAGATCGACGTCTACAAGACGCGTTCCGCCGACCAGCTGGAATTCGGCCTTGCCGGCCAGATCGACGTCCATACCCGCCGCCCGTTCGATTTCGACGGCTTCACCGTGTCGGGCCTGGCGCGCGGCATCTACAGCGAGCTGGCGGACGAGATCAATCCGAACGTCGCCCTGCTGGTCAGCGACACCTGGGACACCGACATCGGCGAGATCGGCGTGCTGGTGAACGGCAGCTATACCAAGTACAACTATCGCAACATGAACGTGCAGGCAGGCGCCATGGTGCCTTTCGCGACCGAAAACCCGCCTGAGGGTTCGGGCCTGCTTCCGCTGGAGCGCATCTTCCCCAGCACCGATCCGGCATTCTCCAGCTGGACGCCGGGGCTGAACGCCGGGCTTCCCACCGCCCCCGGCTCGAGCTTCGCCTATGGCCCCGACGGCGGGGTGCAGGTTCCCTATTACCTCGCGCGCGATGCTGTCATCAGCTCGGACCTGTATGGCGAACGTGAGCGCCCGTCGATCAATGCGGCGCTGCAATGGGCGCCCAACAGCAGTTCGGTCTATACGGCTGAGTTCTATTACACCGGATTCCGCGGCAACACGTTCAATTCGCTGTTCTTCAATTTCGCCGACTGGTGGAACGCACTGGGCCCCAATCCGGGAGAGACCTTCGAGCTTTACGAAGGCACCAACATCGTCAAGTCGCGCCAGGTCGGCGACGTCTTCGGCTTCAACAGCGGCGATTACGGCACCGCCAAGACCGACAGCTACGTCTATGCGCTGAACGGTGCGTGGGACCTGGGCAATCACGGCCTGATCACCGCCGATCTTGCCTATCAGGACAGCACGAACGAAACCTCGTTCATTGCGCTGCGTACCGATCACGCAGGTTTCAGACAGGACATCGACGTCGATTTCAACGCTGGCGGCGGCATTCCTTCCTACAGCTTCAGCGATCCCGACTTGCACACCGACCCCAATCGCTGGTTCGTGCGTGACCTGTTCGACAATGCGAACAGGGCCGAAGGCAGCGCTTTGACCTTCATGCTCGACGGCTATTACGAGTTCGACGAGGGCTTCGTGCGCCGGATCAAGGCGGGCTTCCGCTTCGACGACCGCGACACCAGCACCTTCGTGCGTGAGCAGGGCGCGGGCGGTCTTGGCATCACCCTGGCCGAACTGGGCGAGCAGTACCAGTTCACCAACAGCGGTTTCTATGACGGCCGGGCCAATGTCCCGACCAGCTGGGTGCTGGCCGACGGCCCCGCGCTCTATGAGAACCGCGACGCCATTCGGCAGCTGTATCAGCCGAACAATCCCAATATCCGCCTGTCGGACCAGCTGACCTTCGACCGGGTGTTCGACATCAACGAAGTCACCATGTCGGCCTATCTGCTTGCCGATGGCGAGATCGACCTGTTCGGCGGCCCGCTGCTGATCCAGGGCGGCGCGCGTCTTGTGGCGATCGATACCGACTATAATTACTTCGACCGCCTGAACATGCTGGCCGAGTCCAATGTCTCGACCAATCAGATGAAGGTCCTGCCCAGCGCCACGCTGCGGTACGAGATCACGCCCGACGTGCGCCTGCGCTTCAATTATGGCGAAACGCTGCGGCGGCCCGCATTCGGCGATCTCAACCCCAATGTCAGCCTGGTGGGCGACCTGTCGCGCCTGGGCTTCGGTACGGGCAGCGCGGGCAACCCGCAGCTGAGCGCGACCGAATCCAAGAACTACGACCTGGCGCTGGAATGGTATTTCGGCCGCAGCAGCGCGATCACGATCACCGCCTTCCGCCGCGAGATCGAAGGGCTGGTCGTTCCGCTGACGCAGCTGGAATTCATTCCCGACAACCCGATCGTGGGCGACACGGCGACCGATTTCTTCCAGATCACGCGCCCGTCCAACGCATCGGACGGCTGGCTTCAGGGCCTGGAAGTCGGTCTGACCTATTTCCCCGACTATCTGCCGGGCCTGCTGGACGGTCTGGGCTTCCAGGGCAGCGCCACGATCCTCGATTCCGAGCAGACGATCCCGGATACCGATGTCGACGGCAATGTCACCGAGACGCGGTCGCAGTTCTTCAACGTGTCCAAGTTTTCGTACAACGCGACCCTGGCCTATGAACGCGGTCCGATCGGTGCCCGCCTGTCCTATGTCTGGCGCGACGGTTTCCTGCGCCTCAACGAGCAACGTGCCTTTGCCAATCCGATCGGCATCTGGCGGCGGCCCGAGGACAGCCTGGACTTCCAGCTGACCTGGGACGTGACGCAGGACGTGGCGCTGACCTTCGATGCGGTGAACATCACCGAATCGAAGCAGCAGGAATATTACAAATACGCCGACGCGGGTAATCCGGAGCAGTTCAACACCAATAACCTGCTTCTTGATCGCACCTTTGCACTGGGCGTGCGTTTCACTTTCGACTGAGTATGATCCGGTCGGGGTCCGGGGGGTTGCCCCCTGCCCCGACCGACCATTGGCGGCCGCCAGATGGGCCCTTCCACCTCCTCTCCCTCATGGGCCGGGATGGCGGCCGCCGATGTCGGAACAATAGGAGAGCCATGGTGCTACGCCGGACCGCCCTGAGCCTTGCCGCCGCCCTGCTTGCGGGGGCCGCGAGCGCTCCTGCCATGGCGCAGCAGCTTGATCACCAGCAGATCGCCGCCGAGCATTTCGGCAATGACGCGCCGTGGTACCGCGACCGCATCCCCTTTTTCGAAAGCGCCGATCCGCGGCTCGATGCGGTCTACTACTATCGCTGGTCGATCTTCCGCGCGCACCAGCGCGACTTGGGCGAGCAGGGTTACATCACCACCGAATTCGCCGATGACGTCAGCTGGCAGCGCGAACCCTATGCGAGCCTGAACGATGCCACCGGCTTCCATATCGCCGAGGGGCGCTGGCTGAACGACCGGCGCTTCACCCACGACTATATCAACTTCATGTATCATGGCGGAAACAACCGCCACTTCACTGATTATATGGCGGATTCCGTCTGGGGCCGCTATCTGGTCGACGGCGACGGCATGGCGGTTCGGCGCCACTTGCCGGTGATGCGCTACAATTACGGATTGTGGGAGGATCACTACGACTGGTCCAAGCGGCTCTATTATATCGAGCCGCTGCTGGACGCGACCGAATATACCGTCTCCTCCATCGACGCCTCGGGCGGAGAGGACGGGTTTCGCGGCGGTGACAGCTTCAGGCCGTCGATCAACAGCTATATGGTCGCCAATGCGCGCGCCATTTCCCGGATCGCGGACATGGCGGGCGACGAGGCACTGTCGGCGCAATTCGCCGAGCGTGCCGACCAGTTGCAGCAGCGCATGATCGCCGATTTGTGGAACCCGGCGCTTGGCCATTTCACCGACCGCTACAAGGTCGATAACGAGCATGTCGACTACTGGGACTTCATTCGCGCGCGCGAACTGGCCGGCTATCTGCCGTGGACCTTCGACTTGGCGCCCGACGACGCAAAACATGCATCCGCTTGGTCGCATCTGCTCGACCCTGCCTCGCTGAAGGGCGACGCGGGAATGCGGACGGTCGAGAAGCCCTACGAATATTACAGGAAGCAGTATCGCTATCTGGGCGATGCCCCCGAATGCCAGTGGAACGGCCCGATCTGGCCCTATCAGACGACGCAGGTCCTGACCGGCATGGCCAATCTGCTGGACCATTACGACCACACGGGGCCGATCACGCGCAGCGAATACATGCGGCTGCTGCGCGAATATGCCGATTTGCATTACCAAGGCGATCTGCTGGACCTGGAGGAAGACTATCATCCGGAGACGGGCAAGCCGATCGTCGGGCTGGACCGAAGCCACCACTATTTTCATTCCGGCTTCATCGACCTGATCCTGACCGGCCTTGTCGGCATAAGGCCGCGGGCCGACGACATGCTCGAAATCAACCCGCTGCTGCCCGATGCGGGCGACGCGCAGGCACTGGCCTGGTTCCGCGTCGAGGACGTGCCCTATCACGGCCGGCGCATCGCCGTGGCCTGGGATGCCGACGGGTCGCATTACGGCAAGGGACGCGGCCTCTCGATCGAAGTGGATGGGCAGGAAGTCGCGCGGCGGGGGACATTGGGCCGGCTGACCGTGCCCGTCACCCGCGCCGGGGCCGCGCCGATCCGGCGTGACATCAACCGCGCGGTCCAGCTGGTTCGCGGCGATTTTCCGATGGCCAGTGCCTCCAGCAGCACCGATACCGAGGCACTGCACGACGCAATCGACGGCAGGACGTGGTTCTATCCCGAACTTCCCAACGGCTGGGACTCAGCGCCATCGACCGGCGAGCAGTGGTATGCGGTGGACTTCGGCAAGTCGGTCCGTGTCGACAGGGCGGAGCTTGCCTTTTTCGACGACGGCGCGACATTCGCGGCGCCTTCCGCGGTTGCCATCGAATACTGGCAGGACGGAAGCTGGCATCCACTTGCGCGCGGCGCGGCGGTGCCCAACGGCATCACCGATCTGCAATGGAGCAGCCGGGAAGTCACGCGCCTGCGGGCGGTTATGAAGCCGACTGGCGGACGCGCGATCCGGCTGGCGGAGTTCAAGGCGCTGACTTCGGAGCAGGCGAAGCAGTAGGTTAGCTTCAACTTCACGTTCCAAGCTCCTGATCTCTAAGGCTTGTCGCTCTCCCGCAAGGTCAGCGACCTTATGGCGACTGCGACTTTGCGCTGGGTCGAAGTCCGGACAGGTCAGAAAGCCATGTGCACCGTCACCCATGCATCCGGCGGCGAATGTCGGCTTCACAGTTTGGGGAAACTGTCGGGAATTGCATTTCAATAACTCCCGGGACGGTGGCAGCACCAGCGGCTGACGACAGGCAGATCATGGACTCGATGCTATCTCAATCGCTATCGGTCATGCTGGCAACGATCTCCCGCAGTGTGCCGTCGCGTTCGGGAAAGCGGAACGGTTCGACCTCCTCCACGATGATCTCGTCGGCGTCCGGCTGCACGGTCAGCGGCGCCATCACATCATCCGCGAACTTGTCGAGTGGCACGCTCTGCGGCGGCTCTTTTAGATCAACCATCAAATCGGTCGCGACCTGCGGGGGAATGATTTCAATGACTTGCACACTAATTTTTAGCAAGGCGCGAAGCGACACGAGGTAGGAGTGGACCGCCGCCGTGCTCGCCGAATGGGTCACCGCAGACGGATAGGGCACGAAGCCGGTGCCCAAAGATACCACAAGGACCGGACCGAGCAGATTGGTCTCGACGATCTTTTCCGGCCGGAAACGATGACATTATTGCCCTCGTCATGCCAACGGTGGGCTAGTGCGCGCCCGATACCGGAACTTCCGCCAGTCATGAAGTTCGTGTTGCCAGTGCGTTTCATGTCGTCTCCGGTCCAGCTATTCGTTAACTGACCTGAGTCGAATTTTCGATCCGCCGACAAAGCCAACGTTCGCTGGCCCGGTACGGATGACCGAAAGCCGTCGTGCATTCACGCCGTTGGAAACTCAAACAGTCCAGGTCTGCTGCCGGCGGTTCCAAAAGTGCTGGGAGCGGCATCCAGTCATCCAAAGGCTGTGACAGCTGGTTTCCACCCGGGATGTCCGTCTGCTTCGCACTCAGTATCCTACCGCATTTAAGACTGTGCGGCCTCTGGTCCAGAGTAATGGATTGTGAGCACGGTGCTGTCGCTCACCCGACCAGCGCCTCAGGGACAAGCGAGCTAACCGGGTCCGTTTGCGCAATATCCAAGAACCGCTCCTTCACGCGAAACCTGGCCCGGCTTTTCATGGAATGGCGTTACCCAAAGCAGTACCAGTTCGAGCGGTCGTGCCACATCACATCGATAATGCCCAAGCTTCGGTGTGCCCGCGCAAGCTTCCGACTATAGCCAGCAACCCTCAAGACCGATCCTGAGGATCGGCTTCGCCGGCGATGCCGATCGGCTTGCCCAGCAATTCGCGCACATAGACCCGCTGGACCAGGACAAACACCACGATCGTCAGCGGAGCTGCCAGCAAGACACCCAGCGCCCCGAATAGTATCCCGGCCCCGAACACTGCGAAAAGCAGAACCGCCGGCGGAACGTTGACCGCATGCTTCTGGATCATCGGCTGGAGAAAATTGCCCTGCAATTGCTGGATCAGAAGATAGAGGCCGATGGTCCATAGCGCAGTGGCGGGGGAAACCGTGAGGGCAAGCAGCACCGCCGGAATGCCGGCAATGATCGGTCCGACCATCGGAATCACGTCGAGCAAGCCGGCAATGATCGCCAAGCCACCAGAGGCGGGCACCCCTAGCAATGTGAGCCCAACCCAGGTAAGCGCGGCTACGACCAGCGAAGAAACTGCCTGCCCCACCATCCAGCCGCGCAGCCCCCGCGAAGCATCGCTGATAAAGTCGGCCGCCGTCCGCTCCGCACGCTGTGGCATCAGCATCAACAGGCCACGGCGATAGACACCGGGGTTCGCCGCGATGAAGATTGCTCCCACGAACACAAGCACGAAGTCTGTCACCCCGCTGGTGACAGCCATCGCATATCCACCAAGGCGTGTCGCGAGATTGGAGAGATCCTGCGTACCCAGTTCGAGCAGCTCAGCCAACGATCCGCCCATCCCGATCTGGCCGAGGAGCGATTCGAGGCTTTGGATGGCAGCCGGAATGCTTTCCCGGATTGTCTCCAGCTGGTTGCCGAACTGGGCCCCAAACAAGGCAAATGCGCCGAGGAATATAGTGAGCAGTCCGATAACGGAGATGGTGAGAGCCAGCGCGCGGATGCGCAACCCCGTCAACCGGCAGACCCCCCGCGTCATTGCATCGAAGACCGTCGCAAGCACCACCGCGGCGAACACCAGAAGCAGGAATCGGGCGAGCTCGAACAGTATCAAGGCGACGCCAATTACGCATAAGATCGCAACCGCTGCCGCCACGATGCGTCCAGTCCTCAGTTGATCGGCGGGTTTTCCTGGATCAACCTCGTCCATTGCTCACTTTCTGTGTACTTTCGCCCCCTCGGCAAGCCCGGCGCCGCGGATCAGCAGGAACATCCTTAACCTTGGGCTTCGCGCGGGGATACATATTGCGAGGCACCTGCTAGGAAATGCCCGGCATACCCTCTATTTGGACCGCGTCCAGCAACGGCTGATCCTTATGGTAAACATCGTTGTGGAAAGACAGCGTCTTGCCCTCCGCCCAGAACGTGAAGTGCATGATGAAGACGGGCACCGGTTGCGCCAAAACGACCCGGCGTGTCGGTTGTTCGGCATCGCCAAACACCAGATCCGAACTGGATAGGAAATTAGCCAGGTCGTCCGCACGCTCAAGCCTGACACAGCCATTGCTGACGTAGCGAGCGCTGCGCGCGAAAACGTCGCGAGCAGGAGTGTCATGCAAATAAATGCCAAGATGGTTGGGAAACATGAACTTCGCTCGGCCCATCGGGTTGGTCGCTCCCGGGTTGTCAATCGGCGTTCAATCGGGACCCCCTATCGGCGCGCAAAAGGGACCCCGTTAGCGTTGCATAGATCGATCGACGTTGGGCGCGGGTTTCGCGCTGCTGGCGGCGTAGGAAGGGCGTAGCCCGACCGGAGGCGTCAGCAGCGCGAAGGCGTTTTTCTGATCGGGTCAGCTGCGGTTTTTGAAGCGCCAGCTGTCGTTGCCGGTCTCGACGATGTCGCAATGGTGGGTGATGCGGTCGAGCAGCGCGGTGGTCATCTTCGGGTCGCCGAACACGGTGGGCCACTCGCCGAAGGCGAGGTTGGTGGTGATGATGACCGAGGTCTGCTCGTAGAGCTTGCTGATCAGGTGGAACAAGAGCTGCCCGCCGGATCGGGCGAACGGCAGATAACCCAGTTCATCGAGCACCACGAGATCGAGTCGGCTGAGCTGGGCGGCGATGGATCCGGCTTTGCCGATACGCGCCTCTTCCTCGAGCCGGGTGACGAGATCGACCGTGTTGAAGTAGCGCCCACGGGCACCGACACGCACGACGCTGGCGGTGATTGCGGTGGCCAGATGGGTCTTGCCCGTCCCTGTGCCGCCGATGAGCACGATGTTGCGGCGACCGGGCAGGAACGAACCTGCGTGCAGGGAACGCACCAGCCCTTCGTTGATAGGGGTGCCCTCGAACACGAAGGCATCGAGGTCCTTGATTACAGGCAGCTTGGCCGCGGTCATGCGGTAGCGGATCGAGGCAGCATGACGATGCGCTGCTTCTGCCCGCAGCAGGTCGGTCAGGATCTCGTTGGTCGTGCGCTTGCGCTGCAGCCCGGTGGTTACCGCCTCGTCGAAGGCTCCTGCCATGCCCTTGAGGCCGAGCGCGCGC
Organism: Croceicoccus marinus; assembly: GCF_001661675.2. Classification (NCBI taxonomy): domain Bacteria; kingdom Pseudomonadati; phylum Pseudomonadota; class Alphaproteobacteria; order Sphingomonadales; family Erythrobacteraceae; genus Croceicoccus; species Croceicoccus marinus. The sequence goes on along the minus strand of NZ_CP019602.1, from coordinate 1,195,685 downwards.
ATCGCCTCGATCATTTCATGCCGCTGCATTGAAGCCTCGCACCGTATCGTAGCGCGCGCAGTCCGCGATCGGCGGGTGACTGAGCTTGAGATCAACGACCACGTCCAGAGTGCGCTCGGATGGCGGGTCCCGGTATCGGGCCAGGATGTTGAGGATCACCTCGTCGCTGACGGCCCCGTTATCGAGCGCCTCCCGGATCGCGGCCTCGACCGCTTCCAGACCATCGGTCATTACGGCTGCCAGTACGCGCACGAAGCGGCGGTCGGCTTCATCACCGCCGCCCAGCTTGCGCCGCAACCGCGTCAGTGCCGGTGGCAGGTCCCACCCCTGGAAGGGCGCGCCGTTCCGCAAAGCGCCGGGCTTGTTCGCCAGAACGGGCAGGTAATGCCAGGGATCATAGATCGTCCGGTCACGGCCGAAGTGCCGGGCATGCTCGGCGATTACCTCGTCGCCGAGGCGCACGACAATGCGGTCGGCATAGGCGCGGACCTGGACGGCCCGCCGCGCAGCCTTGGCCATGACTGAGTAGCGGTTGCGGTCGAAGCTGATCAGGCACGTGCCGGTCACGGCATGGGCGGTCTCGTGGAAGCCGTCGAAGGGCGCCAACATCGGCTGCAAGGCAGACCGTTCGAGGTCCAGCGCTTCGGCAACGGTCAGCTCCTTCTGCTCGGGATGCGCGTGCGTTGCGGCCCAGCGCAGGCACTCGGCCTCCAGCCACCCGTTGAGCTCCTCGATGCTGGCAAAGCGCAGGCGAGGCTGGAAGAACCGGCCCCGGATCGTCTGGACCTGATGTTCGACCTGACCCTTCTCCCATCCCGCCGCCGGCGAGCAAGCGGTCGGCTCGACCATGTAATGATCGGCCATGACCAGAAAGCGGCGGTTGAACACCCGCTCCTTGCCGACGAACACGGTGGTGACCGCGGTCTTCATGTTATCGTAGATGCCGCGCAGGGGAACGCCGCCAAAAAAGGCAAAGCCCCGGGCATGGGCGTCGAACACCATCTCCTGCGTCTCGCGCGGATAGGCCCGGACGTAGACAGCCCGCGACGCACACAGCCGCATCTGCGCCACCTTCACTCGCATCGGCTTGCCCGCGATCTCCACATCCTCGTGGCTCCAGTCGAACTGGTAGGCCTCGCCGGGCTTGAACATGAGCGGGATGAACGCGGGCGCCCCATCACCCGCATCCTTGCGCCTCGCTTCCGTCCAGCGCCGGGCGTAGCGCCGGACCGCGTCGTAGGATCCCTCGAACCCCTCACGGCACAGCAGATCATGGATCCGGGTCATGCGCAGCCGATCACGCCGGTGCCGGGCCTCGTTCTCCGCCAGCAGCGTGTCGAGCCGCTCCTGAAACGGCCCAAGCCGGGGCAGCGGTTGAACCGTGCGGCGATAATCGAACGCGCCTTCCGGCGCCCGGATCGCCTTGCGCACTACCTTGCGAGACAGCCGCAGATCGCGCGCAATCGCTTTGATCGCCTTCCCGCTCGCGTGCTCCCGCCGAATCCGAACAATCGTCTCCACCACCAACATCCCGATCTCACCACCTGGAAAACCAGGCGGTCAACTACACCATCAGAATGAAGGGTCCCTTTTAGACGCCGATCACCCCGCTAACGGGGTCCCTTTTGCACGCCGGTCCACACCCGGGTTCTGGCGGACTCGCGCGAAAGCCTTTCCTTCGCTTACAGCCTGCCAGTCTACCGAAGCGGGATCTGCTGCCACGGCGTCGTCTGACCAGTCGGAGAGTACGACATAGCCGTTCTCCTCCAGATATCCGATACCCTCCCGGACCACTTCGGGAGCTATCATCGACTGCACCAGATGCGGGGGCAGGTTCCATGGTGGATTGACCACGATCGTTTCAATTCTGTCCGCCAGCGCCACCGTTGGTCGGTCTGTGCTGCCGAGGGCGACCTTCATGCGCAAAGCGGGCTGCCCCTGTTCGAAGGCGATCAAATCGGCCGCCGCCGTGTTCACCAACACAAACTTACCGTCTGCCTTTGCCGAGATGCGTCGCGCCCGTTCCAGATTAGCGCGGATGATGGCTTCGTAATGGGCGCTGCCGCGATTGAGCGCTGCGATCGTAGCTGCATCGGCCATGCCCGTGACCGGCAAGCCGTGGATCTCCTGGAACTCAGCAATCTTTTTCGCGAGCGTGTCGTCGAAACGGCCATCGCTCGCGGCCGCCAAGCCAAGACGCTGGAACAAGTTGGCGACTTCCGTACCTTGGTCTCCGACCTCAACTGGCGAATTCCCGAGGGCAATCTGCGGAAGCACACTCCATTCTTCCTGATAAGTCCGTAGCCCTTCAAGGAGCGCCAGGTATATCGGATTTGCTTCCCCCGCCAATTCGCCAATGCCCGTATCTGCGAAGCTAGCCTGCAGACTTGCTGTTCTCGCCAGCTCTGTTTCCGAGGGAGCGAGGGTGCCGTCCAGATAGTGCACATTCACGGCCGATAGCCCCGGTTCCAGCCGTTCCTGTCGATCGGCTGCTGCCGCAGTGCCAATTGCTGGCGTCACCTTCGCTGACCGCTCGCTAGCCGTGCCAGCGTCATGATCCGCATCACGGATGGCGTCCCCGCCCCCAAAGCTTGTCACGAAAGCGAGAGCGGCAGCTGCCGCAAGACCCCACTTGAGCCCTCCCTCACGCTCCCGCCATCGCACGGCGTCAGCCGTTCTCGCCCGCACCCGCGGCATTTGCCGGCGGCGCGCCCGTATTGGCGGCCGGTGCATCGTTCATCATGCTGCCCTGTGTACCAGTTGCACCCACCGGCGAACTGCCAACCGGGACATCCCCGTCTTCAAGGGCGTCCGCACGGTCGTTGAGCGCATCGGCGCGTGCATCGGTCCTTTCGTCGATCATCTCTGCGCGCTCGTCGCCGGCTTCCTCGATCATGTCCGCTCGCTCTTCGAGCTGCTCAGCCTGTTGCTCCTGCGCGGGGGTGGCATCGTCTCCGCAAGCCGCAAGCATCCCGAGGGCAAAAAGAGCGCTGAGTCTGAGTTTCATCATGTTTTCTCCGTTACTGTACCCATGATGAACGAAGGACCCGTTGATATCGTTCCGAATTTCCCTCTCGCCGCGCCTATACGCGACCCTATGTGAACCGGCGGTCGGAACGATCGCTGCCACGCCCCATTGGTTAATGGTTCCAGCAATTCAGCTGGATGGGTGAGAGGATCATGGCGATGAGCAAGAACGTTGCATCAGCAGTTTTCGACAACAGGAACAATGCCGAGCGCGCAATCGATCAACTGCGTGAGCGCGGCGTGCGTGAGAAAGCGATCTCGGTGATCAGCCGGAATGACGACGATTTCGAACAGGCGCACGGAAGTGATCACGATCACACTGACACCAAGGCCAGCGGCGCCGGCAAAGGTCTGGCCATCGGGGCAGGAACTGGCGCAGTTGCTGGCCTAGCCGCGCTGGCGATTCCCGGCGTGGGGCCGTTCATAGCTGCCGGCGCAGTTGCCGAGGCCCTTGGCGTTATCGGCAGTGCAGCTGCGACCAGCGCGGTGGTTGGCGGAGCCATCGGCGGGCTTACCGGGGCATTGATGGATTACGGCGTCGATGAAGAGGATGCGCGATATTATGACGAGCAGATCCAGCAAGGCGGATACTGGGTCGGCGTCGACATCGATGATAGCGGAGCGACGCGCACCGAAGTGGAGACGATTCTGCACGAACATCAAGGCTATTCATCACGCACCCGCCCTTCAGCCACGACTACGACCAACACGGGCGACACCACCACGAGATACTGAGTATTTCACGGGATTTTGGGGGCTGCGTTACTGCGCAGCCCCTTTTCGGTGCCTAGAAACGTCCTGCGTAATCACTGCCGATCAATTTCGTAAATCAGCCCAAGTAGATTCCCGGCGCGCACCCCAAGACTTGGCTCGCGCTAGTTCCCGGGCATATTCCTGCAGATCATTGTGTAAGCGACGGTATTGAGCGTCAGTATCGCTTTTAGCGGGCGCTCGACATCATCTTTCAGCTTTTTGAGCCCGCCTGCCCACTTTGCACCGTTCTGAGCCGCCGAGCGAATGGAAGACGGAGTAATGGTGAGCAGTGTTGCTTCGAGCAGCGAGTACAGGAAGGACGCAAGCGCTAGCGCGACGTAGAATATAAGTAGAGCCATAGTCCCGATCAGCAGGCCACCTGGTCAGCGCCAAGGGGCGCAACGCAGCGGTGCTGTCAGGCGCGACTTTAGAATATCAGCGCCAACAATCCTATCACGACCAACAGCCCGATGAGAAAGATTATTCCAACAGTGCCACCCAGAAACTTCAAAATGTCAATCTCCTCCATGGAAGCAAATTGGATCGAGCGCCGGCGAGATCCCGATAAGGTCCGCTCAGCGCCGCCCCGGGGTGCGCCCTTTGCGATCGCGCGTTCAGAACTCGTCTAGTTCATCTCCAAAAGCTGCGCTTGAGGTACGCTGCCGCCTGCGCGCTGACAGCTCCTAAGGATCGTCGCGCTGGCAAACGGCCTTCTGATTCTGTGCAGGTTGGCCGTGCTATGCCTCCGCGACGTGCTGTTCTGCAGCCACTTCGATCCGCTGTGGTAAACCAGTGTCAGCCTGATGAGCCAAGGCAATCTGGTGAAATCCTTGCAGCTTGCGTCCGACCTGCCGGACTGCATTGATCATTGCCGCTTGCTGCTCCTCTTCGGCCATCGAATTACTGGCGGCAATCCGCTCCATCTCCAAGGCCGCGGGTGCAAACCGCGCCGCCGCCACATCGCCAAACTCGCCAACTGGTGGGACTTCAGCGGACGAAGCGTCGGGCGGCTGGCTTTGCGCTGGCGCATCCGGGGCCAGAGCGTCGCCAACAACGATCATCAAAAGGGCCGACACGAGCGCGAATGCGACTTTCCTCATGATATCTCCGCTCATTCCGATCGTCAGGGTAAGAGCCGAGTTCTCAATGATAAATCTGTTGCGGCGAACCGTGACCCGTTCAGGATGGGACCTCCCCTCGGATTGGTGCGGCATTCCGCTCAGCGTCTGCCCCGCATCAGCCTTGCGCCAATCCATGTGCCTGCGCCGGTGATCGCGAGCACGCCAACGGCAAAAAGCAGGACGTGCATTTGCGTTATTCCCCCTTCCGGCAAAGCGTCGGCGGCAAGATAACCGGGTCCCAGAATTGCAGGCACCCAAAGCCCGCCCGATAGCAGGTTCGCCGCCTGAAAGCGCCGCGCGCTCATCTCCATGACGCCTGCGACCACCGGAAGGACGGCGCGGAGCGGTCCTAGAAAGCGGCTGAGAAAAACTGCAGCAAAGCCGTAGCGGCGGAAGAACAGCCGCGCTCGGGCCACGGCCCGCCGGTTACGGTTCAGCGGCCAGCGCCGATAAACTTGCGGCCCGATCTTTCTGCCGATCACGTAGGACGCCCAATTGCCGGTGATCGCTCCGAAGAACAGCCAGGACGCGATCCAGAGCGGGTCGAGCACCCCGGCACCCACAAGGCCGCCCACGCCAAGTAGCAGGGCAGTCCCCGGTATCAGCACGCCCACGAAAGCAAGGGATTCGCCGAAAGCCAGCAGGCCGACTACAGGGCCAGCCCAGAAGCTGTTTGCTGCAATGTATTGCAACGCTCTGCTTATCAATTCGTCCATCAGATTACGCCCGCCGCCCTTGCTGCCGCGAGTGCGATCAGAAGGAGCCGGATACCTGCTTCTGCTAACTTACGACTCGGACCGCTTGCCCGGGCCTTAAGCTGCAAGCCAAACTCAGCGAACGCCATCGAAAACAAAGCGGTCTTGGCCGCAATCAAAAGCGGGTCCGACGCATCGAGACCCAGACTGAAGCCCGCCATGAGGTTATCGATGCCCGAGCCACTCCGCTGCTTCGGCGATAAAAGACGACGCCTGACGACCGAGCCACAAACCGAACAGAGGAGGTGCAAACTCAAATGTGCCGAATACCGGCAATACGCGGTAACGGCAGACCCTCATGCCAAGCGGGCCAAAAGCCAGCGCAGTTGCACAATTGGTGCTTCCAATAACAGCGCCAAAGATGAGCAATTCTTCCATTCGGCCATCGTCGCTCCGGTCTGGCTCGAACCGTCGACGGTTGAAGCAAGCACTCGTTTCCGGGGCGTCATGCCACGCGGCGGCCAGTGTCGGTAATAAAGTTTGGAGCGCGACCAAATCCTCCCGTCGAGGAGATGTCAGCACGCTCACACATCGACAAGGCGCGAAGCTGCCGACTGAAACCGCCGACATTGCGGTCGTTCACGGCTTCGGATTAGCTCGCCAAAAACTGACGTAAGTTCAGGCTCTCGCGCATGACTGGAACTGTGTCGGTGCAACGAACCGCTTCGCGAAAGGGGTTGGTGCACCGGTCTAAAAAATCAAGGCGACTCTTTCGAACCCAGGCAGACATCGCTCCTTCCATCGAAAGTTCGAGAGCATCGGCATTGATCAACCAATCATGATAGGAACGAAGTTCTGCCGCGTAGATTTCTTCTTTGCGCATGTTCATCAAGGCCTTCCTGCCCGATCCTGAACATCATGGTCACGCGAAGTCTATCACTAAAGGCCGTTAATTCGACCGGCAGACGCCGAGTGGTGCATTGGTCACTTGTAAAAAGGCTAAGCGACCAAATTATAGGATGAGATTTCGAGGCGCCCAAATCGGCCGGGCGGAGTGAGCGTATCCAGCAAAATACAGCGCCTCTGCGCTTCATATTTGCAGCTTCGTACGCGGCATGAACTTAAGGCCTTTCGCCTTGCTGTCACGCTTGCCCGGACATTTTTTAGTACAGTTGCTTGGTACACCCAATCGGTACAGTGCGTGTTGGCTGAGGCGTAATTCGCCAAAACCATTTTAAATACACATCTGCCGTATGAGTTGGCTGGGGCGGCAGGAGGCCAAGAGCGGCCCGTATTAACTCGCTGAGATGCAATATTTTCCTTGTCTTTCCGTGCCTTCTGGCCCACCGATGTGGCCCACATATATGGCCCACAGAAGGACGGAGACAGGGGTTTGGCACTGCAGCGCAGGCACAATAAATGGCGAGCGAAAGTGCGCATTCCAGCGCACCTGCAGGAGGCCCACGGGGGCAAGCAGTACCTGCAAAAGACCATGACGGCACTGGACCGCCCGTCGGCCCAGCTTGAGGCCAAGGCATGGGAAGTCACGATCAGGGCGCAATGGGCCACCCAGACGCCGGGACAGTCGACGCCCAAACGGATCCTGCGTGAGCTCCACGAGACCATCATGGACCTCGCTCTGAATGGAACCCTCAATGTCCAAGGGCGCCCACAAGACGATCCGAGGGAACTCGGGGCCGAGATCGCACTGGAGAAGATTGAAGGCCGCACCCAAGGTCGCGACCTGACGCCAGAAGAAGAGGTGGAAGTCGCAGCCCTGCAGGATGCCCTGCAAGAGATCCGAAGGAACGAGCGCCCTGCCCCGCGCCGCGAGCTTGAGCAATCATTCTCCGAGACGGCTGCAGAGTTCGTTGAGCAGTGGGCGCGGCAGAAGGGTCTCAAGCAAAGCAACACCAAGCAGCAGAAAGAGGCGACCTATCGGCTGTTTGCCGGTTTCATCAAGGATCGCCCTCTGCGGGACATTCGCCGTGCCGATGCTGCTGCGTTCATGGACACGCTGCGCCGCTTCGATCCCAACTGGGCGCGATCACCTAAAGCTAAGCAAATGGGCTGGCCCGAGTTGGTGAAGCAGTTCGGCAATCATCCTGACGGTCTTGCCGATGCCACCAGCAACCGCCACGCACAGGCCCTGCAGGAACTGTGGAACTGGGGCGAGAAGCGGGACCGTTGTTCTGGTAGCAATCCGTTTTCCGATCTCCGGCGACGGCTTACGGTTGGCAGGAACGTGCTAAGCTACCTGCCTTGGCAGCCCGACGAACTGAAGCGCCTCTTCAACCCGCCCCCCAGCCGCCAAGACGTAACCGAGGTAGTTTTGGTCGCTCTCTATACCGGCATGCGGCTGGACGAGATCGCCTCCATGACATTCGGCCAACTCCGCAGCGAAGACGACATCGCCTATGTTCAGGTGGAGGACGCAAAGACGCCCGCAGGGATCCGACAAGTACCCCTGCACCCTGCCCTCAGCTGGCTGGCAGGCCGTACCGGCAAGGCTGGCGAACGTGTTTGGCCTAAGTTCAATGCCGAGGGACCGGGGGCGAAAGCAGGCGCGGATGCTGGCAAGGAGTTCAGCCGCTTTAAGCTCGCCCGTGGCTTCACCGACCGCCGCAAGACATTCCACTCGTTCCGCAAGAACGTCACGCAAATAATGGAAAGGGCTGGCGTTCCTGAGAACGAATGGGCGCAGGTGCTGGGGCACGAGCGCGGCTTTACCTATGGCCGTTACAGCCCCGAGGGGATCACGCTGGCGCAGAAGGCCCGCCTGATTGACCTAATCGACTATCCGACGATCAAGCTACCTCATCCACGATAAGAATGAGGGCTTCCTGCCATCATTTTGAACGGGGCTGGAGTGACGATCCCTCCGCTCCCCTTTCGGCCCCGCCTCCCGTTTTTATGCGCAGTATGGGTTCATTTTCAGGGACAGCGAGGAGATCAGCCGCGGGCAACACCTCGATTACTGGACAACCTCGCCTGCCCATTCCTTGAACGACCTGCAGCCGCGCCAACCGATGATCGACGGCGAACCTAGGTTCGACGCTATCGGTGCATCGGCCTCGCCCGCCCGCATCAATCCGCCATTGTTCGATTAACCCTCACTCTTGGAGGGTGGAGATACAGGTAAGGGACCATAGGGGGTTCCTAAGTGGATCCTTCAGAGCACCTGCAGAAGCGCAAGGCTATACCCGTCACGCGGTGCCCGCTTCCCCTATCCCGAATAACCCTCACCCTTGGACAGAGAAGCGATTCAGCGGTTCGTCTCCCGCCATTCCGCAATTAACCCATACCCTTGGAGGGTGGAGATACAGGTAAGGGACCATGAGGGATTCCTAAAGGATCCTTCGGGGCACCTGCAGAAGCGAAAGGCTTCAGCCGCTACCGGCCATCCCTGTCTCACCCCCATTCCCGAATAACCCATACCCTTGGACAGAGAAACGTTTCCACGTTCGCTTCTGTCGTCCCTCGGTCTCCAGCAGGAGCGCCGAGCCAGCCCCATGCGGCCCGACGCCGCTGCCCCAACACAACCAGACAGGAAAGGCCAATCAATGGCTGATAACGAAACTTCCAGCGACACCGGCATGCGCGCCGTGGTCGATAACATCGGCAACCCGCAACCCCGCGTCCAGAATGCCGAGCCAGAACTGACTCCCTACCTTGATCGGGTCTACAAGATGGATCCCTTCGATGACGTACCCGGCCCCGTGAAGGTCGCACCGGGCACCCGCTTTTCGCCTCCGACGGTCAAGGTTTTGCACGAAGATGACCGACACGAGATCTTGGCCGCTCTCCGCGACCTTCCGCCAGAGCAAAGGGATGAGCAGGAATCTAAGCTCGTCCTCGCCAAGATGCGTGAGGTCGCGGCCCGCCAGCGCGCTTGGGTCGGCGTAAGCGATGACGCTCTGCCCTACCATCAAGAGCAGGCGCTGATTGCCCGTCAGGTTCTCGACATCGAACGCGAGATGGCGACCTATCAGGAGCAGATTGACCGCGTGGTCTTCCGTACCGAGTACAACGAGGAAACGGGCAAGAACGAGCCTGTGGAAGTCCCCTTCCTGCCCCAGACCCGGCGCGACGCTTATGCGGCCCATATCCGCAGCCTCCGTCGTCACCGGCTTCTGCTGGTCAAGGACGACGGCACCTATGGTGTCGAAGGCATGAAACGGATGCACGAGGCGGCCCAAGAATCCGCCAAGGCCCTGAAGGCCATCGACGACGCCCGCAAGGATGCGGAAGAGGTCGAGACCCTCGCCCGTCAGATGGTGCGAGACGACCGGATCAAGGAGCGGGCAAGGTCCAGGGCAAACATTCTGAAGAATGAGGTCCGCTGATGCGAGGCCGAAAGCCCCGGCACATCATCCCGAAGCGGATGAAGACGCAGCCTGCCATCACGGATCCTGACCGGCCCGGTTCCGCCTTCTATGCCGAGCGGCACCGGCAGACCGTTTCGGTGACGCCCAGCGGTTTGCGGATCATCTCCAAGGGTGAGCCATTGCGCGTCATCGGTCGCGAAAGCGTTCCGCTCGAGCAGGACGAACCCGAGGCCCCTTCGGTCCCCGTCAGCGCCCCACCCGCCAGACCCGAACCTAAACCCGCTTCCCCGTCGCGAGAACCGAACTGGCGCGACGATTACGGCCTGCGAAAGGGCCGTTGAAACTCATCCCAAGGAAACATCAATGAGAGTCCTCACTTTGGAGGGCGTTGGGCAGAACGAGCCTAGCGTCCCCCTGCAGAACACACGCGGCTATGGCCGTGTCCCAATCCACGCCGTGGTCGAAGGAGACGCAACGTTCTCCCTGTCGGGCCGCGAGGGTCCGCAAGACGAATGGCAACCGCTGCTGCAGGACGTCTCCGCCGACACTATCGGCACTGTGCCTTTCCACCCCTTCCTGCAGTTCCGCGTCACCAGCGGGACCGGAAGGGTCACCCTGTGGATCAGCGAAGACTGATGGCCAGCCGCTCGCTCCGTGCCTCCATCGACGCCAAGTGCCGTGACTGTATCTACGATGACGCAGAACGCGGCGGCTGGCGTCAGCAGGTGGAAGCATGCACCATCACCGCTTGTCCTCTCTACGAGGTCCGGTGCCGGTCGAAAGCAGCCACAGCTAATCGCTGAACGGCCCCGCTAGGGTCCAAAATGACCCCGAGGGGGCGACATTTCCGAAAGGTCTGTCGCTCTCGAGGGGCACCACACCCACGCCCCGTACCACCTCCAGAAAAAGCCCCGCCAATGACCGATTTTCAGACATGCAAATCATGTTGCGAGACCAAGCCGCTCGACGCTTTTGAACGCCAACATAAAGGTGGCTATCGCGGAAGCTGCAAGGATTGCCGAGCCGCCCAGCGCGCAGCAAAGCTTGAGGCCCAGCAAGCAGAGCGAGCAGAACGCGAGGCATCGCTACGGGACGACATCTGGGCTGCGATGAGACGCGGAAGGTCCACAAGGGCCTTGCAGGCCGTGAAGTCATCTCCGCAAGGCAGACACCGCATCCGTGTGAAAGACACCGCAGGGTTCATCTCCATTGCGGAGCTTGCCTGCCGCCATGCCGAACGTGAGGCATGCCGACGCGCCGCCAAGGTCTGCAAGACATTCGAAGCCGCTGCAGATGCCGTTCGCGTTCTGGAGCGAGGCACCCCGACATTCGAGCGCGCCCAGCAGATGAAAGAGGCGTGGCGGACCTTGCCGCCCCCGCGCCCCATTGAGGCCCTGCAGCACCCCGATAGCGAACCCGAGGACGACAATGAGGACGCCTTCGGCGAAGCATTCGGCGACTGGGCACCGGCTTGGATGCTGGCAGCCTGACCACCGGTTAGTTTTGCCGCAAAAATCCGAACCGGTATATCGTACATTACAAGCCCGCGTGTCCCCCCATGGGGCGGGGGTCCGCCGGGAGCTACCGGAGCCACCGAGGTTGAGCGCCCCATAATCGCGGGCAGGGTTCCCTCGGTGGCTCCGGTGGCGTTTCATTCGGGGGCGGTAGCTACACCCAGCAAGCGGGCCAACCGCTCATGCACTGCAGCCGCCTTGCCTTCGATCTCATCCGCGTCACGCCTTGCCTGTCGTTCGTTCGTCACGGTCTTCCCTTCGTTTGTGGAGGGGATTGGCTGGCACGGACCAGCGCAGCGAACTATCCGCCAAACGGTACTAATGGCCTGTTTGAGTCCAACCGAGTCTTTTCTGCGGTGAACTGACCGCAGCCCTGCTGGACCGTCCCAGTTTTGATCCATACAGAATGGCGTAACGAACGTTGCATCAATCTGTATGGAGCCAATCGCATGTGTCGTGTGACTGCCTATTACCGCGTTTCCACCGATAAACAGGGCCGCTCTGGCCTTGGGCTGGAGGCGCAGCGCGCAGCGGTCCAACAGTTGTGCGAGGGACGCGGCTGGGAGATCGTCTCTGAGTTCACCGAGGTGGAGAGCGGAAAGAGCAATGACCGCCCCCAACTCAACGCAGCCCTCGATCACGCCCGCCTGACCGGCTCCAAGCTGGTGGTGGCGAAGCTTGACCGCCTGAGCCGTGATGCAGCCTTCACCCTGCAGCTACGCAATAGCGGGGTGGATTTCACCTGCGCTGACAATCCCGACGTCAACCGCCTCACCATCGGCCTGCTGGCCGTGATCAACGAAGACGAGCGGGAGCGGATCTCCGAGCGCACCAAGGCAGCCCTTGCAGCCGCCAAGGCCCGTGGAGTGCGCCTAGGAAACCCTAACGGGGCCGCTGCACTGCGTCGTGCCGGTAAAGGGAACGGGGCTTCCGTGGAGGCGATCAAGGGCAATGCCGATCAGTTCGCCGAGGCCCTGCGCGGGACCGTGGAGAACATACTCCAGGGCGAAGGCCGCAGCCTTGCCGCCATCGCCTCGGCACTCAACGCAAGGCACATCCAGACGCCCCGAGGGGGTAAGTGGCATCCGTCGTCAGTTAAGAACCTGATGGCTAGGCTTAAGCTTGGCTGAGGCCCTGCTTTTTTAGAGATCCTGCTCTGCCTTCGCGAGTTCCAAATCACGCATACGCGCTTCGGTCAACTCAATCATTCTAGCACATCCGGCCAAGGGCGCAGCAGTACCGCCTTCGAACATAAGAGAAGCGAAACGTCCCTCAGCTTCCCGAAATGCCTGCCATGCCTCTTGAACCTTGACCAAGCTTTCAGCACGGGCAGGCGTCGAGTTCTGCCTAAACTGCACCACTTCGAAGTTTAGCGCCGCGTCGGCCCGCTCATATTCTGCTCGCAGGCGCTCCCCAATGGCCATGGTGGTGTCTCGCATCGGATTGTATTCTGGATCTAGATCGGAGATTTCTTCGCCTTCGGTCGCTCGCAGTGCCTCCTTTTCCTTCGCGACCACTGCATGAGCGTAAGCCAATCCAACCGTCCCGTGGCCTCGACGATATTCCGCCTTGAGCGCCCACGCATCAGCAAGGGTCATACCTTCAGCATCAAGCAACTGCTTGATCCTCAATGTTTGTTCGACGCTTTCCGCATCTTCAAAATGCTTTTTTCCGGTCAACGCACGGGTAAGATACCAGCTAACGGCTGCCGTGATTATTGGTGCGAAGATGGCAACAACCTGCCAGTTGACCATAGCTCCTGCCCTTATGCTTCCAGTTCCTCGAGCCTCTTCAGGATCGCCGCTTCGTGCCCGTAGATATCCAATGTGCCCCCCACGGGATGCCGCGTTTCGTCCTTGCCCTCAAACGTCCCGAAGTACCTTGAGGTAGCGCTGTTGAAATGCAGGCGGGCGATGCTCTTACGGTTGTTATCGTCCAGCAGCACGGCGCAATAGGACTTGGCATCGCGCATCACGATCCGCTTCGGATCCACCTTCCGAGCCGCGATGGCCCGTACAATGTTGAAACCTTCGATCTCGTCAGCCGTCGTTTCAACGTCCGACCCGTCGCCCTGCTCAACCGGCTCCGGCTCGTCCCCACCGTTGCCCTGCAGGGCATTGGTAAGACGTTCGTTGACTCGGTCGCGGATAAGCGCTGAAGCAGAAGCGACAATTAGCGCATGAAAGTTATCTTTCACCTGCGCCGTCATGCGTCCCGGTTGGACCCTGCCAGCTATGATCCGAACGAACTCCTCTGAAGGATTTTCCAGTTCCTGCTGGAGTTCCTTGTATACCAATGTCTGAAGTTTGAGCCGCGATGCCTCGTCTACTATCTTGTCAATGTCGAAGGATGCTTTCGTGAAACTGGTTAGGATCCGATGATCCGACTTGCGGACAGCATCAAGATCCAACGTAAAGAATGGCTTTTCATCCATCCGGTTTGGTGAATCGATGTCCGAATAGAACTTATAAATCACTCCATTCGTCAGGACCGCCAGCCGCGCCTCAGTCACCGAGAAGTAGCGGTAAAGCTGCGAGGCATGCTTAAGATTGAGATCGATTCCGGCTGGCTTGCACTCAACCAACATCTTAACCTGTCCACCATCGCAAATGGCGTAATCGACCTTCTCACCTTTTTTGGTGCCAACGTCGCAGGTGAACTCCGGCACCACCTCGCCGGGATTGAACACATTGTAACCGAGAGCCTGCAGGAACGGCATAACAAGAGCATTCTTTGCCGCTTCTTCTGTGGCCAACACTTCTCGGTGTTCGCGCACGGTCTTGCTCAGTTCTGCCAGCTTAGTTTCGAGTTCCATTGGATGCCCCCATGTTGCCCGGTCAAACTATCCGCGTTTGGCCTAGGCGCAAGATCGCTGCTTGCCACAGAGGGGATATCAACAGGTAAAGAAGGTGGCAGAAAACACGGCCCACGGATATGGCCCACAAACATGGCCCACACCTGCTCCGAACAGTCGCTTAAACTGTTGAAATATAGTGATTTCAGGAAACTGGCTGGGGCGGCAGGATTCGAACCTGCGCATGGCGGTACCAAAAACCGCTGCCTTACCGCTTGGCTACGCCCCAGCATCGCATCGCCCGTTCGGGTCGAGCGCCGCCATATAGCCGCTTTCGCCGTGTTGAAAAGGGCTTACGGCCGAAAATGCGCCGACAAGCGGAACCGGTCTGCCCCCGCCCACGTTTCCCGCTTCACGATGGCAAGCTCTGCACAACCCGGTGAACTCTCCAAGCTCATCTATGTCGATGACTCCCTTCCCGGCATCACCCGGCGCAAGAGTGGCAAGGGTTGGGCCTATTTCGATCCAAAGGGCAGCCGGATCAAGGACCGCGTTGAGATCGACCGGCTGAATTCGGTCGCCTTGCCGCCGGCCTATGCCGATGCCTGGTACTGCCCCGCCGCGAATGGACATATTCTGGCCACCGGCATCGATGCGCGCGGGCGCAAGCAATACCGCTATCATCCCGATTTCCGCAGCCACCAGGATGGCGAGAAGTTCGACCGCTGTCTGGCGTTCGGCAAGGCCCTGCCGCTGGTGCGCAAGCAGGTGGCGGAGGACTTGGCGGAAAGCACCGTGACGCGCGAGCGGGCGATCGCCAGTGTCGTGCGGCTGCTGGACCTGGGTCGCCTGCGCGTCGGGAACGAGAGCTATGCGAAGCGGAACAAGAGCTTTGGCGCGACCACCTTGCGCAGCCGCCATGCCGAGGTGAAGGCCGGACGGCTTCGCCTGCGCTTCAAGGGCAAGTCGGGCCAGAACCGCGAGGTCGTACTGACCGACCGCGTTCTGGCAAAGACCGTGCGCGAAATGCACGAACTGCCCGGACAGCACCTGTTTCGCTATGTCGGCGATGACGGAGAGCCGCATTCGGTGTCGTCGTGTGACGTCAACGACTATCTGCGCAAATCCATGGGTGAGGATTTTACCGCCAAGGATTTCCGCACTTTCCACGGCAGCGTTCTGGCCTTCACCGAACTGGCCAATGCCAATGGCCGCGTGCCCATCCGGCAGCTGCTCGAGGTGGTGGCGGGCAAGCTGGGCAATACGCCCGCGGTGACGCGCAAGTCCTATATCCACCCGGCGGTGATCGCGCTGGTGGACCAGCAATTGCGCTGGCGGGCCGCGCTGAAATTTCCGCGCAAGACCCGCTGGCAGAGCCGCGAGGAGCGCGCGCTGATCGCCCTCCTCGAAAAGAGCCCCAGCGCGGCGGACCTGCTGGCGGCCTGATCCCGGCCGCCGCGTCGATCCGGCCGGTCAGTCCAGCTTCGTTACCCAGCCATGCGTGTCGGGCAATTGCCCGCGCTGGATGCCGGTCAGCCGGTTCTTCATCTTCTGCGTCAACTGGCCAGGTCCGCCAGTCCCGATGGTGAAATCGCCGTCGTGGCCCGCGACCTTGCCGACCGCGGTCACCACCGCAGCCGTGCCGCATGCAAAGCATTCGACAAGCTTGCCGGTCGTCGCGTCCTCGCGCCATTGCTCCAGGCTATAGCGGCCCTCCTCGACCGTCAGCCCTTCCTCGCGCAGCAGTGTGATCAGGCTGTCGCGCGTGATGCCGGGCAGGATCGTGCCGGTCAGCGCGGGGGTCAGGACACGCCTGTCGTCGAACACGAAGAACAGGTTCATGCCGCCCAGTTCCTCGATCCACTTGCGTTCCGCGGCGTCGAGGAAAACGACCTGGTCGTGCCCGCGCTCGATCGCCTCGGCCTGGGGGACCAGGCTGGCGGCGTAATTGCCGCCGCATTTGGCCGCGCCGGTGCCGCCGGGGGCCGCGCGGGTATAGTCGCTCGACACCCAGATCGACACGGCGGGCGTGCCGGACTTGAAGTAATTGCCCGCAGGGCTGGCGATCACGATGAACTTGTAGCGCTTGGCCGGGCGGACCCCCAGGAACACTTCGGACGCGAACATGAAGGGGCGCAGGTATAGCGATGCGCCCTCCATGTCGGGGATCCACGCGCTGTCCTTGTCGACCAATAGGCGAACCGCTTCCAGGAACAGCTCTTCGGGCAGTTCGGGCATCGCCATGCGCCGGGCGGAGACGTTGAAGCGCTTCGCATTCGCCTCGGGCCGGAACAGCGCGGTGCTGCCGTCGGGATGGCGATAGGCCTTCATCCCCTCGAAGATTTCCTGCGCATAATGCAGCACCGCTGCGGCGGGATCGAGCTCGATCGGGCGGCGCGGGCCCAGCGTGGCATTGTGCCAGCCTTCGCCCTCGGTCCAGTCGATCATGATCATGTGATCGGTGAACAAGGTGCCGAAGCCGGGATTTTCCAGCCACTGCACGCGCGTTTCATCCGCTACGGGCGCGGGATGCGCCAGGGTGATGAAATCGGTCTTGGCAGCAACGCTGGTCGCCATGGGTCTGTCACTCACTTCTTGCGGCAATAATCGAAACTTGGCGGTTAGGCCCGCGCGCTGATCGTTGCAAGAGGGCGCGGGCGGCATGCCTGCGCCGATCGGGTCACCGGCCGCCGGGGGGAACGCCGTTCTGCGTGAGGAAACGGGTGATCGCGCCGTAATAATGCTGGGTAATCACCGGGCCGGAAACGACATGGCCGAAACCGGGGTACAGCATCATTTCGAACGGAACGTTGGCTTCCTGCATCGCGGCGACCATCGCGGTGGTATTGTCCATCACGACATTGTCGTCGCTCATCCCGTGGATGATCAGCAGCGGATCGCTCATTTGCGCGGCGTCGGCGATGGTGTTCGACGCCTCGTAAGCTTCGGGCACCTCGCGCGGATCGCCCATGTAGCGTTCGGTGTAGAAGGTGTCGTAGAGCTCCCACTTCGTCACCGACGATGCCGCGACACCCGCCGCGTAGAAGCCGGGATCGGCCTCCAGCATCTTGAGCGTCATATAGCCGCCATAGCTGCCGCCATAGATCGCGATCCGGTCGGGATCGACGAAGGGCAGGGTCTTGAGCCAGGTGCCGCCCGTCTTCTGGTCGGTCACCTCGACCGTGCCCATCGCCTCGCGGATCTGCCTTTCGAACTCGACCCCGCGATTGTCGGATCCGCGATTGTCGATCTGGAACCAGATATAGCCGAGATCCACGAAATATTGCGCGATGGTCGACCCCCATGCGCGGTCCACCTCCTGCGCGTGCGGGCCGCCATAGTGATGGAACAGCACGGGGTAGCGCTTGCCCTTCTCCATCTTCGGGGTCAGCATCTTCCAATAGAGCGTGCTGCCATCCTCCGCTGCCAGCGTGCCGAAACGCGCGGCGGCGTGGCTGGCCGCGTAAGGCGCATAGGGGTGGTCCGCATCCAGCGCGTTTTCCATCAGCCAGGTCAGCCGCTGGCCCGCATTGTCCGCCAGGTAATATTGCGTCGGCTGCGCGGGGTTCGACCGGTTGACGATCATGGTCCGCCCCGCCCCATCCATCGAACCGCCATAGAACCAGCCCGGCTGGGTCAGCCGTTCGGGCGCGCCGCCATTCGCATAGTCGAGGCGGTAGATATGATCCTCCAGCGGGGTGTCCTTGCGGCCCTTGAACCACAGCATGCCAGCCTGATCGTCCACGCCCAGCAGCCCGGTGACGACCCAGTCACCGCTGGTCAGCTGCGTCCACGCGCCATCGGCCAGCCGCCACAGATGGCCGAACCCGCTACGCTCCGAACGCCAGATCAGCGACCCGTCCTTCAGGAAGCGATAGTCCGAGGTCTGGTTGATCCAGTGCCCTTCCGCCGCGGTTTCGGTGAATACCAGCGTGCTCTTGCCCGTGGCGGGGTCGATCTTCAGCAGGTCGAGCCGGCTCTGCGCGCGGTTCTGGCGCTGGACATAGAGGCTGCCGTCCGGCGCCCAGTCGACGCGGGTGACATAGATGTCGCGTTCCGCGCCAAGGTCCGCCTTGACCAGATCGCCGCCGTCCGGATCCATGACGAAAAGATCGATCAGCACATTGTCGGTGCCCGCCAGCGGATAGCGCTGGTCATAGGTGGTCGTGCTGCCCGCGCCGATCGACGTGCGCGTGACGACCGCGACCGGAGCCTCGTCATAGCGCAGCACCGCGATGCGCTTGCCGTCAGGGCTCCACTTGTATCCGTAGTCGCGGTCCATTTCCTCCTGCGCGACGAATTCCGCCTCGCCCCAATGGACGGTGTCGCTGGCTTCAACTGGCGTGATCGCGACCGGCGTGCCGCCGATGGGCGCGACATAGAGGCGGCCCTCGCGCACGAAGGACACGCGCGCATTGTCGGGCGAGATCGCGGGATTGAGCTCTCCCTCCTCGCTGTCGGTCAGGCGGGTGACCGTGCCGTCGAGCTTCGCGAGGAACAGATCGCCGTCCAGCGGCACCAGGATCGACTGCGAATCCTCGGCCCATTCATAGGACACGATGCCCTTCAGGCTGGCGATGCGGGCGCGTTCGCGCTGCATCTTCTCGGCCTCGGACAATTCGCGCCCGGGACCGAACGCTTCGGAATCGACCAGCATCGACCATTCGCCGCCCTGCCGGTCATAGGCCCACAGATCATAGCGATAGCGGTCGTCGTCGCGCGGGCGCAGCAGGGTCAGCCAGCGGCCATCGGGCGACAGCTTCATCGCGCGCGGCGATGCACCGTTCAGCGACGGGCTGCCCGCGATGCGCTCCAGCGTCAGCTCCTTTTGCGGCACTTCGGGGACCGCCATCGCCTGCGCGGGCGTTCCGGGCAGGTCGTACCCCGGCTGCGCCATCGCGCTGCCCCCCATCACGGCGCCCAGCACAAGGGCGGACGCGGCAAGGCGCAGGACAGTCGTGGAAACGCGGGTCATCGGCAGGGATCCAGAGAAAGGAGCGGAAATTCAGCCCGCTTCATTGGACAAAGCGGTTACGATTGCAACCGTGATGCGCGCGCCATCGCCCACATGCAAAAAGGGCGGCCCCTGCAGGAACCGCCCTTTCGTGTTTCGCTTTTTGCGCGAAGGCTTACGCGTTCTCGCGAACCGTCTTGCGCTCGGCAATACGCGCGCTCTTGCCGGTGCGGCCGCGCAGGTAATACAGCTTCGCACGGCGCACCACGCCGCGGCGGACCACGGTGATGCTGTCGATGTTGGGCGAATAGAGCGGGAACACACGCTCCACGCCTTCGCCGAAGCTCATCTTGCGAACGGTGAAGTTCGAACCCATGCCGCGGTTCGAACGCGCGATCACGACGCCTTCGTAGTTCTGCACACGCTCACGCGTGCCTTCCACGACGCGCACGCCGACGCGCACGGTGTCGCCCGCGCGGAATTCCGGAATATCCTTGCCAAGGCCTGCGATGGCCTCCGCTTCAAGCTGCTGGATCAGGTTCATGTGCCTGTGCCTTCATCATCGTGCCGCGCGCCAGAGGCAGGCTGTCCCCGAACGTCACCATGACGCTCCCAAAGGTCCGGCCTGCGTAACCGTGTATCGTCCTCGCTGCGCCGCTTTCGCCACGCCGCGATCTTCGCATGATCCCCCGATCGCAGCACTTCAGGGATCGTGCGCCCTTCCCATATGGCAGGTCGGGTAAAATGCGGATATTCGAGCAGACCGTTCTCGAACGATTCCTCGACTCCGCTGGAAGCCGCGCCCATTACGCCGGGAAGCAGCCGAATGCAAGCGTCGAGCAGCATGAGCGCGGCAGGCTCTCCGCCCGACAGCACGATGTCGCCGACCGACACTTCCTCGACGTCGCGGCCTTCGAAAATACGCTCGTCGAAACCCTCGAACCGGCCGCACAGCACGATCGCGCCCGGCCCCGACGCAAGTTCGCGAACGCGCGCCTGGTCAAGCGGACGCCCGCGCGGCGTCATCGTCAGCACCGGCGCATCGGGGTTCAGCCCGCGCGCATGATCGATCGCGGCGGCCAGCACATCGACCTTGAGCACCATGCCCGCGCCGCCGCCGGCGGGCGTGTCGTCGACGGTGCGATGCTTGTCGGCCGCGAAATCGCGGATCTGCACCGCCTCCATCGACCATGCCCCCGCTTCCAGCGCGCGGCCGGCAAGGCTGATGCCAAGCGGGCCCGGAAACATCTCGGGATACAGGGTCAGGACGGTTGCTTTGAAACTCATGCCCAGCGCCTAGACTTCGCCCGGCCGCCCGACAAGCGGCCAGTCGCGGCGAAATCAGTCCATGTGCTTCAGGCCGATGCGCAGATAGTCCCAGCCGGTCACCACCGTCAGCGCCGCCGCAGCCCACAGGCAGACAAGGCCGGTCAGCCTGATCCATTCCATGTCCGGCAGCGCGCCCGCCAGGATCAGCGCACCCAGCGAGACGATCTGCACCGTGGTCTTCCACTTCGCCAGCTTCGACACCGGAACCGACACCTGCACGCCCGCCAGGAATTCGCGCAGGCCCGACACCGCAATCTCGCGCAGCAGGATCACCAGGCCCGCCAGCGCATGCAGATCGCCCACATACGGCCCTGACAGCCCGCCCTTGGCCGCAAGCACCAGGATCACGGCGGCGATCATCAGCTTGTCCGCGATGGGATCGAGGAACACGCCCAGCCGGCTGACCCGCCCGCTCGACCGCGCGAGCGCGCCGTCGAAATAATCGGTGATGCCCGCCAGCGAATAGAGCACGAACGCAATGGCATGCCCCAGCGCCCAGTCGGGCCACCACAGGAATCCGACCAGCAGCGGAACGGCGAAGATACGCGAAAGCGTAAGGAGGTTGGGAAGTGTCAGCATAGATTCGTGAAGCCATTTAGCCTGAAAACAGGCGGCATCCCAAGCGTGTAGGGCACGCCTTGACCCGATTTTATTACCTGCCTGTGCCGCAATGGCTTGTGCCGCGCAGCATGGACGGTAAGGACGGGCGCCAACAATCATGCTGACTTCCACCGATCTTCTCACCAGGCGCCGCTTCCTGCCGCTGTTCGTCACCCAGGTTCTGGGGGCGTTCAACGACAATCTGTACAAGAACGCGATGGTCCTGTTCGTGGTCTATGCCGTCTATTCCAGCGCGGCAGAGGAAGCGATGTTCTCGGCCGTGGCGCAGGGGCTGTTCACCCTGCCCTTCGTGCTGTTTTCCGCGCTGTCGGGCCAGCTGGCCGACATGCGGGACAAGGCGGTCATCATCCGCCGGGTCAAGCTCGCCGAAATCGGCATCATGACGGTGGGCGCGGCAGGTCTGGTCCTGGCCTCGGTGAATTTCGCGGTGGACAGTATCGCGATCCCGCTGCTGCTGCTGGCGCTGTTCGCGATGGGGGTGCACTCCACCTTCTTCGGCCCGATCAAATATGCGATCCTGCCCCAGCATCTAGAAAGGCAGGAAGTGCTGGCCGGCACCGGCCTAGTCGAGGCGGGGACCTATCTTGCGATCCTGGCGGGCACGATCCTGGCCGGCTGGATCGCGGTGGAGATTGCCGCGGTGCTGGTGATAGCGCTGGCCGTGCTGGGATGGTTCGCGGGCAGGCAGGTGCCAAGCGCCCCGGCGCAAGGCGTGGTCGAGCCGATCGACTACAATATCTGGCGATCCTCGATCAACGTGGTCAAGGGATCGATGCAGGATGCGCGCGTGTTCTACGCGATCCTGGCGATCAGCTTCTTCTGGACCATCGGCGCGGTGCTGTTCATCGAATTCCCGCCACTGGCCAAGAACGTGCTGACCGCCAGCAAGGAAGTGGCCAGCCTGTTCCTGGTGGTCTTTTCCATCGGCGTGGCGATCGGGTCGGTATCGATCAACGCGTTGCTCAAGGGAGAGGTGTCGGCGCGCTATTCGCCAGCATCGGTGGTGGTGATGGGGCTGTTCGTGGTGGCGTTCCACGTCGTGTGCCGCATGTGGGTGCCCGAAGCGGGCGGCCTGTATTCGGTGGGAGAGTTCATCCTGCTGCCGCTGGCCGCGCCGCTGCTGCTATGCCTGATGGGCATCGCGATCGCGGGCGGCATGTTCGTTGTGCCGCTCTATGCGTTCCTGACGACGGTGGTCGACAAGTCGCAGACGGCGCGAACGGTCGCGGCGAACAATCTGGTGAACAGCTTCGCGATGGTCGGCGGCTCTGCGCTGGCGATGGCGCTGAACGCGATCAACGTGTCGATCGTGGACCAGCTTCTGCTGGCCGCCGCGATGAGCCTGATCTCGGCCTGGCTCGGCTGGATCCTGTACCAGGCGGAGCTTCGTCTCGCTCCGGCCTGAACTTCTCCGCCTGTGCGTTCAGGCTATGAAGCCGATGACCGCCATGAAGCACGCGCAATAGGCCATCATGAATTCCTTCGCATCGCGCGAAGTCAGGCCCCAGAACAGCGTCTGCGGCTGCTCCTGCCGAACCTCGATCATCAACGGGCGCATCTTGCGGCCGAACCAGCCCTTCACCGCGGCGCGGCGGCGGGCGATCGGCTGCACCATGGGCACGCGGATCGGTGCGCGCATGGTCGGTGTGACGGCATGGATCATCGGCGTCGTTATCCTAGCTTGGCCTGAAACCTATGCCATGCTGAACGAGCGATGGCGGTAACGGTTTCTTAACCAAGCTTAACGACGCGCGGACCGAAATCATCCGCAATGGATAGCCCCGTTATGGGACAGGAAGCACGGCCGCCGCGTTAACCATCGTCGGCAGCGGTAATCTGGGGATCGGAACGGCCTTGCGGGTCAGTCCGCCTGCTTCGCATTGGCCTTGGACATCGACAGAATTTTTTTCCATTCCTCGGGCCTGACCTCGCTCACCGACAGGCGCATCAGCTTGACCAGCTCCATTTCGGCCAGCGATTCCTCTGCCTTCACCTGCTTCAGCGTCACGCTTGCCGGCAGCTTCTCGACCGGCTTGACCTTGACCGCGGCCCATTTGCCGGTCTCGTCGGTGGGATCGGTGATGCCCGCGACGCTTACTTCGCAGATGCCCACGATCTGCAGCCCGATGTTGGAATGATAGAAGAACGCCTGGTCGCCCTTCTGCATGGCGGCCAAATTGTTCTTGGCGCGATGGTTGCGCACGCCGTCCCACGTCCCCTCGCCCTGATCGACAAGGTCGTCCCACGAATAGACGTCGGGTTCGGATTTCATCAGCCAGTAGCGCTTGGCCATGATGGCGCTCTCCATCGAAGATCGGGGCAGGATGCGGGTGCGAAGGGGCACCGGACGGCGCCCGCCGCCGTCCCTTAGCGAGGGGGCGCCGGTCGGCGCAAGGGCCCTGCCCTGCCGGATGACGCGGCACCATGGCCGCGCGCTATTGCCCGGCTGCGCATCTGCGGCCATATCGATGCGTGCGCCTTCCTGCGGTCAGGCAGCGCTTGAACAGCGCATGCAGGACAACTAGCTTCGCCGCCGATCACTTGGGGGCCTGCTCCTCCACCCCTTTTTCGAAAGCCGGAACCAGACACGCCGATGGCCACCCAGACGATCCTTGTCGTCGAAGACGATCCGCAGCTTCGCGTGCTGATCTCGCGCGCCCTGAAGGAACATGGCTATGATGTCCGCTCCGCCGCAACCGGGGCCGAGATGCAGGTGCAGATGGAGGACGGCCGGCCCGCCCTGATCGTGCTCGACATCATGCTGCCGGGGACCAACGGTATCGAGCTGCTGCGCCGCCTGCGCGCGACCAGCGACGTGCCGGTGATCTTCGTCAGCGCGCGCGGGGAAGAGGCGGACCGCGTCGTCGGGCTGGAACTGGGCGCCGACGATTATCTCGCCAAGCCGTTCGGCACGCGCGAATTGCTGGCCCGCATCGCCGCGGTGCTGCGCCGCCACGGCAATGGCAATGGCGCGCCCAGCCCCCGCGAGAAGCACGACGAAATCGGCTTCGACGGCTGGACCCTGTCGCTGTCGCGCCGCGAACTGCGTTCGCCGACAAGGGCGCTGGTCGAACTGACCACGGCGGAATTCGACCTGCTGAGCGCCTTCGTCCAGTCCCCCCAGCGCGTAATCAGCCGCGAACGGCTGATCGAACTGTCGCGCACCCGCGTCGGGGATTCCTCGGATCGCAGCGTCGACGTGCTGGTCAGCCGGCTGCGCCGCAAGCTGACCACCTCTGACAAGGAGGCGCCGATCGCGACCGTGCGCGGCGTGGGATACATGTTCACCGCGGAAGTGGCCGCGGCGTGAGCACGGCCGACTGGCGCGGTTTCGGTTTTGCCAGGACCAGCCTGCTGGGCCGTTTGCTTGCGATCCTGCTGGCGGTGGTCGCTCTCGAATTCACGCTCAACGCCTTCGTTTTCGAGCGGGCGAACGAATTCTCGCTTCAGGAGGAGGACGCGGCCAGCATCTCGGACCGGCTGGTCGTCGCCTATCGCCTGCTGGACAGCGCCCCTCCGCAGCGGCGCGGGGCGGTGGCCAATGAATTGTCGACCAGTCATTTCCGGATCGACTGGTCGCGCGAGACTGCCCGCCGCGCCGCCAGCCTGGAACTGGAAGCGCTGCGCGACCAGATCGTCGACAACGACCAGGAACTGGTCCGCGCCGGACTGCGCCTGCACCTCGAACCGCTGAGCGGGGGCGGCGATATCGCGGGCAGCATGATCCTGACCGACCGGTCGGTGATGCGGTTCTCGGCCGAGGTGCACCAGACCTTCAAGCTGAACGCCCAGCGCGTGATCATGCTGCTGCTTCCCACCGCGCTGCTGATGCTGGTCGGCGGGCTGCTGGTGGGTGCGGCGCTTCGCCCGCTGCGCAACCTGGTCGCCGCTTCGCGCAAGGTGGGCGAACTGGAAGAGCCGGAACCGGTGCCGCTTGCCGGGTCGCAGGAAGCGCGCGACCTGATCCATGCGTTCAACGAGATGCAGGAGAGGATCCACCAGCTGATCCGCAACCGGCAGCTGACCGTCTCGGCCATCGCGCATGACCTGCGCACCCCGCTGGCGCGGCTGCAGATGCGGCTGGACCAGGACGCGCCCGACAGGCAGGCGATGGCCGCCGACGTGGCAGAGATGCGGATGCTGCTGCAATCGCTGCAGACCTTCAACGAAGGGCACGACCACCGCGGCCCGATCGAGCGGATCGACATTGCTGCAACCGCGCAGACATTGGTCGACGACGCCAGCGACCGGGGTTTCGACGCGGTCTATGAAGGGCCGGAACATCTGGAAATGTCGGGGCGCGCGCTGGCGCTGCGCCGGGTGATGTCGAACCTGATCGAGAATGCGCTGCATTATGCCAATGACGCGCATGTCATCCTGTCTCGCGAGGGCGAGGACGTCGTGATCTCGGTCATCGACAACGGGCCGGGAATCGCCGAATCCCAGATAGATGAGGTGATGAAGCCCTTTGTCCGGCTCGACCACGCGCGCAGCCGCAATACGCCCGGCATGGGTCTGGGCCTGGCCATCGTGAACCGTATCGTGCGGGCGCAGGGTGGTCGCTTTTCCATCGCGAATCGCCCGACCGGCGGGCTGTGCGCCACGATCCGCCTGCCCGCCGCCGGCCCGGCATAACCGGCGCAATTACCGGCTCGTCGCGTTTCGCGGCTGCAGCAACAAACAATTACAATCAGGAGCGGATCAGGAAACACATCGCCGGTAAGCCTTGGCCCCATCCGCAATTGCGTAATGAATTTTCCACGGATGCAGTCAAAAGGACTTTCCCGATGAACGAACTGATCGGCCGCGTTTTCAATTTCGAGAAGACCGTATTTCCCAGCAGCAGCGAACTCTATGGCACGCTGACCCGCGATGGGCAGAGCCCCAAGGCGCTTATGATCTCGTGCGCCGATTCGCGCATCGTGCCCGAGGAAATCATGCAGGCCCGCCCGGGCGACCTGTTCGTCTGCCGCAACGCCGGCAATATCGTCCCTCCCTACGCCTCGATGCTGGGCGGCGTTTCGGCCACCGTCGAATATGCGGTCGCGGCGCTGGGCGTGCGCGACATCATCGTGTGCGGTCACACCGACTGCGGCGCGATGAAGGCGTTGGCCTATCCCGAGGGGCTTGAAGCCATGCCCAATGTCGCCGCCTGGCTGAAGCACGGCAGCGCGGCGCAGACCGTGGTCGACAGCTGCCAGGGCCACCTGGAAGGCGACGACCGGATCCGCGCGATGATCTATGAGAATGTCATCGCCCAGCTTTCGAACCTGCGCACCCATCCCTCGGTCGCCCGCGCGATGGCGTCCGGCGAAATGAGCCTGCACGGCTGGGTCGTCGACATCCACCAAGGCCAGGTCCTCGGCCTCGACGGCCAGACCGGCCAGTTCACGACACTGCGCGAAAATACGCCGCTGCCCGTCGCCGTCCCGGCGCAGGCACGCTATCAGATGGCGGAGGCTGCGGAATGACCACTGCCGCAGCAACCGCTGTGGCGACGGACGAAAAGGGCGGCCTGTTCGCCCATTTCGGACGTGACTTCACGGCTTCCATCGTTGTCTTCCTGGTCGCGATGCCGCTTTGCATGGGCATTGCGATCGCATCGGGCGTTCCCGCTGAAAAGGGCCTGATCACGGGCATCATCGGCGGCATCGTCGTCGGCATGTTCGCAGGCTCGCCCCTGCAGGTCAGCGGTCCCGCCGCTGGCCTTGCCGTCATCGTGTTCGACTTCGTCGCGAACAACGGCCTGACCGCCCTTGGCCCAATGCTGGTGCTGGCGGGCGTGTTGCAGTTCGTCGCCGGCTGGATGAAGCTGGGCGCGTTCTTCCGTTCGATCAGCCCGGCCGTGGTGCACGGCATGCTGGCGGGCATTGGCGCGCTGATCGTGATCAGCCAGTTCCACATCCTGTTCGACGCGACACCGCTGTCGAACGGAATTGCCAATCTGGCCGCCATGCCTGCGCGCCTGTTGGGGCTTTCGCCCTTCGACGCGAACCAGGCCGAGATGGCGCTTGGCATCGGCCTTCTGACGATCGGCATCATGGTCGGCTGGGAAAAGTTCAAGCCCGCGCAAATGGGCCTGCTGCCCGGCGCGCTGCTGGGCGTGGTCGGTGCGACGCTGGCCGCCATGGCACTTGGGCTGGACATCACGCGCGTCAACGTGCCCGATTCGATCGTCGGCGCGGTGGCAACGCCGGGTGACGACTTCTTCGGCCTGCTGATCAGCCCGACCATCATCATCGCGGCCATCGCCGTCGCCTTCATCGCCAGCGCGGAAACGCTGCTGTCGGCGGCTGCGGTCGACCGGATGCACGACGGCGTTCGCACCAATTACGACAAGGAACTCAGCGCGCAGGGCGTCGGCAATCTTCTGTGCGGCCTTGCGGGCGCACTGCCGATGACCGGCGTGATCGTACGTTCGTCGGCCAATGTGCAGGCAGGCGCCAAGACCCGCCTGTCGACCATCATCCACGGTATCTGGATCCTGGGCTTCGTCTCTCTGCTGCCTTTCGTGCTCAGCGAGATTCCGATGGCGGCGCTGGGCGGCGTGCTGGTTGTCACCGGCTGGAAGCTGGTCAGCCTCAAGCATGTTCGTCACCTTTATTCCAGCTATGGCGCGCTTCCCGCGGTCATCTGGACGGCGACCTTCGTGCTGGTCGTCACCGTCGACCTGCTGACCGGCGTGCTGGTCGGCCTGGCGCTGACGCTGCTGGAGCTGATCCCGCACCGCCGTTCGCTGAGGCTGAATGTCGAGGAGAACGATGAAGGCGCCGAGCGCGACGTGCATCTGTCGGGCAGTGCGACTTTCATCAGCCTGACGGGCCTGACCCGCAGGCTGGAGAGCATTCCCGGCGATCGTCCGGTCCGCGTGAACCTCAGCAAGGTGCAGGGTTTCGACCACACCTCTGCCGAGCAGTTCAAGGAGTGGGTCGCGCGCCGCCGGAAGCTGGGTCATCCCGTCGAAGTAACGGGCCCGAGCCACCTCGTGGACCGTTTTTCCTGACATAGGCGGTCCATTGTCCCCTGGGCCGGGCGCTCCCCTCAGCGCCCGGCCCTTCTTTTTTGGGTACGCGCGATGTCCCTGGCCCCGGGTCGCCGATGACGCTTTGACAGATCGACTTGTCCGACTAAAAGGTCGCAAAGAACAACGAAGCGTTGGGGATTGTGATGACAGGATTTCGTTCAGCCATATTCGGGCTTGCCGCCGTCGCGGCGCTGCCGGGATGCGCTGCGATCGATCAGGCGGCTCCGACCGCTGGCGCGGTCCCGGCCACCGCGGCTCCAGCCACCGCGGCTCCAGCCACGGCAACGACCTATCAGTACACCGGCAACCCTCTGTTCCGCGATCTGCATACCGCCGATCCGGCCCCTCTGGTGGTCGGCGACACGCTGTATCTCTATGTCGGCCATGACGAGGCGGCCGAGGGGCAGATGTTCAACATCACCGAATGGCTGGCCTTTTCCACCAAGGACATGAAGACCTGGACCGCGCATGGCCCGGTCATGCAGCCCACCGATTTCAGCTGGGTCTCACGCGATGCGTGGGCCAGCCAGGTGACCGAGAAGGACGGCAGGTTCTGGTTCTACACCGCGGTCGAGCATGATCCGGAGCAGGGATCGCAAGGCAAGGCGATCGGCGTGGCGGTGGCCGACAATCCGCTCGGCCCGTTCCGCGACGCCAAGGGTAGCGCGCTGGTCCGCAACGAGGATACGCAGGGACCGCATAGCTGGGACGACATCGACCCGACCGTCTGGACCGAGGAGGACGGCATCAGCTGGCTGATCTGGGGCAACGCCAATATCTACATGGCAAAGCTTGCGCCCGACATGATCAGCTTCGACGGACCGATCCGGCAGATCGAACTGCCCGATTTCGAGGAAGGTCCGTGGATCTTCAAGCGCGGCGACATGTATTATCTCGCCTATGCCAGCATGGACAAGACGATCAGCCCTGACGAGCGTATTTCCTATGCCACCGCGCCGGCGATCACCGGGCCATGGACCTGGCGCGGCGAGATTACGGGCGCGGCTGCCAACAGCTTCACGATCCATCCCGGCATCGCCGAGTTCAAAGGCGAATGGTATCTGTTCTACCATGTCGGCACGCTCGACGTCGGCGATCTGGAGGGCGGGCTTGGCCGCCGCGCGGTCGCTGTCGAGCGCATGACATTCGACGAGGACGGCCTGATCAATCCGGTCACGCAGACCGAAACCGGCATATTGCCGCTGCCATGAGATATCTTGCCCTGATCGCCGCCCTGGGACTGGCGGCGCCCGCCGCGGCGCAGGACGGTCCGGTCGCCGCCTTCGAATGGCTCGACATATCGGCAACAGCTCCCGCGTCGGAGCCCGTATCGGCGACGGGGCTGGCACCGCTGATGGAACAGGCGCCGGACTGGGCACGGCTGGACGATGACCGGCTGCTGATCGCAACGGGCCGCGAACCGATTTCGGGGTCAGCACCCACCATGATCGGGCGGGATGTGGCGACCGGTGAATATTCCGCGTCCACCCTGCTCGACTATGCCGCGCTGGGGGAAGGCGATATCGCCGGTCTGGCGGCGCATGCCGGTCCCGCGCAATGGATCAGCATTCAGGTGGAGCGTATCGAGCCGGCCGATCTGGTCGCCGTGCGCCTGCGCAATGGCGATGCAAGCTCTCCGGCGGGCAGGCTGATCTATACGACCGCCCTTCCCGGCTCGTTCGACAAGCGCGTCAGGTTGCGGATCGATGCCGACGGGGGGCGCTATCGCCTGCTGTTCGCGCCGGAAAACGGCTTGTGGCAGATCCTGGCGGAAGACATCGCCGGACCCGGCGGCCCCGGCGAAGGCGAACCGATCCTGATCGGACTGTTCGGAATGGACGGAGCGGACCCGCCCGCCCCGGATGGCGAATAGGGCGGACCGGCGAATAGGGCGGACCGGCGAACAGGACCGACCGGCGACCAGGGCGCAATGCCCGCCCGGAAGGCTATTCGCCCGCGTCCTCCACCGGCCGCACTCCGCTATCGTCGATCACCGCTTGCGCTTCGGCAGGCCACTCCTGCCCCTCGACCTCGATGTTACCTTCGGCGCGGTTGTTCAGAAAGGGCGTCCAGTTCCCCTGCAGTCGGCCCGAGTTGTACCAGTTGCCGGTGGCCGTATTGTCGAGCGCCGTTCGCCGCGGCGCGATCGCGTCCTGTGAATTGAGGTTCAGCCACACCCCGCCAACGCGGTCGATCACATTCTCGCGCACCGTCACATGGCGCGACCCCTCGTCGAGATAGATCGCGATGCCGCCGGTACCGCGCACGTCATAGACGTAATTGCGGGCGATCAGCGCACCGGGATCGGCGGACAGGTGATAGATCGCACCGCCATCGGGAAACCATTGTTTCACGCGCCCCACCCGATTACCGACGATCACCGTGTCGCGCAGGATCGTCGGCGTGTCATAGATCAGGTTTTCGGGATCGTCGTAGTATGAGCGGTGCCAGCGGTAATATTCCGGGCTGCCCCCCGGATCGTTGATCCCCCAGCCCCAGCCCACGTCGATCCCGTCATAGGGCGCGTCGGAAATGTCGTTGTTCATGATGATCGCCCCCGTCGCATAGGTGACGAGGATCGCGGCCTGCTCCTTGTAGTCGTGCGAGATGTTCGACACCAGATTGTCGCGTATCAATATGTCCCGCACGCCCAGTTCGGGGCGCGAGGGATGGTGCGCGTCGCGGACGATGCCGCCGACCATGATCGCGCCGCCGGCAAGATCGGTGAAGCGATTGCGCGTCACCTCGATCGCGGTGGTGCCCAGCCCGACGCCGGTCTCGTGCGCTTCGGGGTTGTTGCCGATGCCCAGCGCGATCTGGCCCAGCTGCGAGAAGCGATTGTCGTCGAACACCACCCGCGTTGCGGCGGACAGCTGGATCGCGGCGGGCTGCTGCTGCCAATGGTTGCGCCGCTTCTCGAAAGCGGGGCAGCCCCAGCTGCAGTCGCGGATCGGATCGGCGGGATAGCCGGCCAGCTCGCCCGAGATGTACGAGCCGCTCTGCTGGCTGGCATATCCCTCGTTACCGGACGGCTGCAGCCAGCTGGTGTGCCGGAAATCCAGGCCGCGAAACTGCAGGTCGCGAACCGGATCGTCGATGGTGCCCCCGATCGAGACCAGATGTTCCAGCACCGGCATCTCGACAAGGCTGCGATTGACGTCCTGCCCTTCGGCCGCCCGGTAATAGAGATGCCCCTGCGCCGGATCGGCATGCCATTGCCCCGCCTCGCGCAGGAACGCCCGCGAATTGACTAGGAAAAGCCTGGCGACCTCTTTCGAGATCGGGCGGGCCAGCGTGTCATACCCGACCAGATTGTTCCGCCAGCCCGGCTGCTGCATCACGATCCGGTCGCCCTCGATCCGGTCGACCATGGCATGGCGGTGGGTGAACCAGCTCATGCCCTCCACCTCGATCCGGTCCTGGTCCGCCAGTTGCGCCAGCGCCCGCCATTCCGGGTCCAGGATCTGCAGGCCCCAGGTCTCGAACCTTACGGCGGAGCGCGGGATCTCTATCCGCGCACGCGGCGCGAGCTGCCCGTCGACGCTGAGCTGCCGGGGGTCGGCGCCCTTGGGAATGTCCGCGCGCCAGATATGTTCGGCCGCATCCACCGCCGTCCATCCGGTAACCGGTACACCGCCCGATATGACGGGATATGCACCCTCCTCGCCTTCCCAGCGAACGACATGCCCGTTGCGGCCGCCGTCGACCGCTGCAAAGCGCAGCGGCCTGTCGAGGCGATAGGCGCCTGCCGCGACCCGAACGGTGACGTCACGCGTCCCGTTCAGTGTCCTGACAAGTTCCTGCGCCCGCTCAAATGTGGCCACCGGAGACTGCGCCGTCCCGTCGCCCGCATCCGACCCATCGGGCGTGACATGCAGCACGACCGGTTCCGCCTCGGGCCGGATCGGGATGACGATCGACAGATGCGCGGACGGATCGCGTTCGGGCGATGCAAACACCGGCAGGTCGGGCACGTCCCCCGCCTGCGCCATCGACGGCGTGACCCACAGACAAGCCGAGCCGAACAACACCATAGCCGATTTGCGCATCCATCACCCTGCTTGCCGCGATCGCCTGTTCCAGCGACCTATTGCCTTGACGATGCCAGCATGGCTGAACTACTCCTACAAATACAAGGGCAATCTATGCGCCCGATGACCGGCCCCCGCAGCGGGCGCGGATTATTTGCGAGGGGATTTTCGTGACCATGCTCGACACTGCTTTTCCGTTGCCGATGCGGCGCCTTGCAACCGGGCTTGCCTTGGCGCTGGCGGCCGCCCCGCTGTCGGCGCAGGCGCAGGCCCAGCTGCGCGCCGCTGGCGAGGGCGCGGTGGTGACGGTGGAGGCGGACCAGCCGGGCGCGCAGGTGCATCCCGACGTGTTCGGCCAGTTCATGGAGCATCTGGGCACCGGGATCTATGGCGGCGTCTGGGTGGGCGAGGATTCGCCCATCCCCAACGACGGCGGCTATCGCACCGACGTGCTGCAGGCACTGAAGGACATCAACGTGCCCATGGTGCGCTGGCCCGGCGGCTGCTTCGCCGACGAATATCACTGGCGCGACGGCATCGGCCCGCGTGAGGACCGCCCGGTCAAGATCAACACCAACTGGGGCGGCGTGAACGAGGACAACAGCTTCGGCACGCACGAGTTCATGGGCTTTGCCCAGCGGCTGGGCGCGCGCACCTATGTCTCGGTCAATCTCGGCAGCGGGACCCCCGCCGAAGCCTCGCAGTGGGTCGAGTACATGACCGCGCCCGCGGGCACGACCGCGCTGGCGCGCGAGCGTGCGGCCAACGGGCACGAGGATGCCTGGACGGTCGATTACCTGGGCATCGGCAACGAGCTGTGGGGCTGCGGCGGCAACATGCGCGCCGAATATGCCGCGGACCTGACCAATCGCTTCGTCACCTTCACCAAGCCCGGCACGGGCGAGATGCTCAAGATCGCCAGCGGCCCGTCGGATTCCAACTATGAGTGGACCGAGACGATGATGAAGATCTCGGGCAAGCTGATCGACGGGCTGGCGCTGCATTTCTATACCCGCCCGCGCGACGCGACCTGGGAGGACAAGGGCCCCGCGCTGGGCTTCCCCGAAAGCGAATGGGCATCCACGCTCGACCACACGATGGAGATGGACGAGTTCATCACCCGCCATTCCGCGATCATGGACAAGTACGATCCCGAACAGCGCGTGATGCTGGCGGTCGACGAATGGGGCACCTGGTACGATCCCGCGCCGGGCACCAACCCGGGCTTCCTGCAGCAGCAGAACAGCCTGCGCGACGCGATGGTCGCCGCGCTCAACATCAACATCTTCACCAAGCATGCCGAGCGGGTGAAGATGGCCGCCATCGCGCAGATGGTGAACGTGCTGCAGGCGATGCTGCTGACCGACGGTCCGCGCATGGTGAAGACGCCGACCTATCACGTGTTCGACATGTACGAACCGTGGCAGGGCGCGACCGCCCTTCCGGTGGACGTCACCGCGCCGATGTATGAAAAGGACGACGTGTCGATCCCGGCGGTCAACGTGTCGGCGGTGCGCGGCACCGACGGGCAGGTGCATCTGGCGCTGGTCAATATCGACCCGAACAACGCCCATCCGGTGACCATCGCGCTCGACGGCGTGAACCCCGCCGGCGCCACGGGCCGTATCCTGACCGCCCGCGCGATGGACGCGCACAACGACTTCGAAAACCCCGAAGTCGTCACCCCCACCGCCTTCACCGGCGCACGGGTATCGCGCGGAACCGTCACCGCCACGCTGCCCGCAAAGTCCATCGTCGTCCTGCAACTGCGGTGAGGGCGCGGTGACGCTGTTCCACCTGACGCGGCGCTCGCTGATGGCGGGCGCTGCGGCAGCGGCCGCCGCGTCGCGATTGGCGGGGCAGGCATCGGCCGCCTCGCCCGCGCCGGGCGCATCGCGGCTGTGGTACCGCCAGCCCGCGCGCGAGTGGATCGAAGCGCTTCCGATCGGCAATGGCCGGCTGGGGGCGATGATCTTCGGCGCAGCGGACCAGGAACGCTTGCAACTCAACGAGGACACGCTGTGGACGGGCGGGCCCTATGACCCGGTCAACCCGCAGGCGCTGGACGCGCTGCCCCTGGTGCGCCGCCTTGTCGAACAGGATCGCTTCGCAGAGGCCGAGGCGCTGGCCGATGCGAAGCTGATCGGCGTTCCCCGGACGCAGATGGCCTATCAATCATTCGGCGATCTACTTCTGTCCTTTCCCGGCGCATCGGGCGAGGTGCAGGACTATGTGCGCGAGCTGGACCTCGATTCCGCCCTCGCCCGCGTCGCTTTCACCCGCGATGGCGCCGCGCAAAGCCGCGAGATGTTCGCATCCCCGCAAGGCGATGTCATCGCCATGCGCATCGCCGCGCAGGTGCCCTTCGACCTCGACGTCGTTCTGGCAAGCGAACAACCCGGCATGCGCGTGGAGGCTGGCGGCGATACGCTGCTGCTGACCGGGCACAATGCAGGTCGCGCCGGCATCGACGGAGTTCTGCAACTTGCCGGCCGGGTCCGGGTCCAAAGCGACGGCACAATCGCCCCGCACGGCGACCGGCTCAGCCTGAGGGGCGCGACGCAGGTCACGCTGCTGCTGGCGATGGCGACCAGTTTCCGCCGGTTCGACGACACCGGCGCGGACCCGGTCGCGCTGGTCGACGCCGCGATCCGGCAGGCCTCTGCCATCGGTTACGATGATCTGCGCGCGGATGCGGTCGCCGAACATCGCCGCCTGTTCCGCCGCGTATCCCTCGATCTTGGCCGCACCGCCGCCGCGGATCGGCCCACCGATGCCCGTATCGAAGCCGAGGACCTGCAGGACGACCCGGACCTCGCCCGGCTGTATTTCGATTATGGGCGCTATCTGCTGATCGCCTCGTCGCGGCCCGGAACGCAGCCCGCCAATCTGCAGGGCATCTGGAATGCCGAGAACGAGCCGCCGTGGGAATCGAAATACACCGTCAACATCAATACCGAGATGAACTACTGGCCGGCGGAAGTGACCGGCCTGCCCGAGTGTGTCGAGCCGCTGGTCCGCATGGTGCGCGAACTTGCGGTCACCGGCGAACATACCGCGCGCACGATGTATGGCGTGCGGGGCTGGGTCTGCCATCACAACACCGATCTGTGGCGAGCGACCGCCCCGATCGACGGCGCGCAATGGGGCATGTGGCCGACCGGAGGCGCCTGGCTCTGCACGCATCTGTGGGACCATTACGACTATAGCCGCGACACCGATTTTCTCGCCGGCGTCTATCCGGTGATGCGGGGCGCGGCGCTGTTCTTCCTCGATACGCTGCAGACCGATCCGGCGACCGGCTACCTGGTGACCAATCCCTCGATCTCGCCCGAGAACCGCCACCCCGAAGGTGCCGCGATCTGTGCCGGTCCGGCGATGGACCAGCAGATCCTGCGCGATCTGTTCCGGCAGACCGCCAGCGCGGCGCAGATACTGGGCATCGATGCGCCATTCGCGGCAGAGATCATGCAGACCCGCGGCCGTCTGGCGCCCGATCGCATCGGCGCGCAGGGCCAGCTGCAGGAATGGCGCGAGGATTGGGATGCAAGCGCGCCCGAACCCGACCACCGCCATGTCTCGCACCTCTATGCGCTGTTCCCCAGCGCGCAGATCGATCCGGCCGCCACCCCCGCCCTGGCCGCAGCGGCGCGCCGTTCGCTGGAATTGCGCGGCGACGAATCGACGGGCTGGGCCACCGCCTGGCGCATCAACCTGCGCGCCCGCCTGCGCGAGGGGGACCGAGCGCATGACGTGCTGGCGTTCCTGCTGGGACCGGGCCGCACCTATCCGAACATGTTCGACGCCCATCCCCCGTTCCAGATCGACGGCAATTTCGGCGGCACCCGCGCCATCGCCGAGATGCTGATGCAGAGCCACCGCGACACGATCCTCCTGCTGCCCGCCCTGCCGGCGGCGTGGAGCGAAGGTTCGGTAAGGGGCCTTCGCGCCCGCGGCGGCTGCCGGGTCGACCTGGCATGGCGCGATGGCCGCATCACCGACGCAGTGCTGAACGCCGACGCGGACGGGGCATGGCAAGTGGGCAGGCCCGGACGTCTGATGGACGTGACGCTGGCCAAGGGCCAATCGCTACATTTCGCCGAGGCTGACCTGCCGCCTGAAGCGTAAGGGAATAGCGCGCGGCGATCAGTCCGCGATGCGGGACCGCATCACACCGGCATCATCGCATGCTGCGATATCTTGGAGAGCAGATCGCGGTGACCGGGCAGGCCCGCGAGCAGCCTGGCCGTCAGGGCGTCATTCTCCCTGCGCACGCGCTGGGCCAGTTCGCGCTCTGCCGCGACGTCACCCGGCGGGACATCGGTGCGATATCCCATGCCGTACAGCACGTATTGATAGCTGGCGGCGGGGAACACTTCCTCGGCCCGGTCGAATTCGTCGTGCAGCCAGGGGGTCTGGTATTTCCACAGCTCCATCAGGCCCTGCAGCCGGTCGGGAATGGTTTCCGCCCGCGTGTTGTCGCGCCAGAAGTCGGTGTCGGTACGCTTGGTCAGCGTATAATGCAGCTTCAGGAAATCGATGATCCGGCCCCAGCGATAAGCGGTGGTATCGTTGAAGCGCCGGGCGATCACGTCCATCACGTCGCGGTTGGGGGGAAGCTGTTCGGCGATCATCTTGGCCGACAGCTCGATCAGCACGATAGCGGATGCTTCCAGCGGTTCGAGGAAACCGGCGGCAAGGCCGACCGCCACGACATTGCCCTTCCAGAAGGTTTCGCGGTGGCCCGACCGGATCGGGATGCGGCGCACCGTCAGATCCCTTGCCGCCGGGCCGATATAGTCGCGCAGTTCCCGCTCGGCATGGTCGGCATCGACATGGCTGCTGGAAAAGACGTGGCCGACGCCGCGGCGGGTCGGCAGGCCGATGTCCCAGATCCATCCCGCCGACTGGGCGGTGGAAATCGTATGGCTGGCCACCGGATCGGACGGGTCGGCGTAAGGCACCTGCACCGCCAGCGCCGTGTCGCAGAACAGCACGTCGTTGCAGTCGCGGAACGGCACCTTCATCGCCTCCTCGATCAGCAGCGCCTTGAAGCCGGTGCAATCGATGAACAGATCACCGTCGATGGCCTGCCCGTCCGCGGTCTTCACGCAGGCGACATCGCCGTTCGGCGCCTGCACGACCTCGCTCACATCGGCGAGGACGTGGCGCACGCCCAGCTTTTCGACGCAGTGCTTCGTGAGGAACTTGGAGAACTTGCCCGCATCGAGGTGATAGGCGTAATTCGCCAGCCCCTCGTACTCGGGCGTCGCGATGG
The DNA here is from genome assembly GCF_001661675.2 of Croceicoccus marinus. NCBI lineage: Bacteria > Pseudomonadati > Pseudomonadota > Alphaproteobacteria > Sphingomonadales > Erythrobacteraceae > Croceicoccus > Croceicoccus marinus. The sequence continues at coordinate 1,158,216 of NZ_CP019602.1, read as the reverse complement.
TCTTGGGTGCAAGACCCTGATCGCAGATCCGGCCCTGCGGGGTCACCGCATCGCAAAAGCTCTCGTCCCCGTTCTCCAGCCAGTGCGGCACGAGATTGAGGCGCGCGAAACCCTGCGGCAGCATCAGCGGGTGGTAATAGCCCTCGTCCGCCTCGCCCGTGGTCCAGCGATTGAACCGGGCGCCCTGCTTGAACGCGGCATCGCATTCGCGGAAGAAATCGGTTTCCGACACGCCGATCTTGCGCAGCGTCGAACGCAGCGTCGGCCACGTCCCCTCTCCCACCCCGATGATCGGCACGTTGGGAGATTCGACCAGGGTCACCGAAAAGCCATGCGGCCTCCGCCCCTGGTGGCGTGCGGCGATGACGCCCGCGGTCAGCCAACCGGCGGTGCCGCCGCCGACGATGACGATGCTGTCGACCTTGTCCATGGCGTCACTATGACCGGAAAAAATGGCGGGGCGCAATCAACCTGCGCCCCGCCACAGGGGAGAGCCTCAATAGCGGAAGCGAACCCCCGCCGTGTAGCGGCGACCATAGTCGAACACGTCAAGCAGCTGGTTCGAGAAGCGCCCGTGGGTGCTCTGCTTGTTGTTGTTGACGTTCAGAACTTCACCAAAGACGCTGAAGTTGTCGTTGATGTCATAGCTGCTGGTCAGGTCGATCTGGAAGCTTTGGTCGACAAAGGTCGGCTCTGCGCCGAACGAACCGGTGTTCTGGTTCTGCCCGAACTGCAGCAGATATTCGTCGCGCCAGTTGAGCGCGGCGCGGATCTGGAAGCCGTCCTTGTCGTAGAAGCCGACGAAGTTCGCCGAATTGGCCAGGCCCGTGACCGCAAAGCCCGTCTGCGAGATGTCGTTCTCGTCATAGGGGCGGTTCGTTTCCACGAAGGTGGCATTGGCCTGGAAGCCGAAGCCGGTGTCGCCGAACACGTGCTGCAGCGCCAGTTCGATACCCTTGACCGTGGCGTCGGGCCCGTTGACCTGCTGCGTCACCGCGAAGACGGCGGGCTGGCCGGTGGTGGGATCGATCACATCGTTGATGGTCTGGTTGGTGACACCGCCGACGATGAAGTTCGACACGTTCTTCAGGAAGCCGTTCACCGACAGATACGAGTTCGGCTGGTAGTACCATTCGGCCGCCAGGTCGAAGTTGTCCGACAGATAGGGCCTGAGCGACGGATTGCCGCCCGCGGCGCTGAGCGCACCGACGCGCTGCCCGGTGCCCACGTTCAGCTGCGGATACAGCAGGTTCAGCGTGGGCCGGGTGATGGTGCGCGATGCGCTGAACCTCATCTGGAATTCGGGCGTGATTTCAAGCCGGGTATCCAGGCTGGGCAGCAGGTAGTTGTAGTCCGTCGTGGCGGTCAGCGGCTGCGGATCGGACAGGGTCACCGTCAGCAGCGTCGGATCGGCCGTGCTGGTCTGGATCAGTACCGGAACCGTGCCGTTGCCGTTCGCCTTGATGTTCGAATTCTCGTTCCGCATGCCGGCATTGAAGAAGAACGGCATGCCGGCGATTTCGGATTCGAAGCTGGCACGCAAGAACAGCGCCCAGGTCTTTTCGGTGATGTCGCGGACGCTGCCGCCGTCCAGCGCCTGGTCGAAGGTGCCGGTGAAGTTCCCGCCGCAGCAGCCTGCGTTATAGCCGGGAATGTCCTGCGTCTGCGGATTGCCCAGGCCGGTCAGATAGTTCTGGTAGTCGACCGGGTTGATCAGGAAGACGGAAGGCGGAAGCGCGCCGTCGAAGCCGGGGATGAACCCGTCGAGGCTGATGGTACCCTGGTAGAGCGAATCCGGCAGCGGCGCGATGCCCGTATCGCGGCCCGAAGGATCGCCATAGCCGGCATAGGCCTGCCAGAAATTGTTCACGAAGGTCGAGTAGTTGGCGAACTCGAAGCGGTCCTCGTAATACTGGCCGCCGAACTGCAGCGTCAGGTCGTCCTGCTGCCACTGGCCCTCGGCGCGCAGCTGCCAAAGCTCGTCCGTATTGCGCTGGGTCTGGTTCACGGTGACGTGCGAACCGATCAGGTCGGTATTCGCCCAGTCTCCGCCGACCCCGGCCGGACCGAAATTGGCGAGCGAGGGGAACGCCTCGTTGCTGTCGCCGTCCACGATGAACTGCAGATTGGTGCCAAGCGCGCCGCCATAGCCGACGTCGGCGTTGAGGCTGCCGATCACGTCGCCGGGGTTCAGCTTGCTCTTCGCATAGGCGCCGTCAACCTCGAAGGTCAGGTTGTCGCTGGCCTCGAACTCGATGTTCAGGCCCGTCTGGTTCGTCTCGAGGATCTGCTTGTTCAGCGCCGAGGTGAAGTCGGTGGGCGAACCCGCCTGCGTGAAATTCACCGCGGTGCCGTTCTCGTCCAGCTCGACATTGCGCAGGTCGGTCTGGTTGAACCACACGCCGAAGGCATAGTTGTTCGATTCGATCTTCTGGCGCGAATAGTTGTTGTCCAGCGTGACCATGGTTCCATAGGCCGGCTGCCACTGCAGGGCGAGACGCGCGTCGACACGCTCGTCGTTCACGCGCTGCTGTTCGGCGCCGTACTGCTGGGGGAACCAGCCCGGAATGGTGCGCTGGTTCGCAGCCGGAACATCGGGGTCCACCGTCGCGGCGGTCGGCGCGCAGGTTTCAGCCGTGCTTCCGGCCAGCTGGCAGGGCGCGAAATTGCCGCCCGGCCAACCGCTGACATAGACGCGGTTGCTGTCGGTATCGCGGCGCGTATAGACCACGCTGCCCAGCACGCCGAACGTGTCGTTCCAGGTGTTGCTGACCAGGATGCCCGCAGTCGGAACGATATCGCCCGAACGGTCCTGGATCGAACCCGATGCGGTCACGGCCGCGCGGAAGCCCGGATTGTCGAACGGCGTGGGGAATTCGATATTGACGGTCGCGCCGATCGAATCGGACGACAGCGAGACGTCGGGAGTCTTCAGAACGCTGAGCTGGCCGATGAAGTCCACGCCCACGGTGCTGAAGTCGATCTGGCGGTTGCCCGTCGCGGTCGAGATCCGGCGTCCGTCGTACAGCGTGGTGTTGAAGTCGCCGCCAAAGCCGCGAACGGTGATGCCCGTCGCCTCGCCGCGCGCGCCGCTGCGCTGGATCGACACGCCCGGCAGGCGCTGCAGCGATGCCGCGACGTTGGAATCGGGGAACTTGCCGATGTCCTCGGCCGAGATCACGTCGACGACACCAGCCGCGTTGCGCTTCTCGTCCAGGTTGCGCTGGAGTGAGCCGCGCAGGCCGGTAACGATGATGATCTCGTTGCTCTCGGAGCCCTGTGCTTCAGGCTCGTCCTGCGATTCTTGCGAATCCTGCGCCATGGCGGGCGTCGCGCACACCAATGCAAGCGCACTCGTCGCACAGCCGAGCAGCAGCATGTTACCGCTACCAATTTTGCGCGAACGCATAAGAAAACTCGTGTTTTTCATCGGATTACATCCCCTCAGGTCGTCGCTCTACGGCGTTACGAAATCCCAAACCATCTCGATGGCAGCAGGATAATCGAACATCCACCCTGCCAGTCGCGCCGATTCATAGAATACTCCTACAAGATTGCAACATTTTGTCTGAGTGATTTTTGCGGGTAGGCTGACACCGTCGCCGCGGGTAGACCGGCGCGCGCACAGATTGCAGGAGTTGAAGGCGTGCCCGAACTAGAACTGCTCGATTACCAGTCCCATTCCAGCCTCAGGCTCGACCTCGCCAATGCGGGGCAGCGGCATTTCGTGCAGGTCGTTAGCGAGGAGATTCCGCTGGCGGCAACCGAATACCCGATCCTTTTCACCAAGAATCCCGATACCGGCGCCTTTTATGCTGGTGCGGTCATGGGGCTGGAGGCAGGGACGAACCTGTTCGCCGCGGATGGCATGCTGCCGGGATACCGCCCCGCCGACCTGGTGCGGCAGGGCTTCTTTTTGCACGAGGGGAGGATCGCGGTCGCGCCGGGCGATCCGGTCTTCGTTCCGCATGGCAAGCCCGTCTTCGACGAACAGGGTTCCGCCACCCCCGCCCTGCAGCAGGTCCAGCACGCGATGCAGGTCCTCGGCCGCGGCCTGCCCGAGACCGAGAGCATGATCGCCCGCTTCGTCGAACACCGGCTGATCGAGCCGATCGACATCACGCTGGATTTCGACGACGGCTCGCGCCTGCAGCTCGACGGGCTGTATTCGACCAGCCTCGATTCGCTTCACGCGCTACCCGACGAGGCGGCGCTCGACCTGTTCCGCCGCGGCGATCTTCAGATCGCCTACATCCAGGCCGCGTCGATCCATCACATCAGGCACATGGCCAGACTACGTAACGAGCGGCTTTTCGCCGACGCCTGATGTCGCAGCCCGTTCCGCTCGCCAGCCCGCAGGATTTCGCCACCGAGCACGCGTTTCGCGAGCATGTGATGCAGCCATGCCGGCCGGTCGTCATGAAGGCCGCCGCCCGCGACTGGCCCCTGCTGAAGCAGGAAGAAGCGTCGATCTTCGACCATCTGCGGCAATTCGACGTGGGGCGCGAGGCGGAGATTTTCATCGGATCACCGGAAACCGACCGGCGCTATTACTATGCCGACAACCTGTCCGGCTTCAACTTCCAGCGCGAAAGCGTCGGCTTTGCGGAAGGGCTCGACAGGATCCTGCAAGGCGCCGACGGTAACGATACCGCTACGCTGTACATGGGATCGCTACCATCGGAGCGCTATCTTCCCGGTATCGAGGGGCTGACCAGGCTGGCGTTCCTGCCGCAATCGATCCTTCCACGCTTCTGGATCGGACATCCCTCGAGCGTCGCCTGTCACTATGATACGCAGGACAATGTCGCCTGCGCCGCGATGGGCCGGCGCCGCTTCACCCTGTTCCCGCCCGAGGCTATCGGCGATCTTTACGTCGGTCCGATCGACTTCACTATGGCCGGGCAGCCGGTCGGGCTGGCAGTCGACAGTAAGGCGGGCGATCCGCGTTATCCGCGCTTCGACGCCATCCGCGACACCGCCCTTGTCGCCGAGTTGGAGCCGGGCGATGCGATCTACATACCCAAGCTCTGGTGGCACAAGGTCGAGGCGCTGGATCCCGTCAACGTGCTGGTCAATTTCTGGTGGGACGGCTTCGCGTCCGGCCCCGACCAGCCCTTCGCGGCCATGATGCTGGCACTGATCGCCATAGCGGAACGGCCGCCTGCCGAGCGCGAGGCATGGCGGGCCTGGTTCGATCACTACGTGTTTCGGCCAGATGGTCATCCGCTGGACCATTTGCCGCCCGAATTGCACGGGATCCTCGGACCGCTGCAGGATGGCAACTACCAGCGGATTCGCATGGCCGCCATGCGCATGCTGCGCGGAAGCTGAGCCCCCGCCGAACCGCAGTTACACCGACAATTGAGCGCATTGCAGCACCGCTTTCGCGCGGAAACTGGCGGCTTTGCGCAGATGAAAGCGTTTGCGAAAACGCGAATGACCTTGCTGCAATTTCAATTGTCGGATTATTCATTCCGGCGAATTCGGTGTTTCATCGATTCCGCGATGCGCGTTTCCAGCATCCGATAATCACATGGTGGAGGATATGATCATGAAATTTGGACCCCTCGTCGCAGGTCTGATGCTGAGTTTTACGTCCGTCCAGGCCTATGCGCAGGACGATCAGATGGTCTCGATCGAGGTCCCTGCCCAGCCCGATGCGATCGACCTCGACACCGGGACGCTGCCTGGGGCGACCGCTCCGGAATCGTGGCACCAGCAATATGGCAGCCGTTTCGCGCGCAATGTGACCGATGCGACGCTGACGCCCTTCCTTCCCGATCCGGCCAAGGCGACGGGCGCAGCGGTGGTGGTGGCCCCCGGCGGCGGGTTCCGCACGCTGTCGATGGAGAACGAAGGCTGGGACGTCGCGCGCGCGCTTGCCGACAGGGGTATCGCCGCCTTCGTGCTGAAATACCGGCTGAACCAGACCCCTGCAGATCTGCAGGCGTTCCAGCAGGCCGACCGCATGCCGCGTGACAGTGCCGCACGCCCGCCCCGCCCCGCGCCCGAGGAAATGGCCAAGGCGATCGCGCCCCAGCTGACCGATGCGGAGGCTGCCTTTGCGCTGATCCGCGCGAATGCGGATGAGTGGAACGTCGATCCGGACCGGATCGGGATGGTCGGCTTTTCTGCAGGTGCTGCGCTGACGATGGCGACCGGTCTCTACGGCCCCGATGCCGACCCCGCCTTCCTTGCGGATATCTACGGCCCGCTGAACGCCATGCCGGTTCCCGAGGATGCACCGCCGCTGTTCGTGGCGCTGGCGGCGGACGATCCGTTGTTCCAGACCACCGACTTCGGCCTGATCGAAAGCTGGCGCACGGCCGGCCGGCCTGTCGAGTTTCATTATTATGAACAGGGCGGCCACGGCTTCGGCATGTACCCCAAGACCACGACAAGCACCGGCTGGTTCGATGCCTTCGCCTCGTGGCTGACGATGCATGGCTTCATGGAGGCGAAATGATCGCGTGAAGTTCCGGGCGGGCTTCGGCTCGCCCGGTCTTCCGGCAATACGGCGAAGGCCGGACCGGGGCGGCGGTTAGTGAGAATAGCCGTGCGGCCGGACCCGCGCGCAACGCGTCTGACGTTCGCGCGGCGACTGTGCGTTCGTTGTTCTGAACCTGCCCGGTGAAACGATGGTGGAGCCGAGGGGGATCGAACCCCTGACCTCTACAATGCCATTGTAGCGCTCTCCCAGCTGAGCTACGGCCCCAATCTTCATCGCATCCCTAAGGACTTTCCAGCCCCTCGCAGCTGGCGGGGCACCCTGGGAGGGGCCCTGCTCTCCGCCCGTTTCACCCCGGTTCGTTACGGGGCATCCAGTGCGGAGAGCGGCTCTCTAGGCAGTGATTCCGCCGGTTGCAAGAGCAAAATTCAACCGGCGAAAAAAGACCCTGACGCGGCCCGATCCCTGCGAAGGATCAGGTATCTTCCTCGTCGTCGTCGCTGGCCTTGGCGACGCCAAGATCGTCGTCGCCGCCCAGGTCGACATCGTTGTCCGGCGAATCGTCGTCGTCGTCGACGTCGATGTCCAGATCGTCGTCACCCAGATCCTCGTCGTTCTCCTGCTTCTGAGTCTTCTCTTCCTCATAGGGAATAGGCTGCTTGGACTTGAGCACGGGCTCGGGCGTCCATTCATTACCGCATTCGATGCAGGTAACCGGATCGTCCTTGCCGAGATCGTAAAAGCGGGTGCCGCACTTCGGGCAGGTGTGCTTGGCACCCCATTCGGGCTTGACCATGAAAACCTCGTGATTTCGCGCCGGGTCGGCGCATTCTCGCTTCGTGAAATTCGGGCGCCGACTGCAAGAATCGGGGATCGCTCCCCTTCCCGCCTCCGGCACGAGCCGCGCGCCTTGCCATAGGGCTTGCGCGCTGTCAAAAGCCTGCGCCGATCCAGCCCATCATTTCCGATTTGCACGCGGACCCCGCCGATCCGGCCGGAACCCGCGGCACCGGAACACTGAGACAAAGGTCATTAACGTTGAGCCAGCACGCGTCCAGCCCTTCCCCGCACCGCTTCATGCCCGGCTCGGCGCTGACGGGCCGCATCCGGGTGCCGGGCGACAAGTCGATCAGCCACCGATCCCTGATGTTCGGCGCGCTGGCCGTGGGCCGCACGACCGCGCGCGGACTGCTCGAGGGCGAGGACGTCATGGCCACGGCGGCGGCCCTGCGCGCGATGGGCGCCACGATTGAGCGCGAGGGCGACGGCACCTGGAACATCGACGGCGTGGGCGTGGGCGCCCTGCTTCAGCCGGAAACCGCGCTGGACATGGGCAATTCGGGCACCTCGACGCGGCTGCTGATGGGGCTGGTCGCCAGCCATCCGCTTACTGCGACCTTCACCGGCGATGCCAGCCTGTCGAAGCGCCCGATGGGCCGGGTGATCGACCCGCTGTCGCAGATGGGGGCGCAGTTCACCCCCAGCCCCGGCGGCCGGCTGCCGCTGACCATGCGCGGGGCCTCGCCCGCGGTGCCGATCGAATATCGCCTGCCGGTCGCTTCGGCCCAGGTGAAAAGCGCGGTTCTGCTCGCGGGCCTCAACACCCCCGGCATCACCCGCGTGATCGAACCGGTGCCGACCCGCGACCATACCGAACGCATGCTGCAGGGCTTCGGCGCGCAGCTGACGGTCGAGGAAACCGGCGGCGAGCGCATCATCGAGATCGCCGGCCAGGCCGAATTGCGCGCGCAGGACATTACCGTACCCGGCGATCCGTCCAGCGCGGCCTTCTTTGCCGTGGCCGCGCTGCTGGTGCCAGGATCGGACCTGGTGATCGAGAATGTCGGCCTGAACCCGACGCGCGCCGCGCTGTTCACCGTGCTGCGCCAAATGGGCGGGCAGATCGACGAAATCGACCTCCGCGATGTCGGCGGCGAGCCGGTGGCGGACCTGCGGGTGCGCCAATCGCGGCTGCACGGCATCAAGGTCGACCCCGCCCTTGGCCCTGCCATGATCGACGAGTTCCCGGTGCTGTTCGTCGCCGCCTCGCTGGCCGAAGGGCGCACGATCACCACCGGGCTGGACGAGCTGCGGGTCAAGGAATCCGACCGGCTGGCCGCCATGGCCGCCGCGCTGGGCGCTGCCGGGGCCAAGGTGGAAGAGCGCGAGGACGGGCTGGTCGTCACCGGCACCGGCGGAGATCCGCTGGCCGGAACCGCGGACGAACCCGTCGTCACCCACCTCGACCACCGCATTGCCATGAGCATGGCCGTGGCGGGGCTTGCCAGCCGGAACGGCGTGGAAGTCGACGATACCGCCCCCATCGCGACCAGCTTTCCCAATTTCACGGCTCTGCTGCAACATGCGCGGGAAGCCGCTCCCGCATGACGGCTCTCGACTGGCCGACGATGGTCGGTTTCGCCGGAATGGGGTGCATCGTCTGGGCCTATTGGTACATTACCGGGCACGAAAGACCGAACCCCTTCGTCCAGCATGGCGTCAACCTGGCCGGGGCCGCGCTGCTGACGATATCGCTGCTGTATCACCTCAATCTCGCTTCCCTCGTGCTCGAGGGGTTCTGGGCTTCCATCGCAATCTGGGGATTGTGGAAGGCCTTCAGGAAAAGGAAGCTCGCATGATCATCGCCGTCGACGGTCCCACCGCCAGCGGAAAGGGAACGATTGCCAGGGGCCTGGGCAAGCATTTCGGCTTGCCGGTGCTCGATACCGGGCTGCTCTATCGCGCGGTCGGCTTGCAGGCGCGCAAGATGGGGTTGGACCCCGATGATCCGATGGACGCGGCGCGGGCGACCGAGTTCCCCGACATGCTGCTGAAGGAGCCGGAGCTGCGGACGGTCGCATGCGGCGCGCTGGCATCGCGCGTATCGGTGCATAAGCGCGTGCGCGCCGCCCTGCTTGAAAGGCAGCGCAAGTTCGCCGCGCAGCCGGGCGGCGCGATCCTGGACGGACGCGACATCGGCACCGTCATCGCGCCCGATGCCGAGGTTAAGCTGTTCGTCACCGCCAGCCTCGAAGCGCGCGCCAGGCGGCGCCATGCCGAAAGCCATTCGCGCGGCGAAAAGCTGACGTTGGACCAGGTGATGGACGATCTCGCCAAGCGCGACGAACGCGACCGCAATCGCGCCGAGGCTCCGCTGCTGCAGGCCGAGGACGCGCTGCTCCTCGACAACAGCGACATGACCCCGGCCGAGGCGCTGCAGGCCGCGATCGACGCGGTGGAGCAGGCGATGGCCGGCAAGGGATTGAAGGCGGGCTGACCGCTTTCCCGCTGCAAGTTCGGCCGGAACAATGGGCATGGCCTTTCGTTCAGCTAGCCAGAACTCCACAGGGTTCACGTAGTAAAAGGAACCGTCTCCATGAAGCGTATCCGCACTCCTCTCGCACTGGGCGCATTGGCGCTCGCGCTCTCCGCTTGCGGCCAGGAACCGGCTGCCGAGGCCGATGTCGAAGCGACCACCACCGCCGACGACATGCAGAACCCGGTCGCAGCCGACCTCGACGCCAAGGTCATGGCTGCGCTCGCGCAGTGCCAGACCGTCGAACCGAGCTGCGGGATGGGCACGCCGGCAGGCTATCTGGTCTTCCCCGACGTGACCGAGATTGCGCTGGGCGTCGGAGGAGCCGGCGGTGACGGCGCGCTGGTCCAGAATGGTGAAATCGTAAGTTACTGGCGCATGGGCGAAGGCAGCATCGGCCTTCAGGCCGGCGTGCAGGCCGCGTCCTATGTCTTCAAGGTCAGCGACCCCGCGACACTGCAGGAATATACCGATAGCGGCGAATGGAGCATCGGCGCCGACGCCGGCATCACCGTCGCGGACGCTTCGGCCAACGCGCAGGCCGACAGCGAGGAATCGACCGCCTATGTCTTCAATGCCGAGGGCCTGATGGCCGACGCATCGATCGACGCGATGAAGATCTGGCGCACCGACGAGCTTTCGACGGGCGGTAACGCCAGCACCGACATGACCACCACCGATACCACCGACTGATTCCTTTCGGTAACGCTGTAACGCGCACCGGCCGGCACCCCTCAGGGGTGACCGGCCGGTGTCGTCCGGGCGGCCTGTCCGGGGCATGCCGGCGATGCTTTCGCCTTGCTTTTCTCTGCGATCCGGCCTAATCGCGCGCCCGTCCGACGGGTTTTGCCGCCCGGTCGGTGGCAGACGCGGCCTTCGCCGTTTCCACCATCCTCCATTCGGTTTTGCCCATCGGATATTCGCAGGCGCATCCGGCCCTGCGGATGGTTCGGCCCCTTTTGACCCGTCGATGCAATGGTGCGGATGGCGGAGTAAAGACCGGCGGAAAAACCGCCTGGCCGGAAAACGAAACGAACGGGAATACAATCCTAATGGCAACTTCGCCTAACCCCACTCGCGACGATTTCGCGAAAATGCTCGACGACATGCTCGGCTCGGAAGCCGAGGGCGGCTTCGAAGGCCGCGTCGTCAAGGGCACCGTCACCGCCATCGAGAATGACAAGGCCGTCATCGACGTCGGCCTCAAGAGCGAAGGCCGCGTGCGCCTTTCCGAGTTCGCCCGCAATTCGGACGAGCACGGGCTGAAGGTCGGTGACGAGGTCGAGGTTTTCGTCGACCGCGTAGAGAATGCCGACGGCGAAGCAATGCTGTCACGCGACCGCGCCCGCCGCGAAGCCGCCTGGGACCGCCTTGAGAGCGAGTTCGGCGAAGGCAAGCGCGTCGAGGGCCAGATCTTCGGCCGCGTCAAGGGCGGCTTCACCGTCGACCTCGACGGCGCCGTGGCCTTCCTGCCCGGATCGCAGGTCGATATCCGCCCCGTGCGTGACATCACCCCGCTGATGGGCATCCCGCAGCCGTTCCAGATCCTGAAGATGGATCGCCGCCGCGGCAATATCGTCGTGTCGCGTCGTGCCGTTCTGGAAGAAACCCGCGCCGAACAGCGCCAGGAACTGATCGGCGAACTGAGCGAAGGCCAGGTCATCGACGGCGTGGTCAAGAACATCACCGATTACGGTGCGTTCGTGGATCTGGGCGGCATCGACGGCCTGCTGCATGTCACCGACATGAGCTACAAGCGCGTCAACCACCCCAGCGAAGTGGTCGAGATCGGCCAGACCGTAACGGTGCAGATCGTCCGCATCAACCAGGATACGCAGCGCATCAGCCTTGGCATGAAGCAGCTGGAAAGCGATCCTTGGGATGGCGTGGCGGTTAAGTATCCGGTCGGCGCGAAGCTGACGGGTACCGTCACCAACATCACCGAATACGGCGCCTTCGTCGAGCTGGAGGCGGGCATCGAAGGCCTGGTCCACGTTTCGGAGATGAGCTGGACAAAGAAGAACGTCCACCCCGGCAAGATCGTCTCGACCTCGCAGGAAGTCGAAGTCATGGTGCTGGAAGTCGACGCCGAGAAGCGCCGCATTTCGCTTGGCCTCAAGCAGGCTCAGTCGAACCCGTGGGACGATTTCGCCGACAAGTTCCCGGTCGGCTCGACCGTCACCGGCGAAGTCAAGAACGCGACCGAGTTCGGTCTGTTCATCGGCCTTCCGGGCGACGTCGACGGCATGGTTCACATGTCGGACATCGCATGGGGCATCTCGGGCGAGGACGCCCTGGCCCTGCACCGCAAGGGCGAGGAAGTCGAAGCCGTCGTCCTGGACGTCGACATCGAGAAGGAGCGCATCTCGCTCGGCATGAAGCAGCTTGAAAAGGGTGCTCCGGCCGTTGGCGGTACCGCCACCGGCGGTGCTGGCCTGCGCCGCGGCGAAGTCGTCACCGTCACCGTTCTCGAGGTCCGCGATGGCGGCCTGGAAGTCCAGGTTGGCGAAGACGGCGCGACCGGCTTCATCAAGCGTTCGGACCTTGGCCGCGACCGTGACGAACAGCGTCCCGACCGCTTCCAGACCGGCCAGAAGATCGACGCGATGGTCACCGGTTTCGACCGCACCAAGAAGCCGAACTTCTCGATCAAGGCGCGCCAGATCGCCGAAGAGAAGCAGGCTGTCGAGCAGTACGGTTCGTCCGATTCGGGTGCGTCGCTGGGCGACATCCTCGGCGAAGCGCTGAAGCAGAAGAACTGAGCACAGCGAGGAAGGGGCGGAGCGCGTCAGCGATCCACCCCTTCCGCAGCGGTGGCGAGGCCGGTGCGCAAGTCGGCCGGCGGTGACCTCGTTCACCGTTCGACGTCACGGAATTTACTCCCAAGACGGCCAAGCCAGCCATCAAACACTCGAAAGGCCCGCCCGGACATCCGCGGCGGGACTTTTGCTTTGGTTAATGTGCGCCTACATCTGCAAGCGAAGGAGCGCGCCATGATCGAAGTCCACCAGTTTCCCTGCCTCTCCGACAATTACGGCTATCTGCTGCACGAACCGGTCAGCGGCGAAACCGCCTGCATCGATACTCCCGACGCGGACGCCTATCTGCGCGAAGCGGAGCGGAAAGGGTGGCGGATCACCCAGATCTGGAACACGCACTGGCACCCCGATCACGCCGGCGGGAACGAGGCGATCAAGGCGGCCACCGGATGCACCATCGTCGCTCCCGCCGCAGAAGCGTCCAGGATCGCGGCAATCGACCGTAACGTGTCGGGGGGCGATAGCGTTTCTCTGGGCAGGCTAGCCGCCGATGTCATCGACGTGGGCGGCCATACCAAGGGACACATCGCCTATCACCTTCCGGACGCAGGCGTCGCTTTTGTCGGCGACAGCGTCTTCGCGCTGGGCTGCGGCCGCATGTTCGAAGGCACCGCAGAGCAGTTCTGGGCCAGCCTGGAGCGGATCAAGGCGCTGCCCGCTGAGACACTTCTCTATTGCGCGCATGAATACACCGCCGCGAACGCGCGTTTTGCGCTGCATGCCGATCCCGACAACCGGGCACTGGCTCAATATGCCGACGAGGTGAACGAGCGCCGCTCGGAAGGCCTGCCCACGGTACCGACGCGGCTGGGGCTGGAACTGGCAACCAATCCGTTCCTGCGCGCGGACGATCCGGATATGCAGTCGCGCTGGGGCGGCGGGGGTCCGGTGGCGACCTTTGCCGCGTTGCGTGCGGCCAAGGACAACTTCTGAGGCATATCGTCGATGGACGCGAATGACGTCATCTTTCGCCTGGCGCCGGACCATCATCGTGCGCGCGCAGATGCGGAACAACTCTATCGCAGCGTGTCGCAGCGCCTTATCCGCGTGCTTCCGACGGGAAGCGAGATCATGCATGTCGGCGCGACCGCCATCGCCGATTGCCTTACGAAGGGCGACCTCGCCGTGATGGTCCGCGTCGATGCGGAGGAATTCAGCGAGGCCGAGCTGGCGCTTGCCAGCCTCTTCGCACGCGGCCTGTCGGACCGGACCGAGGATTTCGCCAGCTTCGAAGACAAGAACGCGGTTCCGCCGCTTGGCATACTGCTCGTTGCGAAAGGCGGCACATTGGACGTGTTCGAGAAGTTCCGCGACCGCCTGAGCTCTAGCCCTGCCCTTCTGCGCGAATATAACGCGCTGAAGCGCGAGCACGACGGCGCGGAGATGGAGAGCTATCGAAGCGCGAAGGACCGCTTCATCGTGCGCACGCTGCGCTATTGATCGCGGCCTTCATAAACAAAAGCCCCCGCGCGCGGCGGGGGCTTTCGTAGATCACTCATGCAGAGATCAGATCGAACCGATCGCCTGGTCGACCATGGTCCTGTCGGCATCCGCGCCATAGTTCCTGGCGATCAGATCGGCGGAGGCGGCAGCCGACGCCTGTGCCGCGCGGACACGCAATTCGTCCATCACGCCGCGTTCGGCAGCCGCGATCTTTTCCTCGGCCATCTTCTCGCGGCGGGCGACCATGGCGGTCGCATCGGTTTCGGCCTTGGCGACGATGACGCCAGCCTCGGTCCGGGCGTGATCGAGCATCGCAGCCGCGTCCTTCTCGGCATTGGCGATCTTGTCGGCATATTCCTGCCGCAGCGCCTCGGCATCGGCGCGAAGCCTTTTCGCTTCCTCGAGCTGGTTCTTGATCTCGGCAATGCGTGCGTCCAGCCCGCCCGCGATCTTCTTGTGCGCCTTGGCATAGAAGAACGCGATGGCAAGCAGCACGATCATGGCCGAGCTGACGACCGCCGCCGGCGGGGCAATGCCCAGCAGCGCGGGTTCGACGTGATGTTCCTCGGTCATGCCCTCAGCCGAGGCGGCATGATCCAGTTGTTCCTCGACAGCCTGCGAAGCGGGCGGGAGAGCGGTCTCGGCTGCCATCAGGCAAGCTCCTTCCTGACCGCGCTGCGCGCGGTGGTGTCGTCAACCGTCAGGCCAGCGACCCGGGCAACGATCGACTGGGTCGCCTCGGCAGCGATGCCCTCGATCTCGGCCGCAGCCTTTTCGCGGGCCTCGGCAATGCGCGCCTCGGCAGCTTCCAGCGTGGCGTCGATGCCGGTCTGGGCCCTGCCGAGCCGTGCTTCGGTCTCTGCTGCTGCCTTGGCTTTGGCCTCGGCAATCAGCTCCTGCGCCCTTGCACGGTTCTCATTCTCGCGCTCGCGCCAGGCTTCTTCCTGCTCGTCGGCGGCCCGGCGGGCTGCCTCGGCAGAGGAAAGATCGTCGGCGATCTGCTTGTCGCGCATCGCCACGGTGTCCATCACCTTGGGCACCATGCCGCGGCCGATGACGAAATAGGTCAGGCCGAAGAAGATCAGCAACCAGAAGACCTGGCTCGCATAGGTTGCGGCTAGCTGGGATATCTGTGGCATGGCGGGGCCCTAAAGACGGATCAGATTCTGTTCGCCCGGCCGCGTCGTGCGGCCGGGCGATATTCCGGTTCGTTCGATCAGGCGACGAAGATCAGGATCATCGCGACGACGAACGAGAGCAGGCCCAGAAGCTCGGCACCGGCGAAGCCGATGAAGAGGCGGCCCTGCTGGCCGTCGGCAGCACCCGGATTGCGCAGCGCGCCCTCGAGGAACTTGGCGAAAACGTTACCCACGCCGATCGAGGCGAGGCCCGCACCCAGAGCGGCGAGACCGGCACCGAGCAGCTTTGCGGCTTCTGCGTCCATTTCAAAAACTCCTTTGGAAAACTTGATTAGATGATTGAAGGATCAGTGAAGATTTTCGGCGTCGTTCAGATAGACGCTGGTCAGCAGGGCGAACACATAGGCCTGGATCCCGGCAACCAGGATTTCCAGCGCGCAGATGCCCACCATGAGAATGAAGCTCGGGATACCGGCTAGCGCGAAGATGCCCGCGCTGTAGTTGCCCGAACCGATCACGAAGCTGGAAAGCACTTCCAGCAGCACGTGCCCCGCCATCATGGCCACGAACAGTCGCAGGCCAAGGCTGAAGGGGCGCACCATGAAGCTGATCAGTTCGACCACGAAGATCACGGGGATCATGGGAACCGGCGTGCCATGCGGCACGAACAGCGAGAAGAAGTGCAGACCGTGCTTGGCGAAACCGACAATCAGCACGATCCCGAAGGAGATGATCGCCAGCACGCCGGTGACGGTGAAATGGCTGGTGAACGTAAAGGGATGCAGCCCGATCACGCCAAGCGGCAGCAGGCCCAGGATATTGGCGAACAGGATGAACATGAACAGCGAGAAGATATAGGGCACGTATTTACGCCCGGCCGTTCCGATGTTCGCTTCCAGCATGTCGTCGATGAAGCCGGTGAAGCTTTCGACCATCATCTGCCAGCGGCCCGGCACCAGTTCGCGCTTCATGCCGCCCGCGACGAACGCCCACAGCACGACGACAGAGATCGCCATCCACAGCGCGCTGTTCGTGAAAGCAATGTTGTAGCCGCCGATCGCCCACGCATCCGAACCGAACATCGGCTCGATCGTGAACTGGTGCATCGGATCGACCTTGGCTTCGCTTGCCACTTGCTGATAATCCCTATTGCCCCAAGGAAACGAAACCGTTCCCCGGTCTCGAAGACCCTTGGCCCTTTTGCAGAAAGACGCCCTTTCGTGAACCCCGCAAGGTTCAGTCTGGGCGCCGGTTCGCGAGCCGGATAATGTTCCTGAAGGCGACGACAATCCCGAGTGCGAGCATCACCAACAGACCCCAGGGCGACGTATCCGCGAATCGGTCGATAACCAGACCGATCAGCGCGCCGCCGACAAGGCCCCCCAGCAGATCCGCCAGCACGCGGGAACCCATACGATAATTCTCGTCGGTTCCCTGCACCTGCGGCTTGTTACGCGCCGTTTCCCGCTCTCGCGCGGCTTTCAGCCGTTCGTCGAGCGAGTCGATGCGCCTGTCTTCGCCAAGTGGCTCTCGTCCGGGCTGCTCGTCGCTCATGTCAGGCTCCCTTGAAGACCCCGTCACGCGCGGCATAGCTGCCCGTCTAAGGCGCGGCCCCTTTAGGAAAGGGGTCTGGTCAAGTCAACACAGCCAGAGGGGGCAATCGTCTTATAGTTGTCGCAAGCCTCGCCGGGGAAACGCGCTCAGCCGACCGAAGGACACCGAGGGTCCAGCCGGGCCGGGCCCGATCCGCGGGTCTGCCAGCTGCCGTCGGGCGCCTGGTACTTCTCGCCGGGCGAAGTGCGGGCGATCAGTATGCAGCCCTGCGCGAAGGCGAATTCCTCGATCGTCACGCCCTCGGCGCGCGCCTTGTCGGCATAGCTGGCCTTGCGGCGGATGTTGAGGTCGTCGACAAGCTTGCGCAGCGACGCATCGGGAGAGCCGACGATGCCCAGATAGCCGTCGATCTTCTCGCCGATGGCGCCATTGGCGCGCGCCGAGGCATAGGCGGGATCGCGCTGCACCGCCTGTGCGGGCGCGACCATGAGCGGAGCCATCAACGCCGCGGCGGCAATCGCCAGTCCGGCTGCGGTTGAAATCTTGAAACGGGCCATCAGAAAATCTCCGGATTATCCTCTATGTTCTGTTCGGCGGAATCGACCAGACGATAGAGCACTTCCTGCTTGATGTTGATATTGAGCTCGATGACGATCGCATCATTGGGTGCGTTTACGTTCACACAGGCCATCAGCGGTGACGTGCAAATCATCGCCAGTGCGATATGCCCCAAACCCCTCGATACGCTTCCATGCTCCTTCATGGCGTGACCAGTCGCAGCGCGGTCTGCGTGCGTCAATCCGGTCAACGCTGATTTGGCACGGTTCATGGCATGGTCTCGCTTTCGGCAGTGTGAATGGACGGTTCGGCTCGCGGCAAGCGATTGCGGGCGGCGGGTTCCGGATCGGTTGGAATTTCGGGCGCGTCTGGATCGGGCACCAGCTCGCCGTCCTCCTGCATCAGCAGGCCCAGCTCGCGCGGGTCGCGCACCGCGGAGGGGTCGTAGAGCGACTTCAGGCTGGAAAACAGCTGGTAGAAGGGCGCGCGGATATTGACGTTGAAGCGGACCGGCAGGCTGGCGAGCTTGCGCGTGATGATGTTCTTCGACGCCCCCTCGCCCTGGCTGACCCCGTCGATGCGCACGCGCGTCACGATCTCGCCCTCCAGCGCGCCGTCCATGCCCACGGTCATTTCGCGGTAATCCAGCGATTTCAGCGCATCGAAGGCGAAATTCGCGATCGCCGGCATATCCTCATAGCTAAGCGCCCCGACATAGGAGAGATTGCCGCCCGGTGGACGCGACTGCAGGAACCCGCCCTCGATCCTGCCGCCCGCGCTGTCGAAGATGACCGGCAGCGTGCCGTCGAACGTGCCGGTGGCGGACAGATTCGCCATGCCCAGCCGTTCCAGGAAGCGCGCAGCGTCCAGTCCGGTGATGACGAAGACATAGCTGCGCGTCTCCTCCACCCCCAGCGTCATGCGGACAGGGCGCATTTCCAGTGTACCGCCCATGAACGGCCACTGCCCCGACTGGAAGGCGAAGACCTTCCCAGGTTCCAGCGCAAAGCGGATGGTGCCGTTCTCGACCGGGATGCCGGGATTGACCTCCGCCACGCTGATCCGCTGGTCGGGCGCGGTGACCAGACCCAGCAGGTCGGTGAAGCGGATGGTGCCCTTCAGACCCTTCACCGGGCCAAAGGCCGCCGCGAAATCCAGCGATTCGGTAGTGAAGCTGCCAGTCGACGTCAGCGCCTGTCGGTTCCAGTCGATCCGGCCCCTGCCCGTGACCACGCCCTCGGCATTGGCGACGACGCCAAGCGCCAGCGGGGTGAGATCGGTCGGCTGCAGCCTCTTGTCCAGCGAGAGCGCGGGCACATCCAGATCGGCATGGCCCGTCCCGCTGCCAAGGTCATGCACGATGTCGACATCCACCACCTGCCGCCCGCTGGTTTCCTCATGCAAAAACGCGTCGGCGGCGATGCGGCCGTCGGCCAATGTCAGCGAGGCATCGCTGGCGACCATCGGATTGAACCGCGGCTGCGCAGCGCGGTCGGTAACGCGGATCGCCGCATCCGAAAGCGAAAGCACGCCATCGACGAACGACCAGTTTCCGGACGCGCGCGTGATGTCGAGCGGAACCGAAGCCAGCCTGACTTCAAGATCGTCGAATCCGCCGCGCAATTCGCCTCCCAGGACTGCGGTGAATTCCGAAAGGATGAAGTCGGTGGCCGAACTGCCTTCGCCCAGCCTGACGGTCAGATCACGCGCCGCCAACGCTCCGGGAACCGCGAAGCCGACCGGGCCGCCGCTGACCTCTACCGGCGTCCCGCCCAGCTCGCCCGAAAGCGACAGGTCGGGCACGCCGGCGGCAAAGCGCGTGCCCTGTGCACCGCTGCGGAAGATCGCGCCGTCGCTTGGCGGGCACAGCGTCAGCACCTGCTGCTGCATCGTCAGGCTGGCAAACTGCATGCTGCGGAACCGCGGCGCGATGCAGCGCATGCCAAGCGCCAGCCCGCTCCGCTCACTCCATCCGCCCGAAAGCGGCAGGTCCAGCCCCTGGACCGAACCGCCGGGGAACGCGCCACTCGCCAGCACCCGGCCCGAAAGCGATACCGCCCCCGCCGCGTTCTGCACGATCCGCAATTGGGGCACCGCCAGACGGGCGTCGCCCGCCGAGTAATCGGCCATGGTGAGGACCATCGAGCGCATGCCGTCATCGCGCTCCTCCATCCGGCCCGTGATTCGCGGCAGACCCACCCCGCCGGTCGAAAAATTGCCAGCCAGGTTGGGCGCGTGGCCCGCACCGGCGACATATTGCCCGCGCGAGACCGACAGGATGATCTGCCCGCTGGTCCCCCGCCAGCGCGCCTGCGGGACGATCATCGTCGTCTGCCCGCCTTCGTGCCTAGCCTGCAGTTCCGCCGAAAAGCTGCTGCCGCGCAATTCGCGCGCCAGGCCGCGGCGCAGCCTGCCTAGCAGCGGCGCGGCAAGCGTGCCGCTGGCGGCGGCCTGCCAGCTGGCGAGCTGGGAATTCAGCTGCGACCCCGGCATGACGCCTTCGCCGTCCAGCGCACCGTTGAACGCGACAAAGCTCAGATCGCGGCGCGCCCTTACCCTGCCGTTCAGCGCCAGCTCTCCGGCCTGGACGCTGCCGATCGAAGCGTCCGTGGCGGCAAGGTCGAAATTGGACACCAGCGTGCCGTCGTCGGCGTGACGCGTCAGGGCGATGTCTCCGGTCAGCGCGGCGGCTTCGAAAGGCAGGGCTTGCGGCTGCGTGGCAGTCAGCCGGCCGCGCAATTCGAACCCGGCGAAATCCGCCGTCTGGGCACGCAGTTGCAGGGCGCTGGAGCCAAGCGAACCCGCCGCGCCGCAATCGAGCGCGGACAGGCGCAGCGGTCCCTCGAAAATCAGCCGCTCGCCGCGGGTCTGCACCGTGCCGTACAGGCTGCCGCCCTCGCCTTGGCAGTCGGCCAGCGAAAGGCCGGGCATGACCGCTCCGACGACCCCCTCGAAGCCATCGGCCAGATTGCCGCTGCCATGCAGCTTCACCCCGGCATCGCCCCATGGGCTGCGGATCGATGCACGGCCATCCACTAGAACCAGATCGAGATCGGGCAACGCGAATGGCTCGTCACTGCCGCCTTCGTAAAGCAGCGGATCCAGCGCGCCGAAACTGATCTTCTCGCCGTCCCAGCGCCCGTTCATCCTGGCATTCTCGAGCCGCACCGTTCCGATCGCGGGCGAGCCGAAGCGATAGTCGACCGAAAGGATCGCGCGCTCGATCGTCATGTCGGGGTCGGCGGGATCGCCGATCACGATATTCTCGACCACCTGCTGCTGCGGGCCGATCGAGACCACGTCGTAGCGGGCCGGGATGTCGTATTCGTCCAGCGTGGAATCGATCAAATCCCCGGCCAGCCTTTCGCGCGTCACGTAAAGGCCGGCAAAGATGCCCAGCGAGATAGCGAAGAACACCAGCGCCACATCGGCTGCCAGGCGCCGCTTGCAGATGCGGCTGGCGCGCGATGGGCGAGCGGGCTCCGCGACCGGATCCTCGATCGGCCCCTCGCCAGCCAGCTCGATATCGTCGTTTTCGCTCATGCCGTCTGCGCAACCCGGTGTCGGCGCCGTTGCAGCTGGCCGAATTCCCGGGCGAACTTGCGCATTCGTCCGGCAAAAGGCAATGACCGCACGGGCATGCGCACGAATTGTGTGCGGCAGTAAGGGACGCAACGCTCATGGCCGAGGGGCAGGATTCGCTGCCGATCGATGCACCCGCGGTTCAGCCGCAGGGCAAGCCGGGGGACGGCAACGACCCGCGCGGGCACCGCTCGCGCCTGCGCGAAAGGCTGCTGTCCGGCGGGATCGATGCATTGGGCGATCATGAAATCGTCGAATATCTTCTGATGACGGCGATACCGCGCAAGGACGTGAAGCCCATCGCGCGCAGCCTGTTGCAGCGGTTCGGAAGCCTTGCGGGCGTGTTCAATGCCGATCGCAAGGCCTTGGCCGACCACCCAGGTATGGGAGAGACCAGTGCGGCGGCGCTCAAGATCGTGGGCATTGCCGCGCGCCGTCTTGCCCGCAGCCAGGTCCAGGAGCAACCGATTCTGGGCAGCTGGCAGGCGCTGATCGACTATCTGACGATCGACATGGCGCATCTGACGGTCGAGCGGGTGCGCGTGCAGTATCTGAATGCGCAGAACCGGCTGATTCGCGACGACCACGTGGGCGACGGCTCGCTGGACGAGGCGGCGATCCACCCTCGCGAGGTGATCAAGCGTGCCATGGACCTGGGCGCTGCCGCGCTGATCCTGGTGCACAACCACCCCAGCGGCAATCCCGAACCCAGCCGCGCCGACATCCAGATCACCAACCGCATTGCCGAGGCCGGACGCCTGCTGGGCGTGACCGTGCACGATCACATCATCGTGGGGCGCAGCGGCCATGTGTCGCTGCGGTCGAAAGGTCTGATCTGAGGCGATGGATTGGTTCGGGGGCGGGCATCGGAAACTGCCCGCCCCCGCGACGTTGCCGCCGCCTCGCTTCTGGGAATGACCATCCGGGTCGCAGAAAGACAGTCATCCCAGCCAGCAAGTTCTTGCAATCGCAGTACAACCGGTTGGCGCATCGCGATCGGGGTCGGGAATACCGATATCAAGACGACGAAAGCGAAGAAGCGAGGATTCCCAAGCACGCCCCTGCCCCCATCGACGACGAGGCAATCATGCTACAATCACACCGGACCCTTCCCCAACCCTGAGGGCCCGACACATTCGCGATGCGCAGTTGCGCCGCGGCGTGTAACATTTCTTGCACCGTCGCTGTGGTGCTAACCGTTCACCGCAAACAATGGCAAGGTTTTTCTTAAAATCCTAACCTTAATCGCCACTGCGGTGCTGTTCGGCAGAAGGGGTCAGACCAGACGCGACTGGTCCAGCGCCGCCTGGATGAAGCCCGCGAAGAGCGGATGGGGCGCGAACGGCCGGCTCTTGTATTCGGGATGGAACTGGACGCCGATGAACCAGGGATGGTCGGGACGCTCCACGATTTCGGGCAGCAGGCCGTCAGGCGACATGCCCGAGAACAGCAATCCGCCGTTTTCCAGCGGCTCGCGATAGGCGACATTGACTTCGTAGCGGTGCCGGTGGCGCTCGGAAATGTCGGTGCCGCCGTACAGATTGGCGACGCGGCTGTTGCCCGACAGCTTTGCGTCATAGGCGCCAAGCCGCATCGTGCCCCCCAGATCGCCGCCCTCGGCGCGCTTTTCCAGTCCTTCGGGCGTCATCCATTCGGTGATGATGCCCACGACCGGCTCGCTGGTCTCGCCAAACTCGGTCGAGCTGGCAGCCGCTATGCCCGCCGTGTTGCGAGCGCCCTCGATGCAGGCCATCTGCATGCCGAGGCAGATGCCCAGGAACGGCACGTTGCGTTCGCGCGCGAAGCGGACCGAGGAGATCTTGCCCTCGCTCCCCCGCTCGCCGAACCCGCCGGGGACCAGAATGCCGTGCATCGGTTCAAGCTGCGCGACGATGTCGTCCTCGTCCTGCTCGAAAAGTTCGGCGTCGATCCACTTGACGTTGACCTTGATGCGGTTGGCCATGCCGCCGTGGACCAGCGCCTCGTTCAGCGACTTGTAGGCGTCGGGCAGACCGACATATTTGCCCACCACGCCGATCGTGACCTCGCCCTCGGGGTGCTCGAAACGGTCGACGATGTCGTGCCACGTCGACAGCTCGGGCGCGGGGGCGTCCATGCGGAAATGGCGCAGGACTTCGGCGTCCAGCCCCTCGGCATGATATTGCAGCGGGACGGCATAGATGCTGCTGGCGTCCAGCGCGGGAATGACCGCCTCGGTCCGCACGTTGCAGAACTGCGCGATCTTGCGGCGCTCGCTGTCGGGCAGCGGATGTTCGCAGCGGCACAGCAGCAGGTCGGGCTGAACGCCAAGGCTGGTCAGCTCGCGCACCGAGTGCTGGGTCGGCTTGGTCTTAAGCTCGCCCGCGGCCTTGATATAGGGGACCAGCGTGACGTGGATCGCGGCGGTCTGCTCGCGCGGCAGCTCGTTGCGCAGCTGGCGAATCGCCTCGATGAAAGGCAGCCCCTCGATATCGCCGACCGTGCCGCCGAATTCGCAAAGGACGAAATCCAGCCCCTCGGTATCGGCCAGCGCGAATTCCTTGATCGCGTCGGTCACGTGCGGGATCACCTGCACGGTCGCGCCCAGATAATCGCCGCGGCGCTCCTTGGCGATGATCGACTGATAGATCCGGCCCGACGTGATGTTGTCGCCCTGATGCGCCGAAACGCCGGTGAAACGCTCGTAATGGCCAAGGTCGAGGTCGGTTTCCGCCCCGTCGTCGGTCACGAAGACCTCGCCGTGCTGATAGGGGCTCATCGTCCCCGGATCGACATTGAGATAGGGATCGAACTTGCGAATCCGGACCTTGTAGCCACGCGCCTGCAGAAGGGCGGCGAGCGATGCCGCCATGAGACCTTTGCCGAGCGAGGAGACCACGCCGCCGGTGATGAAAATGTACCGCGCCATGGGAGGTGGGCCTTAGTCGAAAGAATCGAAAAGGGGCAAGCTTCGTGTGAAGCCTGCGGCCGCTTTTCTTCGATGGGATGGATGGGCCAAGCGAACGCCCCGGCCCGGCTTATGATTCTGGTACGAGGCCTGCGAGGCGATCCAGCGCTGGTGCTTATTCCGCCGCGCCGGCCAGCGGATCGCCGCCAGCCGCCGGAGCACCCTCGCCTGCGGGAGCGGGTGCCGCCGCAGGTGCCGCGGGCGCCAGCGGATCGGGTGCCACGGCCGGGATCGAACGATCGAGCGAGGTATCGATGTCGCTACCCTGCGTCGTTTCGACGGCAAGCGCGGCCAGGATGATCGACAGCACCACGAACAGCACGGCAAGGATGCCGGTCGCGCGGGTCATGAAATTGGCAGCGCCGCGCGCGCTCATCAATCCGGACGGGCTGCCGCCCACGCCAAGGCCGCCGCCTTCGGACTGCTGCATCAGGATCGCGCCGACCAGCGCAGCGCCGACAATCGCCTGGACAATGGTAAGAAACAGGAAAAGCGACATCGATTGATCCGGATATTCAGTCAGAAAGGATGGCAGCGAAGATCGTGGGCCGTAGCTGCATGTGCAAGGGCACCGCGATCCCGCGCCGCGCTCTTACCGGCAGTCAGGCCGTCTGGCAAGTTTGCGTCCTCACCCCTCGTCGAGCGCGGAAGCGGCGGCGATGATCGGCACGAAGCCGTCGGCGGTCAGGCTTGCGCCGCCCACAAGCGCGCCGCCGACCTCGGGCACGGACAGCAGTTCGGCGGCATTGTCGCCCTTGACCGAACCGCCATAGAGAATGCGGATCTCCTTACCCTCGTCGCCATAGCGGTCCATCAGCACGGCGCGCAGCCATTTGTGCATGGTGCCCACGTCCTGGACAGAGGGAACGCGCCCGGTGCCGATCGCCCAGATCGGTTCATAGGCGACGGACAGCCGCTGTGCCGACGCGGGCAGGCAATCCGCCAGCTGGCGGGCGACGATTTCCTCAGCCTCGCCCGAATCGCGCTGTTCCTCGCTTTCGCCGACGCACAGGATCACGCCAAGGTCGACCGCCTGCGCGGCTTCCGCCTTTGCCTTGACGTCGTCATTGGTCTCGCCGTGATCGGCGCGGCGTTCGGAATGGCCCACGATGACGAAATCCGCACCCGCCTCGCGCAGCATCGGGGCGGATATGTCCCCGGTATGCGCGCCCTTTTCCGATCGGTGGCAATTCTGCGCACCGACCCCGATCTGGGTCACCGTTTCGCGCAAGGTCGCGATCAGGGTCGCGGGCGGCGCAATCGCCACCTCTACCTTGGGAAGGCGCAAGGACGCCCGGTCGATGGCGCGCGCTTCGCTGAGATCGGCGCGCATGCCGTGCATTTTCCAGTTTCCGACCACATAGCAGCGTTGTGCCATCGATTACCCGTCCGCCCTGTAGGTTGATGCTGTTATGAACATGACATCGGTGATTCCAGCCATGGTCGATAGCCTTGCCGGTCGGCGGCGGCTAGCCCAAGCACCGTCCTGTGTCAAAACGGTAGCCGACCGGGCGTGCCTGCTTTGCGGGGACGGTGTTGCAGCCGGGCCATCACCCGCCTAAAGCCCTGCGCCATCAACCCCGCGCTGCATCGCGGGGCCATGCGACATTTCGGTCCCGCGGGGCCACGTAACGGATTGCCAGTTCACATGATCCAGGGTTTTCGCAAGCTATTCCAGTCACCGATCGGCCTTGTGCTGACGTTGGGGTTCGTCGCGCTGATCGCGCTTGCCTTTGCCAGCGCCGACATCACCGGGTCGGGCTTTGGCGGCATCGCGGGCGGTGAACGCGTGGCGACCGTCGGCGACCAGAAGATCACCACGTCCGATCTGCGCACCACGGCGGGCAGCGCGTTTGAACAGGCGCGCCAGAACAATCCCACCGCCTCGATGGAGGATTTTCTCGAGGCCGGGGCGCTGGACGATCTGCTCGACCAGATGATCGCGCGCAATGCGCTGTACGATTTCGGCCTGTCGGGCGGGATGCGGGTCGGCGAATCGCTGGTGGGAAGCGAACTTGCCCAGATGCCCGCGTTCCAGGGTCCCGACGGCAAGTTCAGCCAGGATCTGTACGACCAGGCGGTCGGCCGCCGCGGCCTGTCGGACCAGATGGTCCGCGACGACATCGCCCAGGGCCTCGTCTCGCGCATGCTGCTCGTGCCCGCGACCTATGGCGACACCGCGCCTGCCGGGATCGCGCGCCGCTATGCCGGCCTTCTGAACGAGGCTCGCCACGGCGCGGTGACGCTGATCCCCAGCCCCGCCTTCGTCGACGAGGGCCCGGTGGACGATGCGGTGCTGAGGAAATATCTCGCCGCCAATCGCGAACGCTACATGCTGCCGGAACGCCGCACGATCCGCTATGCCAGCTTTGGGCCGGACGTGCTGGGCGACGCCGTCAACGCGACGGATGCCGAGATCGCCGAACGCTTCCGCGCGAACGCCAGCCAATACGCCGCGCGCGAGGAGCGCGAGATCGAGCAGCTGATCGTCCCCACCGAAGCGGCCGCCAGCGCGCTGCGCCAGCAGGTCACCTCGCCCTCGCAACTGCGCGCGGTAGCCGAACGGCAGGGGCTTGAGACGAACACCGTCACCGCGACCAGCCGCCAGCAGCTTGCCTCTACCTCAACGCCCGAGGTAGCGGCGGCGGTCTATGGCGCGCAGCCCGGCAGCATCGTCGGCCCCGTGCGCGGGCCGCTTGGCTATTATTTGATCCGCGTCGGCAATGTGCGGTCGGTCCCGGAACGCAGCCTGGCCGATGTGCGCGGCGAACTGGCGGAGGTCATTCGCGAGGAAAAGACCCGCACCCTGCTTGCCGACCGCGCCACCGAGATCGAGGACCGGCTGCAATCCGGCGCGAGCCTTACCGATGTCGCGGGTTCGCTGGGTACCGAAATATCGACCACGCCGCCGCTGCTGGAAGACGGCAGCGTGTTCGGCGAAGGCACGGTCGATCCGTCCGAGGCACGGCTGGCGCAGACCGCCTTCGCGATGCAGCCGGGCGGCGATGCCCAGATCGCTCCGGGCATCGACGGGCAGAGCTATGTCATTTTCGCGCCCGGCGAAGTGAGCCGCGCCGCGCCCCCGCCGTTCGAGGAGATCGAGCAGGCACTGACCCGCGACTACAAGCTTGAACAGGGATCGAAGCAGGCCAAGGCCGCGTCCGACAAGGTGCTGGCCGCGATCCGCAGCGGCAAGAGCCTGTCCGAAGCGCTGGCGGCGCTCGACATCCGCACGCCGCCGATCGACCAGATCGACCTGACGCGCCGCCAGCTCTTGGCCCAGCGCCAGCAGCGCGGCATCGCGCCGCCGCTTGCGCTGATGTTCACCATGGCGCCCGATACCGCCAAGCGACTGGAAGCGCCCAACGGGCTCGGCTGGTTCATCGTCTCGCTCGACAGCATCGACGTGCCTGAAATCGCGAACGACGATCCAATCATCGCCCAGACCCAGGCCGAGTTGTCGAACCTGCGCCAGCAGGAGCTGGTCGACCAGCTGCGCCTTGCCATCGCGCGCGAAGTGCCGGTGAAGCGCAACGACAATGCCATCGCGGCGGTGCGCGACCAGCTCGCGCCGCAGAGCAACTGATCGAACGGCCCCTCATGCTCGAATCCACTGCCCCCCACCAGGCGGATCGCGACCGCGACGCCCTTGCCGCCAGCCACCTGCGCGCGGGGCGCGCGGGCGTCGTATGGCGCAAGGTGATCGCCGATTGCGAGACTCCGGTGGCCGCGGCGGTCAAGCTGATCGAACCGGGCCGCGGCGACTTCCTGCTCGAATCGGTCGAGGGGGGCGAGATTCGCGGGCGCTATTCGCTGGTCGGGCTGGACCCCGACCTGGTGTTTCGCGCACGCGGGACCGAGGCCGAGGTCAACCGCGACTGGCGGCATGACCGCGAGGCTTTCGTGCGCCTCGACGACGAGCCGCTTACCGCGCTGCGCGCGCTGGCGGCCAATTGCCGGTTCGACGTGCCCGCGGAACTGCCGCCCGCGCTCGCCTGCCTGGTCGGCTATTTCGGTTACGAGACGATCGGTCTGGTCGAGAAGATCGACCGCCCGGCGCCCAATCCGCTGGACCTGCCGGACATGATCTTCACCCGGCCGACGCTGATCCTGGTGTTCGACAGGCTGAAGGACACCTTGTTCTGCGTCGCGCCGGTATGGCCGTCGGATGCAAAGCCCGACGATGCGGTGGCCGCCGCCGCCGATCGGATCGAGGGCTGCCTTGCCGCGCTGCAAGGCGCGCGGCTCTCGGCACCCGTGCTCCTGAACGATCAGCCCGAAGCTGCGCTGACCCCGCAATTGCCCAAGGGGCGCTACGGCGAAATGGTGCTGGCGGCGAAGGAATACATCACCGCGGGCGACATCTTCCAGGTCGTGCTGGCGCAGCGCTTTACCTGCCCCTTCCCGCTGCCTCCGCTGGCGCTCTATCGCGCGCTGCGGCGAGTGAACCCGTCGCCCTTTCTCTATTTCCTCGACCTGCCCGGTTTTGCACTGACGGGCTCCAGCCCCGAGATCCTGGTGCGGGTGCGCGGCGGCGGCGAAGGCGGGCCCGAAGTGACCATCCGCCCCATCGCGGGCACCCGCCCGCGCGGCAAGGATGCCGATGAGGACCACGCGAACCGCGAAAGCCTGCTGGCCGACCCCAAGGAACGCGCCGAGCACCTGATGCTGCTCGACCTGGGCCGCAACGACGTGGGCCGCGTCGCACGTCCCGGCACGGTCAAGGTGACCGAAAGCTACACCGTCGAACATTACAGCCATGTCATGCACATCGTCTCGAACGTGGTGGGCGAACTGGCGAACCATGCCGATGCGATCGACGCGATGTTCGCGGGCTTCCCCGCTGGCACGGTCAGCGGCGCGCCCAAGGTACGCGCCTGCCAGGTCATCGCCGAGCTGGAGCCGGAAACCCGCGGCGCCTATGCGGGCGGTGTCGGCTATTTCGCGCCGGACGGGTCGGTGGACAGCTGCATCGTTCTGCGCACCGCGGTGGTAAAGGACGGCATGATGCATGTGCAGGCAGGCGCCGGGATCGTCGCCGATTCCGACCCGGCCTACGAACAGCGCGAGTGCGAGGCGAAGGCCGGTGCCCTGCTCGCCGCGGCGAAGGAAGCGCTGAAACTGGCCGGCGAAGCGGGCTACGGGCAATAACGCCGCACCCCGTTCCGTCCGTCCCACCCCTTCGGGCGACTTGATCTCGATAATATTCACGCGCAAAGGCGGGCACCATGATCCTCGTCATCGACAATTACGACAGCTTCACCTGGAACCTCGTCCACTACCTGATGGAAATGGGCGCGAAGGTGGACGTGGTGCGCAACGATGCGATCACCGCGGCAGAAGCACTGGCTTCGGGCGCCAGGGGTTTTCTGATCTCGCCCGGGCCCTGCACGCCAAACGAGGCGGGAGTCAGCCTGGACCTGGTGGGTGCTTGCGCCGATGCAGGAAGTCCGCTGCTGGGCGTGTGCCTGGGCCATCAGGCGATCGGGCAGTATTTCGGCGGAACGGTCGTGCGCGGCGGGTTGATGCACGGCAAGACCTCGCCCGTCGATCATGACGGGACGGGCGTGTTCAAGGGGTTGCCCTCGCCCTTCACCGCGACACGCTATCATTCGCTGGTGGTCGAGGATGTGCCGGCCTGCCTGACCATCAACGCCAGCACGCCGCGCCCGGCCGAGGACGGCACCCACGCGATGGGCTTCCGGCACGAAAGCCTGCCGATCCACGGGGTGCAGTTCCATCCCGAAAGCATCGCCACCCAGCACGGCCACGCGATGCTGGCCAATTTCCTCGAACTCTGCGGGATCGAGGCGACGCTTCCCGCCGAGCAGGCAGTCGTTGCATGATGGCATCGACGGGCCTGACCATCGACGAGGCCGAGGCGCTGGTCGGCAGGATGCTCGACGGCGAAATGCCGGATGACGCCATTGCCGACGCTCTGGTCTCGATGGCCGAACGTGGCGAAACGGCGGAGGAAATCGCCGGGGCCGTCCGCGCGATGCGGGCACGGATGAAGCCCGTTCCCGCGCCTGCGCTCTCCATCGACGTTTGCGGCACCGGCGGGGACGGCCAGCATTCGCTCAACGTGTCGACCGCGGTGGCGCTGGTGGTGGCGGCATGCGGCGTTCCGGTGGCGAAACATGGCAATCGCGCGGCCAGCAGCAAGGCGGGCGGTGCTGATACGCTGGAAAGCCTTGGCCTGGACCTGGGCAAGGCAGGTGCAATGGCGGCTGCGACATTGCCCGACCTGTCTATCGCCTTTCTCTTCGCCCAGTCGCATCATCCCGCGCTGGCCCGGATCGCGCCGATCCGCCGGGCGCTGGGACGGCGCACGATCTTCAACCTGACCGGCCCGCTGGCCAATCCGGCGGGCGTGACCCGCCAGCTGGTCGGCGTCGCAAGCCCAGCTCTCGTTCCTCTCTATGCGCAGGCGATGCGCGATTTGGGGACCGAGCGGGCGCTGGTGGTGTCGGGACATGAGGGGCTGGACGAACTTTCGATCGCCGGGCCCAGCCGGACAGCCGCAATCGGCTTCGATTTTCCCGATGAAGTGACGCCCGAGGATGCAGGCCTGCCCTTCCACCCGCTGGAAGCGATCAGGGGCGGGGATGCCGATTACAACGCGGCGGCCTTGCGCGATTTGTTGGCAGGGGCCGAGGGCGCCTACCGCGACGCGGTCG
Organism: Croceicoccus marinus; assembly: GCF_001661675.2. Classification (NCBI taxonomy): domain Bacteria; kingdom Pseudomonadati; phylum Pseudomonadota; class Alphaproteobacteria; order Sphingomonadales; family Erythrobacteraceae; genus Croceicoccus; species Croceicoccus marinus. The sequence goes on along the minus strand of NZ_CP019602.1, from coordinate 1,127,727 downwards.
TTCTCAATGCCGCCGCTGCGCTGATCGTGGCAGGCGAAGCGCGCACGCTGTATGAGGGCGCCGAGGAAGCTGCCGAGGCGATCGACAAGGGTCTGGCCAAGGCGCTCCTCGATTGCTGGATCAGGACCGTCAATTCGGGGACATGCCCATGAGCGACCGGCTGCTCGAGATCTGCAACGTCAAGCGCGAGGAAGTCGCGGCGCGCAAGAAGCAGCGCTCTCTGCGCGACCTGGAAGTGCTGGCGCGGGCGCAGGAAGCGCCCCGCGGTTTCGCGCATAGGCTTGAGCAGGCTTCGCGCCGCGGCTTTGGGCTGATCGCGGAAATCAAGAAAGCTTCGCCTTCCAAGGGATTGATTCGGCAGGATTTCGACCCGCCAGAACATGCGCGCGAATATGCCACCGGCGGCGCCGCCTGCCTGTCGGTGCTGACCGATGCCCCGCATTTTCAGGGGCATGAGGATTATCTGGTCGCCGCCCGCGCCGCCTGCACGCTGCCGGTGTTGCGCAAGGATTTCATGGTCGATCCATGGCAGGTGACCGAAGCGCGCGCGATCGGGGCGGACGCGATCCTCATCATCCTCGCCGCGCTGGACGATTGTCTGGCGGCCGAGATCGAGGCTGCCGCCATCGACGCGCACATGGACGTGCTGGTCGAGGTGCACGACGAGGCCGAGATGGAGCGCTCGCACCGGCTGCGCTCGGGGCTGATCGGGGTCAACAATCGCGATTTGCGCACCTTTACCACCGATATCGCCGCCACGGCCCGCCTCGCCCCGCTTGCCCCGCCGGACGCGCTGCTGGTCAGCGAAAGCGGCATAGCGGATCATGACGATGTCCAGGCCATCTGCGACATGGCGGGCGTACGCTGTTTCCTAGTGGGCGAGAGCCTCATGCGGCAGCGCGACGTGACGACGGCGACGCGCGACCTGCTTGGCCTGCCGCGTATGGCGGGACTGCCCGGTTCGATGGGCCCGGCTCGATGGGCATGATTCGTTGACCAGCAAGCTCACCCATCTGGACGAAAGCGGCACCGCGCGCATGGTCGACGTGGGAGGCAAGACCCCCGCCCGCCGCACCGCGGTCGCCGGCGGCAGCATCGCCATGTCCGATGAAGCCCTGCAGGCAATCCGCGAAGGCAGCGTGAAAAAGGGCGATGTGCTGGCCACGGCACGCATCGCGGGCATCATGGCGGCCAAGAAGACGGGCGAGCTCGTCCCTTTGTGCCATCCGCTGCCCATCGACGCGGTAAACGTCGATTTCACCTTCGAGCATGGCTCGATCCATGCCACCGCCACTGCCTCTATCGAGGCGAAGACGGGGGTCGAGATGGAAGCGATCACTGCCGTCTCGGTGGCGCTGATCACGATCTATGACATGGCCAAGGCGCTCGACAAGGGCATGGTCATCGGCGGGATCCGACTGATCGCCAAGGATGGCGGCAAGTCGGGCCGCTGGCGCGCCGCGGGGCATGAGGATCTGGAGCTTTGACGGCAAGCTGGCTGCTGGGGCTCGAGGAAGCGCAGCGACGCCTTCTCGCGATGGCGCAGCCGCTGCCCGCCGTGGAATTGCCGATCGGAGAGGCAGCCGGTCGGTGGCTCGCCAGTGATGTCGCGGCGCTGCGATCTCAGCCGCCCGATCCGATGTCGGCGATGGATGGCTATGCCCTGCGGCAAGTCGACATGCCAGGCCCTTGGGACATCGTCGGCGAAAGCGCCGCAGGACACCCGTTCCAGGGCACGGTCGGACCCCGGCAGGCCGTTCGCATCGCGACCGGCGCGGTCGTTCCGGGCGGTGCCGACATGGTCGCCGTGCAGGAAGACTGCCGCGCCGAAGGAAGCAGGCTGTTCTTCGACGGCGATCCTCCCGAACCGCTCGGCCGGCATATCCGCCCCCGCGGGCTCGACTTCGCGCAGGGCGACATCATTGCGCGCGCTGGGGAAAGGTTGACGCCCGCTCGGCTGGCGCTGGCGATCACGGCGGGACACGGCAGGCTTTCAGTGCATGAAAAAGCCAGCGTCGCGGTGATCGAGGGTGGCGACGAATTGAGACCCGCGGGCGAGGACCTGCCTCCCGGCGCGATCCCCGCCAGCAATGGCGCCATGCTGGGCGCATTGTTCACCGACCTCGGCTGCGAAATCGAAAGCCATGGCCCCGTACCCGACCGCCGCGACGCGCTGCGCGCCGCTTTCGAGCAGGCGAAGAACGCGCACATGATCGTCACCAGCGGCGGCGCATCGGTGGGCGATCACGACCTCGTCTTGCCGGTGCTGGAGGAGATGGGCGCCAAGATCGACTTCTGGCGCGTCGCGATCAAGCCTGGCAAGCCGATCCTGGTCGCTCGTCTCGGTAGACAGCTGGTTATCGGCCTGCCCGGCAATCCGGTCTCCAGTTTCGTGACCGCGCATCTCTTCGCGCAGCCGATCGCCCGCGCGCTGATGGGCGACCGGTCGCCCTTGCCCGCGATGCAGCCCGCGTTCTGCCTGGGGGATCTGCCAGCGACCGGGAAAAGGACGGAATTCCTGCGCGCAGCGTTCACCGATCTGGGCGTGATGCCGCTGGCTTTGCAGGACAGCGCTGCACTGACGCCTCTGGCCGAAGCCGATGCGCTGATCCTGCGCCCTGCGGAAACGGCGGAAGTGAAAACCGGCGATGTCGTTCGGGTCATTCCGCTGGCGCCGCGCAACAGAAACTGACGCATTATTGCGTTAACATGGGTTGACGCGTGTTCCGATGTTGCTTAATTGTTCCGTATTCGTTCGCGCCGCTGGGCGCAAGGCGGAACAGGATACGGCCATGCTTACGCGCAAACAGCACGAATTGCTGATCTTCATCCAGCAACGGCTTGAGGATAGCGGAATTTCCCCCTCGTTCGAGGAAATGAAGGAAGCCCTCGACTTGAAGTCGAAGTCGGGCGTGCATCGCCTGATCTCGGCGCTGGAGGAACGCGGCTTCATCCGCCGCTTGCCGAACCGTGCCCGCGCGCTTGAGGTGATCCGCCAGCCGGACGATGTGACCGGCACCGCCCGGGCGAAATCCGCGCCGGCCAAACCCGACAATGTCGTCGAATTCAAGCGCCTTGCCCCGCAGCCCGGCGTATCGAGCGACGTGATTGAAATTCCGCTGCATGGCCGCATCGCCGCCGGCGTCCCGATCGAGGCGCTGGAGGATTCGCGGATGCTGCCCGTTCCCGCTGCCTTGCTGGGAAGCGGGGAGTATTATGCGCTGGAAGTTTCCGGCGATTCCATGATCGAGGCCGGCATCTTCGATGGCGATTATGCGCTGGTGCGCCGCACCGACACGGCGCGAGACGGCGAGATCATCGTTGCGCTGGTCCGCGGTGAGGAAGCGACGCTGAAATACCTCCGCCGCGTGAACGGCATGGTCCGGCTCGATCCTGCGAATGCGTCGTATGAGGCGCAGACCTACGATCCGTCGGAAGTGCAGGTCCAGGGCCGGCTTGCCGGACTGCTGCGCCGCTATCACTGAACGCCGCACCCCGCGGCCTACCATCCGTGGCTGTCGCCTTCGGGCCTGACCGCCCGGTAGGAGCCGCTTTCCAGATCGACGGCCAGCCCGCCGCGGCGCGACAGCAGGCTGCCGTCGGCCTTCAACATGGACGGCCGGCAATCCGCGGGGAGCCGCCTGCTGGAAATCACGATATCGGCCCGCGCGCAGGCGGCGACCAGCGGGCCATATGGTACGTCCACGGGTCGCTGGGCGACAAGCAGGGTCCTGCCCTGCGCCTGAAGCTGACAGAAATCGCCGTTGCAGCGCGCCCCGGGCCATTCGGGAAATTCGCTGAACGGTTCACCGTCCTTCGGCGTCTTGCCCATCGCCTCCACCATCGCGTCCGCTGCGAAACTCGTGCTGGTGCGCAGAAGGTATAATTCGCCGTCATCCGACAGCATGGCGGCATTTCGTCCGCTCTGTTCGATCAGCAGGTCGGCCGGGCGCGCAAGGAAGAGCGCGGACACTCCGATTGACAGCGGCAGCAGTCCCCACAGCCGAAACCGCCCCGACCACAGCGCCAGCCAGAACGCGCCCGCGACGCATGCCAGCGCCGCCACAAGCGAGACCTGCGGCAATTGCAGCACCGACCCGGGAAGCGAGGACGTCGTGTGTGCAATACCCAGTGTCAGGTCGAGCGACTTTGCCGAAAGCCACCAAAGGGGCGCTCCAACCCCCAGCAAATCGAAGACCAGCCCCGCGGTCAGCGCAGGCAGGGTTACCGCCGTCATCAGCGGAATCGCGACGACATTGGCAAGCGATCCATAGAGGCTCGACCGCTGGAAATGGAACAGGACCAGCGGGCTCAGCGCAGCCTCGACGATCAGGCCCGTCAGGAACAGCAGCAGGCCGGCATGGGCCCAGCGCGCCAGTTGTCCCTCGCCCCGCTGCTCCTTCAGCCACTCGACCAAGCGGCTGTTGTGGAATGCGACGATAGCCGTCACCGCGGCAAAGCTCAGCTGGAACGAGGGGCCGATGACCGCTTCGGGCCAGAACAGCATCACCGTCATCGCGGCCAGCGCGATCAGCCTGAGTGACAGCGCCTGCCGCCCGAGAGACAGCGCGGCCACGACCAGCAGCGCAGCCAGACAGGCCCGCACCGTCGGCAGCGCGGCTCCTGTCATCAGCGTATAACCGATCCCCGCCAGCGCGCCCGACCCCGCTGCCGCCAACGGGAGCCGCACTCGCAGGGCAAGCCAGGGGAACAAAGCGCCCACCCTGACCACCAGAAGCCACGCAATCGCCACGATCGCACCCACGTGAAGCCCGCTGATGGACAGCATATGCGCCAATCCGGAATCGCGCATCGCCTGCGCGTCGGCTTCGGGGATGGCGCCGCGGTCGCCGGTGATCAGCGTCGCTGCGATCGCAGCCGATGCCGCGCCGCCATACTGCCCGACCTGCTGCCGGACATGGGCGGCAAGCTCGCTGCGCCAGCCGCTTGCCCCGCCCGCGAGGCCAGTAACGATGGGGGGTTCCAGAACCGATCCCGATGCAGCAAGCCCGTCGAACCAGGCCGACTGCGCAAAGTCATAGCCGCCCGGCACCGCCGCACGCTGGGGCGGGGTCAGGCGGATCTTGGCGCGGAACTTCGATCCTGCCACCAGCGCCGGGTCGTCCATCTCCGCCGGTACGTTCAGCCGCGCCCTGATCGGTATCTGGTCCAGCGGATCGCGGGTCGCGACGATCAGCCTGACGCGTTCGCGCGCGGGCTGCTCCTCGCGCTCGAGCACGATCGCTTCCACCACCGCGACCCTTGGCCCGCTGATGGGCTGCGCGCCGATCAGGGTCGAGCGAGCCCAGACCAGCACGATCCCGGCAGCCAGCATCAGCGCCAGACCGGTCGCCGCATTGCGCAGCAGCGCATGCCGGTCGCCCTCCAGCCGCACCAGCGACAATCCTGCCATCACGCCGCACAGGCCGATGGCGATCAGCCATTCGCCCGGCCCCGGCAGGATGAACCATAGCCCGATGCCCGTCAGCATCGCCACGGCCAGCCACGGCATGCGTTCGAAGCCGCGATCGGCCAGGAACGCCTCTATTCCATCCGCGGCACTGGACAAACGGGCTTCGGTCCCCCATTTCCGCAACCGCGAAGAGGGGCGTGAATCGCCTTCGACCTCGCCCGCTATCGGAACGACGGTACTGGCACGGCCCTTCCCCATGGCGCCGCGCAAGTCATTCATGAAACGTCTTCTCCGGTTCGAGCGGTTCGCCCATGACATGCATTGAAAGAGGAAGCACGCGCAGATGGCAAGCGGCCAGGCAGACGGAACCGACAGCGGCAACGCGAAAGCAACCGCGCAAGGGACTGTCGTCACGCGTTTCGCGCCCTCGCCCACGGGTTTCCTGCATATCGGCGGCGCGCGCACCGCGCTGTTCAACTGGCTTTATGCCCGGCATTTCGGCGGCAAGGCGCTGCTGCGGATCGAGGATACGGACAAGGCCCGCTCGACGCAGGAAGCCATCGACGCGATTCTCGACGGGCTGGAATGGCTGGGCCTTGATTACGACGAGGAGCCGGTGTTCCAGTCGGAACGCGCCGCTCGCCATGCCGAGGTTGCCTTCAAGCTGCTGGAAGCGGGCCACGCCTATCGCTGCTATGCCACGTCCGAAGAGCTTGAGCAGATGCGCGCCGAGCAGCGCGCCGCCAGGAAGCCGCTGCGCTATGACGGCCGCTGGCGCCACCGCGATCCTTCCGAGGCGCCGGCCGGCGCGCCCTTCGTCGTCCGGCTGAAGACGCCGGAAGAAGGCTCGCTGGTGATCGAGGATGCCGTGCAGGGCCGGGTCGAGGTGAAGAACGCCGAGATCGACGACTACATCCTGCTGCGTTCCGACGGGTCGCCGACCTATATGCTGGCCGTGGTGGTCGACGATCACGACATGGGCGTGACCCATGTTATCCGCGGCGACGACCATCTGAACAATGCGTTTCGCCAGCTTCCGATCTATCGCGCGATGCACGACGTCGAAGGCGGCTGGGACGATCCGGTCTATGCCCATATCCCGCTGATCCACGGCGCCGACGGGGCGAAGCTGTCCAAGCGCCACGGCGCCATGGGCGTCGATGCCTATCGCGACGAGATGGGCCTGCTGCCCGAGGCGGTGTCCAATTACCTGCTGCGCCTTGGCTGGGGTCACGGCGACCAGGAAATCTTCAGCCGCGACGAAGCGGTCGAGCTGTTCGACCTGCCCGCCGTGGGCAAGAGCGCGTCGCGTTTCGACTTGAAGAAGCTGGCCAATATGAACGGCCAGTACATGCGCGAAGCGGATGATGCGCGCCTGGCCGATCTGGCGGCCCCGCGCATCGCTGCGCTGGAGCCCGGTTTCGATGCGGCGAAGCACCGCGACCTGCTGATCGCGGCGATGCCGTCGCTCAAGGCGCGGGCGAAGAACATGGATGAACTGGCGCAAGGCGCTTTGTTCCTGTTCCGACAGCGGCCGCTGCCGCTGGACGACAAGGCTGCCGTGCTGCTGCAGGCCGAAGGCGCACACGCGCTGCTGGGCGATGTCGCATCACGGCTGGACGCGGCGGACGACTGGGCTGCCGGGCCGCTGGAAGACAATCTGAAAGCCATGGCCGAGGAACGCGAGCTGGGTCTTGGCAAGATCGCACAGCCGCTGCGCGCGGCGCTGACCGGGCAGTCGACCTCGCCCGGCATCTTCGACGTGCTGGTGCTGCTTGGACGCGAGGAGAGCCTTGCGCGCATTCGCGACCATGCCGGTGCATCGGCGCCTGCCGGATCGGAGCTTGACTGAAGCACCGCCGCAGGAAACTAAGACATCAGAAGAAGAGGAGTGAGTAAGTGGGCGATACGGCGAAACTGACCGCAGGGGGCGGCGACTACGAATTTCCGATGAAGAGCGGGACGCTTGGGCCGGATGTCGTCGATATCGGCAAGCTCTACGGCAAGACGGGCATGTTCACCTATGACCCCGGTTTCACGTCGACGGCCAGCTGCGATTCGGGCCTGACCTTCATCGATGGCGAGGAAGGCGTGCTGCTGCACCGCGGCTATCCCATCGGCCAGCTGGCGGAAAATTCCAGCTTCATGGAAGTGTCCTACCTGCTGCTGAACGGCGAGCTGCCGTCCAAGGACGAGCTTGATACTTTCGAGTTCACCATTACTCGCCACACCATGCTGCATGACCAGCTGCGCCAGTTCTACCAGGGCTTCCGCCGCGATGCGCACCCGATGGCGATCATGTGCGGCGTGGTCGGCGCGCTGTCGGCGTTCTATCACGACAGCACCGACATCTCGGACCCCGAGCACCGCAAGATCAGCTCGCACCGCTTGATCGCCAAGATGCCGACGATCGCGGCCATGGCTTACAAATACGCGATCGGTCAGCCCTTCATGCAGCCCGACAACCGGCTGAGCTATACCGGCAATTTCCTGCGCATGACCTTCGGCGTTCCCGCCGAGGAATATGAAGTCGTACCCGCGGTCGAGAAGGCGCTGGACCGCATCTTCATCCTGCATGCCGATCACGAGCAGAACGCGTCGACCTCGACCGTGCGGCTGGCGGGTTCGTCGGGTGCCAATCCGTTCGCATGCATCGCGGCGGGCATCGCCTGTCTGTGGGGCCCAGCGCATGGCGGCGCGAACGAGGCCGCGCTCAACATGCTCCACGAGATCGGGACGCCGGACAAGATTCCCGAATATATCGCGCGCGCCAAGAACAAGGACGATCCGTTCCGCCTGATGGGCTTTGGCCACCGCGTCTACAAGAACTACGACCCGCGGGCGACCGTGATGCAGAAGACGGTGCGCGAGGTGTTCGATGCGCTGAACGTCAGCGACCCCGTGTTCGAGGTTGCCCTGCAGCTTGAGGAAATGGCCTTGAACGACGATTATTTCGTCGAGAAGAAGCTGTTCCCCAACGTGGACTTCTATTCGGGCGTGATCCTGTCGGCGATCGGCTTCCCGACCGAGATGTTCACCGCGCTGTTCGCCCTTGCCCGCACCGTCGGCTGGGTCGCGCAGTGGAACGAGATGATTTCCGATCCCGGCCAGCGAATCGGCCGCCCGCGCCAGCTTTACACCGGCCCGGAGAAGCGCGATTATGTGCCTATCGCCCAGCGGTAATCGCCTGGACTGAGATAGTTACGAAGGAAATGACGATGCGGAGACTGGCCTTAACCGTCCTCGGCATCGTCATTTTTCTTTTGGGCGTGCTGTGGACGCTGCAAGGACTTGGCTTCGTCGGCTGGCCTGCCGACAGCTTCATGATCGGCAAGCGTCAATGGGCCTATATCGGCGTATTGGCGATGGCTGCCGGGCTGATACTGGTGTGGATCGTGCGGCGGCGCCGCAGCGGGCGCTGAACCCGGCCTTATTCGGCCGCGGCTTCGTCCGCCGCCTTCAGCCGAAGCGTGAAACAATTGCCGCCGCGCTTTCCAAGCGAAACCGTCAGGCTGCCGCCCATCGCTTCGGCCAACCGCCGGGCGATATGCAGGCCAAGGCCGGTGCCGTCGCCCTCGCGGCCGAGCCGTTCATATTTTGCGAAGATCTTTTCGCAGTCCTGCGCCGAAAGCGGCTTGCCCTCATCGGTGACGCTGACGCTGACCCAGGGGCCTTCGGCGGCGCAATCGACGAATATTTCCCCGCCGCGCGGACCGTAGTCCACTGCATTGCCCAGCAGATTGAGCAGTATCTGCATGCACCAGCGCCGGTCGCCCAGCGCCCGGGCCGGGTCGAAGGCGATGGTGAAGCGCGCCTGCTTGCGCGCGGCGCGCGTGGTCTGGAAACGGCAGGCGCTCTCGGCGATCTCTCCCGGCACCACCGGGACCATGTCGGGCTCGGGCTCGTCCTCTCCATCCGACAACGATTGCGCCAGGCCGGCGAGATGCTTGGCGGCATCGACGATGTCGCCCGCATAGCTGACATATTCGCGCGAAAGCGGACCGGCCAGGCGGTCGCGCATGATCTCGCCCAGCTGGATGATCCGGCGAACCGGCGCATCGAGCGCGGGAGCAAGCTGCTGGGACAAGAGATCGCCCGGCAGCAAATCCTCATCATTCGCGGGCTTGGCGGAAATCGGTTCCTCGTGCCGGCGGATCAGGATCTGCTGGCCTGCATTTCCCGTCGTGCCGCCCGTCAGCATCAGATGCCAGCGCCGTTCCGATTCCTCGATACCGGCGATGATGCCGCTGCGCAGGCTCCAGTGCGACTGCACGTCGCCGTCGGTCTGGAACAGGGTAGACCAGTTCTGGCCGCGCTGACGCCGCGCGCGCGCCACCATCGGCGACAATTCGGTGCACTCCGTCTCGAGTGCGACGATGTTCTGCTGCCCGTCGAGCCAAAGCACCGCTTCTGCCAGCAATTGCTCGATCGCAAGGCGCGTTTCGGCGGCCTCGTCGTCCTCTGCGCCAGCGGGCTGGTCGCCAGTAGCCGGAACTGCATCCATCGCGTGCCAGTCGGACAGGCGGATGGTGCAGCCCTCATCGTCGGGCTCGATCTCGGCCCAGCCCTTCAGCGAGCCGCCGGGATGGGTGACCGTCAGCGCCTGCGCCAGCTTCATGCCATAGGCGCGTGACTTGCGGACCAGTTGCATCAGTTCGGGGACCGCGATCAGCCCGGGCATGTCCCCGCCGCATTCGCGCTGTAGCACCAGCAGCCGCTGATCCGCCGCGACCAGCCGGTCCTGCGCATCGCTGCGCGCGGTCAGCGCAGCGGTCGCGCCGGTCGGTGCGAGGGTACCTTCGGCCATTTTCAGCGTTCCGGCTCGTAACCCGAATCGGGGCCGGACCCTGGCGTCCCGCCGGTCAGAAGGGCCTGCGCGTCATTCCCGCGCAGCGCGGCGAAATTGTCGGGCAGCGTGATGTCGGGATGGATCGCGAAGAACTCGCGCTCGATCTCCTTGTCGCCCAGGCCGGCGGCGCGCAGCGACAGCGCCAGGCGCGCAAGCTGGCTTTCGCCGGTAGAGGACGCCACGTCGTCGCGCGTTTCCCCCGTCGCCGCGGCCAGCGCGGACAGGAACACCGCGACGCCCGCATGGCTGACCGACAGCGCGGCAAAGGCCCCTGCCCCAAGTGCACGGACCAGCCGGTTGGCGACCGCGATGCGCGTGGTCGATTCGTCATATTGGGTGCGGATCGCATGCTCCGCCGTACGCGCATGCTGTTCGAAGCTGAGGTCGCCTGCGACCACGCCGCGCAGCGTGTTCAGCACGGCGAACAGCACATCGGCGGGAAGCTCGACCAGCGGCAAGGTCATGCGCTGCATGTGGCGCACGAAAGCTGCCTGCCCGGTCAGCAGGTCCATGGCGAGCGAGCTGGCATTGGGATCGTCGGCGCTGATCAGCGTCTGCAGCAGCGGTGAGAGCGCGGGATCCATGCCTGCGCGCCGCTCAAGGCTTTCGGTAAGCTGCCATTCCATCGACACCGAATGGAGATGTTCGAGCAGCATCGGCTCATCAATCAGCGCGCCGGCGAGCGGTTCGGCCAGATGTTCCACCCATTGCTCGGGCTCTTTCTCTCCCGCCGCTTCGGCCAGGCTGATCGCAAGCTGCGCGGCGACATCGTTCGCCAGCCCGCGCACGCGCGCCACGATCGCATCCGAGAACATGGCGCGATCCTCGCACCCGATGATATGGCGCAGCACAACGCCGCGCGCGCCCAGCACCCGATCTCCGCGCTTCAGTTCGGAGCGCATGGCGGAGGCTATTCCGCCGGTCTTTTCCAGTTCGCCCATGGGCTTGGCATATCACCGTGTGGTTAAGGGCGCGTTAGTTTCGTACGAGCCGTTCCCGTTTGGAACGTAAGGGCAATCCACCCCAGCGCAATGGCTCCTGCGAGGAGCATCGAAAGCAGTATCGGTCCCCCCCAGATGGCCGATAGCGCAAGCGCAAGGCACAGCAGGAAACGGTCGTCCAGCCATGGGCGAATCGGTACATGGGGAAATTCCGCCGCGCCAAGCCGCAGCAGCGCAATGGCCATGAACGCCGCGAACCAGGCGGGCGACCGCGCCAGGCCCGGTCCGCCGTTGATCGCGATCACCGCCACCATCACGCCGTCGAATGCCAGGAACAGCAGCGACCCGATGTCGCGCCCGCGCGGCCGCATGCGCGTCTGGCGGCGCACCGCCTGCAGCACGCGGTGGCCGCGCAGGACCATCCAGCTCAGCCCCATGAACAAGAAGGCCAGCCAGCCGATCTGGAAACCCGTGGCCGCCAGCGCAGCGCCGACCAGCAGCAGTCCGATCGCCGCCAGCAGCAGATCGCTGTGATCCTGCTCAAGCAGCCGGGCGCCGAATTGCTGGGCCGCGCGCGCCGCGATCCTGGTGCCGACGGTCTGTCCGCTAGCCTCGGCGATGGTGCTGGCGAGGCGGCGCCTTTCCGCCGCCTGCGCATCCGCCTCGCTGCGGATCAGGGTCCAGCGGCCATCGGACAGGGCCGCCACATCGACGGGATGCGCCTGAAGCCGCGTCATCAGCGCGATCCGCAGCAGCGAAGACGCGATATCGCAATCGCGGGGCAGTTCACGCAGCCGTTCCGCCAGCGATCCGGGCACCACCATCACGCCTGCCCATGCATATTCGGCATCGATGCGTTCGAACCCCGCGGCCAGCCCCTGCTCGACAGGCAGGGTCGCCACGCCGCGCCCGCTGCTGAGGTCCAGCGCCAGCGAGGCATCGGCCATCAGCGAATCGCCGAATACCAGAAGTTCGTCCGCTGCGGTCACCTCCCCGCAGAATGCGGGCGCATCGCGCACGATCTTGGCCGGAAGCCCCGCCACGCGCGCCGCGCCCAGCATCATCTCGACCCGTTCGTCGCCCGGATCGCCGAGCACGAGAACGCGCTTGGCACCGGCAGCCGCCGCAATCTCGAGCTGGTGGCGTGCGACCGGCTCGCCGGCAATGCGCAGCGAGGCCGACGGTCGGTCGCCGCCTTCCACCGGTTCCAGCATTGAAATGACTGCTATGCGCAAGGACCACACCCAATCTTGCCCCGCCGCGTCGGCGAACAGTGCCCCTCATGCGGCGGAAAAGCGCCCCCGCGCAAGATGGTGCGCGCGATCTGTGCAAAGGCTTGCGACGCAGGCGCTGGCCCGGGCCGCTGCGTTACCGTCTTATCCACCGTAACCTGCCCCGCGCCTTCCCCAGAAATGCCGAAGCGGGGCCTGTAACAATGCGGGTTCTGTGCTAGATCGTGGGGCTTAGGATCGGGACGGGCTATCAGCATGAACAGACGGCGCAATATCATCCGCTTTGGACAGGAAGATCAGGAGGATACGGCACAGGCAACCGAATCCGCCGGTTTCGAGCGCGACGATGCGCGGTCCCATCCCGACGCCCATCAATATGACGGGCATTACGAGGTGGCCGACGACATGGCCCACGCCGATCCCGCCTTCGAGGCCGTTGCACCGCGCAGCGCGGGCTGGATCGTCCCTGCCCTCGCCGTGCTGGCGCTTGCGCTGTGGACGGGCTTCTTCGCTTTCGCGCAACTGTCTGACGGCGCCGTTCCCGCCGATTTCGCTGCCTGGGCCGCGCTGATCGCGCAATGGTCGATGCCGGCGGCGCTGATCGTCGCGCTGTGGATGCTGGCGCTGCGTCACAGCCGCGCCGAAGCGGGGCGTTTCGCCGATGCCGCCGCCTCGCTGCGCCACGAATCGATCGCGCTGGAGGAGCGGCTTGGCAAGGTGAACGCCGAACTGTCGATCGCGCGCGAATTCCTGACCGCGCAGGGCCGCGACCTTGAATCGCTGGGCCGTATCGCGAGCGAGCGCCTGTCCGAAAATGCCGGTCGATTGCAGGATCTTATCACCGATAACGGAGAGCAGGTCGATCGCCTGCACGGCGTGTCGGGCGCGGCGCTCGACAATATGGAGAAGCTGCGCGGGCAATTGCCGGTGCTGACCAATGCGGCGCGCGACCTGGTCAATTCGATCGGCCAGGCGGGCGAAGGCGCGCATGGCCAGCTGAACCGCCTGACCGAAGGGTTCGGCAGGCTGGGCCAGGCAGGCGAAGCCTCGACGCTGAAGGTGGACGAGATGCGCGCGCGCGTGAACGAGGCACTGACCGAGTTCGAGCGCTGCGCGGACCAGCTGGGATCGATCGCTTCCGACCGCTTCGCCGCGCTTGATGCCGAGGGTTCGGCACTGCGCGAGCGGCTGGACCAGCAGGAAATCGACGCGCTGGCCGCCGTTCGCGAACGCGCCGAGGCGATGGAGCGCATTCTCGACCAGGCGCGCAACCGCCTGGCCGAAGCCGAGATCGATGCCGTCGACGCGCTGCAGGAGCGCCTTGCCAAGCTGGAAAGCGAAAGCGGCGACATCGCGGGCCGCATTGCGCGCGGCGAGACCGAGGCGCTGGACCGGCTGCGCAAGCAGCTTGGCGACCTGGGGCGCGAGGCGGAAACGCTTTTTGCCGGTTTCGACCATTCGGGCGAAGGTGCGATCACCGGCTGGCGCAATCGCCTGACCGCGGTGAACGACGAAGCCGACGCGCTGATGGAACGCTTTGCCGAAGTCGGCGGCGAGGCGATCGCCGCCTGGCGCGACCGCATGGCCGAGGGTGGGCGCGAGGCTGCGACGATGTTCTCCGGCCTCGACCGCAAGAGCGAGGAAACGCTGGAAACGGTCGGCTCGCGCGTGTCGATGCTCTCGCTCGAGATCGGGCGCCTGCATGGCGAGCTGCTTCAGCATGGCGAAACGCTGGAAGCCGAGATTGCCGGGCGGATCGAGCGCAGCGAAGCGGCCACCCGCGCGCTGTCCGATCGCCTGCGCGCCGGGCTGGAAGCCCTGGACGGCGAGATCGAGCAGCGCCGCCAGAAGGGCGAGGCTGCCGGCCGCTATCTGACCGAGGCGCTTGCGACCCAGCTCGACGATGTCGATGGCCGGATCGAGGAGCGCCGCCTGAGCTATATCACCGCCCAGCGCGAGTTCGGCGATGCGGTGACGGGTCAGCTCGACGATTTCGACGCTCGGATCGAACAGCGTCGCCAGGCCTATCACGACGTGCAGCGCGAATTCGGCGAAGCCATCGCGCAGCAGTTCGTGGCGATCGAGCAAGGGTTCGAGGAACGCCGCCTGCGCCAGCTGGCAGCGGGCCGCGAAATGACCGAAGCCGCGGCGGACCATCTCGACACGATCGACCGCAGCTTCGAGGAACGCCGCGAGGCACGCATTGCCGCGGGCCGCGAAAGCTTGGCGACGCTCGACGCGCAGCTGGCCGAAATCGACGGCGAACTCGACGAGCGCCGCCGCCGCCAGCAGGCGACCAGCGAATCGCTGGCCCGCCATGCCGAGATCATTTCGGGCCGGATCGCCGATTTCGGCAAGCGGATGGAACAGGTCGCCGAAAGCGGGCGCGAGGCCGAATCGCTGGTTTGTGCCAGCCTGGCAGCGCTGGCCGCCAAGCTGACCGAAAGCCGCGAAGCCCTGTCGGGCACCGACAAGGCCGTGCTGGCGCTGACCGACAATTCGGTACGCCTGCTCGAGCTGATCGAAGCGAGCTCGCGCCACACGCGCGAGGCGCTGCCTGCTTCGCTGGACGAGGCCGAGACCCGTGTGACTTCGGTGGCCGACCGCATGGAAGACCTGCGCGCCGCGTTGGGCGAAGCGGGAGAGAACAGCAAGTCGCTCGACAACGCGGTCGAGGCTGCGCGCAACAGCACGCGTTCGGCCATCGCGGAGCTTGAGCAATTGCACGACCGGCTGAACGAACGCGGCAGCGAGCATGCGGCGCAGATCGCCGATCTGCGCGACACGCTGGCCCTGGCCCGCAGCGACAGCGAGGCCATGGCCGAAGCAGCCGAGGCCACGCTGAGCGGCGCGATCAGCCGCCTCGCCGAAGCGAGCCGCGAGGCTGTCGCCAATATCGAGGGCACATCATCCGACGCGGTGCGGGCCATTGCCGATAAGCTGGCCCAAGAAAGCGGCATCGTCGTTCGCGAGGCGGTCGAGGCCAGCACCAGGGACACGCTGGAAACGCTGGACGCCGCGGTGTCGCGCGCGACCAGCGCCGCCCGCGATGCCGCGGGGGAACTGGAAGAGCATCTGAACCGCGTCAACGAGATCACCGGCCATCTGGAATATCGCGTCGCCGAAGCGCGCCGCCGCGCCGAAGAGGACATCGACGACCATTTCGCCCGCCGTGTGACGCAGATCACCGAATCGCTGAATTCGACCGCGATCGACATCGACAAGGTGCTGTCGACCGATGTCAGCGACAGCGCATGGCAGGCCTATCTGAAGGGCGAGCGCGGCATCTTCACCCGCCGCGCCGTGCGCCTGATCGACAATGCCGACGCCCGCCTGATCGTCGAGCATTTCGAAGCGGACAGCGAGTTCCGCGAGCACGTCAATCGCTACATCCACGATTTCGAGGCGATGCTGCGCAACCTGCTGTCCACCCGCGAAGGCAATTCGCTGGCGGTGACCGTGCTGTCGAGCGACATGGGCAAGCTCTATGTCGCGCTGGCCCAGTCGATCGAGCGGCTGCGCCGGTAACGGATCGCCGGGCGGGGCCCTCTCTGCGGTTCCGCCCGGCCTAGCGGGCCGGGTCGGCGGTGGTCAGCGCCTGCTCCGCCTCAAGATCGGGGGGCGCGGGGAAGAAGTCGATATCCTCGGCGGTGATCCAGCCCTGCTCGTAATTCACGTAGAACAGCACGAACAGCACGGCCGCCACCAGAGTGGTGCGCCATACGATGCGCCATGGCTGGAAGTTGATCGGCGCGCTGTCGGCGTGGCCCGCTTCGGGCGCGGTCCCTGCATCCTGGTGCGTCCGGATTCCGAACGGCATCACCATGAAGGCGCTGAAGATCCACAACAGGAAGTAGATCGCGATTCCGGAGGTCCATTGCATGGACCCGGGATTAGGCTCAGCCCGCGCCCATCGCAAGCACCGCGACCTGCGGGTTCTTGCCCGACCAGCGCCGCGCCGCGCGGCGGGCGGCAAGCCGGGCCGCTTCCAGCACCGCCTCGGGCTCGCGCGAGCGGCCCTTCAGCCGCGCGATCGCCGATGCCACATCGTTCTTCGCCTCGTCCAGGAACTCGTCCATGTCCTCGACCAGCGGGAGGCCGATGGCGTTGATCATGACCTCGCCCTTCGATCCGGCGGGCGGGAGGACGACCGTGATGTGCCCGTTGCTGGCGAGACGCCGGCGTTCGACGATCGATTCGCCGTCCGCAGGCACGATGATGTCGCCGTCGAGCACGAGCCGCCCCGCCTTGCTCTCGCCGATCTTGCCGGGCTTGCCGGGGGCGAGGCGGATGATGTCGCCGTTCTTCTGCACGACCTGGCTGGGGATGCCAGCCTTCGCGCCGACGCGCGCCTGCTCGGCCATGTGGCGCATCTCGCCATGCACGGGAACCAGGATTTCTGGCCTGATCCAGCCATAGAGAGCCTCGAGCTCGGGCCGGCCGGGGTGGCCGGACACGTGGATCAGTTCCTGCCGGTCGGTCACCATGTCGATCCCGCGTCCCGCGAGCTGGTTCATGATGCGCCCGATGGCCAGTTCGTTACCGGGGATCTGGCGGCTTGAGAAAAGCACCACGTCGCCCTTCACCAGGTCGAGCGGATGCTGTTCGGCCGCTATGCGGGCGAGTGCGGCGCGCGGCTCGCCCTGGCCGCCGGTCGCGATGATGAGCACTTCGCCCCGCGGAAGCCTCATGGCGGTGTCGAAATCGACCGTATCGGGGAAATCCTGCAGATAGCCGTTCGCCTGCGCGGCGCCGATGATGCGGTCGAGCGAGCGCCCCGCGACGCACAGCTGCCGCCCGGTATCCCTAGCCACCTGCCCCAGCGTCTGCAGCCGCGCGACATTGGATGCGAAGGTCGTGACCAGCACGCGCTTGCCGCGGTGACGCGCCACCTCGGCGTCGAGGCCGGTGCGTACCTCGCCCTCGCTGCCCGATGCGGCGGCGTTGAACACATTGGTCGAATCGCACACGAGCGCCAGAATGCCCTCGTCCCCGATCTCGGTCAGTTCCTCGGGCGTGGAGGGTTCGCCGACCTGCGGATCGTCGTCCAGTTTCCAGTCGCCGGTGTGGAAGACGCGGCCATAGGGCGTCTCGACCAGTACGGCGTTACCCTCGGCGATCGAATGGGCCAGCGGAACGTAGCGGACCTGGAAGGGAGAAATCGATCCGCCGGGACGGAAGCTGTCCAGATGGTCGATGACATGCAGCTCCACCTCGTCCTGGATGCCGGCTTCGACCAGCTTTTCGCGCACCAGCGACGCGGTAAACGGCGTGGCATAGAGCGGCACGCCCAGATCGGCCGCGAAATAAGGGACCGCGCCGATGTGGTCCTCATGCGCGTGGGTCAGCACGATGCCGACCAGATCCTCGGCCCGCTCCTCGATGAAGTCGAGGTCGGCGAACACAAGGTCGACGCCGGGGTATCCGGGGTCGGCAAAGCTCATGCCCAGGTCGACCATCAGCCATTTCCCGTCGCAGCCGTAGAGATTGACGTTCATGCCAATCTCGCCCGACCCGCCGAGCGCGAGGAATATCAGTTCATTTTTAGGAGTCATCGCGCAGTAATATCGGTACGCTCCGCCAGAATTGATAGACCCCGCAGCGTCAAATCGACATCTATATGGTCGAATATTTCGGTACACTCGTCGAACAGCACCGCCAGGCCGCCGGTTGCCACGATACGCGCGGGCCGCCCGATCTCTGCCTTAAGCCGCGCGACAAGCCCTTCGATCATGGCCACATAGCCCCAGAATACGCCGATCTGCATCTGGCTCTCGGTGTTGCGGCCGATGACGCTGCGATCATCGCCGGGCGATTCGATGGCGATGCGCGGCAGCTTGGCCGCGGCGCTGACAAGAGCGTCGAGCGAGAGATTGATGCCGGGCGCGATGATGCCGCCCTTGTAGGTGCCGGCGAAATCGATTACGTCAAAGGTCGTCGCGGTGCCGAAATCGATGATGATCTGGTCGCCCTGCCACGCATCATGCGCCGCGACCATGTTGACCGCGCGGTCCGCGCCCAGCGATCCCGGTTCGTCGACATCGGCCCTGATGCCATAGCCGACCGGCTCTTCGCCCGCGAACAGCGGCGTGCCGCCAAAATATTTCTCGCCCAGAACGGTCAGATTATGGCGCGCACGCGGCACAACGGTGGAGACGATCATCTTCGTCACCGCGGTGAAATCCAGCCCCTCAAGCGCGAACAGCTGCATCAGCCAGACGGCATATTCGTCCGCCGTGCGCCGCGCGTCGGTGGCGATGCGCCAGCGGGTACGCGCCTGCGCCCCTTCCATCAGGGCGAAGACGATATTCGTATTGCCGACGTCGCAGGCGAGCAGCATCTCAATCCTCTTCGTTGCGGAGCAGTTCAACCTCGCCCGCGTGAATGGCACGATCGGCCCCGCCCGCCAAGCGCAGCAGCAACGCCCCAGCCGGATCCAGGCCGCGATACTGCCCGGTCAGGCGGTCCTCGGTCGCGGGATTGACGACGAGCCGGGTTCCGACGACCGGACCCCGCTGCGTCCATCGTGCTACGGTCTGGTGAAGCCCGGAGGAGCGCCACGACGCCAGTTCGTCGGCGAATGTGCGGGCGAGCGCATCCGCGAAGTCATCGCGCGGGACCGCCAGTCCTATATCCGCGAGCGCGACCGTCTGCCGATCGGCCAGCTTGGGCGCCTGGACGAGATTGACGCCGACGCCGACCACGACATGATCGCCGCGCCGCTCCAGCAGGATGCCGGCCAGCTTGGCGCCGTCCAGCAGCAGGTCGTTGGGCCATTTCAGCGTCAGCCCGGCCGCATCCGGCAGAAGTTCGGCAGCCGCCCGGTGCACGGCAACACCTGCCACCAGCGCCAGCGTATGTGCCGGAGGATCGCCGGCCCCGATCGCCACGACGGTCGAGCCCATGAAATTGCCCGCGCCGTCCTGCCACTCGCGGCCGAGGCGCCCTCGCCCGGCGACCTGCCGGTCTGCGACCAGCCAGTCACCCTCGCGCAGCGCTTCGCCGCGCGAGAGCCGGGCAAGCAATTCGCCATTGGTCGATCCGACCTGCTCGACGATCTCCAACCGGTGCAAGGCCGATGGCGCGGGCGCCATCACGCGATCAGCCGACGAAGAACAGCGCCAGCGCCGCCCTGTCCGCCATCGCGCCCAGCCACGGCGTCAGCACATAACCCAGTGGCGAGATGAACAGGCAGGCAAGCAGGAGGATGATCTGGTGCGACAGCGCCCCGCGTTCTGCCGCGATACGGCCGCTCGGCTCGTCGAAGAACGCGATCTTGACCACCTTGATATAGTAGAACGCACCGATGACGCTGGCCGCGATGCCGATGGCGGCAAGCGCGATCATATTGGCATCAACCGCCGCCTGGAACACCACGAACTTGCCCCAGAAACCGAACAGCGGCGGAATGCCGGCAAGGCTGAACATGACCGCCAGCAACGCCCACGCCATCGCCGGACGCACCGACGACAGCCCCGCCAGGTCGGCAATCGCCTCGACCGGGCGGCCGTCGACGTCGCGCAGCATCAGCACGACGGTAAAGCCCGCGATGCTCATGGCGACATAGATGGCAAGATAGACCAGCATGGCCGAAGCGCCTTCCGGCGTAGCGGCGGCAAGGCCGATCAGCAGGAAGCCGATATTGTTGATCGACGAGAACGCCAGCAGGCGCTTGATGTTCGCCTGTCCGATCGCACCCAGCGCACCGACCACGATCGAGGCGAGCGCCACGAAGATCACGATCTGCTGCCACGCGCCGACCTGCCCGCCGAACGCGCCCAGCGCGACCCGCATGGTCAGCGCAAGTGCGGCAACCTTGGGAGCGGTGGCGAAGAAGGTGGTGACCGGAGTCGGCGCACCCTCATAGACGTCGGGTGTCCACATGTGGAACGGCACCGCGCTGATCTTGAACGCCAGGCCCGCCAGCACGAACACCAGCCCGAAGATCGCCCCGATCCCGATCTGCCCGGTCATCGCCAGGCGAACGGCGGAGAAATCGGTGCTGCCGGTAAAGCCATAGGTCAGGCTCATGCCGAACAGGATGATGCCGCTGGCCAGCGCGCCCAGGACGAAATATTTGAGACCGGCTTCGGCCGAACGCTCATCCGTGCGCAGGAAGGAGGCCAGCACATATGCCGAGAGCGAATTGAGCTCGAGCCCGATATACAGCGTGAGGAAGTCGCCCGCCGACACCATCAGGTTCATGCCGAGCACCGCGAACAGCACCAGCACCGGGAATTCCGCCCGCATCGCCCCGTACTGGTCGAGGAAGCGCGGCGCGACCATCAGCGTGACCGCCGCCGACAGATAGATCAGAAGCTTGGCAAAGGCCGAGAACGCATCGGCGTTGTACTGGCCCATGAACGCGATCCGGTCCGGACCCATCAGGCCGCCGGCAAGCGTCGGGATCGCGAAGGCGGCACAGGCCGCAAAGGTGGCGACCGCTGCGATCGAGATGCCGCGCGAGGCCTTATCGCCCAGCCACGCAGCTGCCAGCAGCAGGATCAGGCCGGCAACGGTGAGGATTTCCTCTGCGACGATAAGCGCGAGGGATTGCGAGAAATCGGTCATCAGTGGGCACCCTCACCCATATCATGGTGTTCTTCGGCAGTGGCCGCGGCCGCCTGCGCTTCGAGTCTGGGCATGGCGAGATGGGCGTCGCCCGGGGGCGCCACGCTTGCAAGCCGCTGGTCCAGCCATTCGATGTCGCTGCGCATCGGCGCCAGGAAACTCTCGGGATAGATACCCATCCACAGGGTCGCGGCCGCCAGCGGAACCATCATCATCCATTCGCGTCCGTCCAGATCCGGCATCGCCGCCGCATCGGCGTTCCTCTGCCCGCCGAACGCCACGCGGCGATAGAGATAGAGCATGTAGCCCGCGCCCAGGATGATGCCGGTGGTGCAGACCAGCGCCACCCAGCTCGACGCCTGGTAGATGCCGGCAAGGCCCAGGAACTCGCCGATGAAATTGCTGGTGCCCGGCAAGCCGATCGAGGCCATGGTGAACAGCAGGAAGAAGATGGCGTATTTCGGCATGTTGATCGCAAGGCCGCCGTAACGCTCGATCTCGCGCGTGTGCAGCCGGTCGTAGATCACGCCCACGCACAGGAACAATGCGCCCGACACCAGGCCGTGGCCCAGCATCACCATCATCGCGCCTTCGAAGCCCTGCACGTTGAACGCGAACAATGCCGCGGTCACGATCGCCATGTGGGCGACCGAGGAATAGGCGATCAGCTTCTTCATGTCGTGCTGGACCAGCGCGATCAGGCTGGTGACCACGACCGCGATCATCGACAGCGCGAAGACCAGCCAGGCGAACTGGACGCTGGCCTCGGGGAACATCGGAATCGCGAAGCGGATGAAGCCATAGCCGCCCATCTTCAGCAGCACGCCCGCCAGGATCACCGATCCGGCGGTGGGTGCCTGGACGTGCGCATCGGGCAACCAGGTATGCACCGGCCACATCGGCATCTTCACGGCAAAGCTGGCGAAGAAGGCAAGCCACAGCCAGGTCTGCGCCCCGGCCGGGAAGTCATAGGCCATCAACGTCGGGATGTCGGTGGTGCCCGCCTCGCGGACCATCCAGAACATCGCTATCAGCATTAGCACCGACCCGATCAGCGTATACAGGAAGAACTTGTATGCCGCGTAGATCCGGTTGTCGCCGCCCCAGATGCCGATGATCAGATACATCGGGATCAGGCCAGCCTCGAACATGATGTAGAACAGGAACAGGTCCTGCGCGGCGAACACGCCGATCATCAGCAGTTCCATCAGCAGGAACGCGGCCATGTATTCGCCCACGCGCTTCTGGATCGAATGCCAGCTGGCGCCGATGCAGATCGGCATCAGGAACACCGTCAGCAGGATCAGCAGCAGAGCGATACCGTCGATGCCCAGCGCCCAGCTGAAGCCGGCGAACAGGTCGGCCCGCTCCGTAAACTGCCACTGCGCGCCGCCGATGTCGAAGGCACCCCACAGCAATATGCCGAGCGCAAGGTCGACCAGGGTCGCCGCCAGCGCCACCAACCGCGCCGTCTGCGCGGAAACGAAGAAGCATGCGACGGCGCCGACAAGCGGCACCAGAAGCATGAGCGAAAGGATCGGAAAGCCGTCCACGAACTTACTGCCCCGCCATCGTTGCAATGACCCAGCTGACCGCGGCGACAAGGCCCAGCAGCATGATCAGAGCATAGGAATAAAGATAACCCGTCTGCACCTTGCTCGCGAAGCGCGAGCTGGCCGCGACGAGCGACGCCGCGCCATTGGGTCCGAAGCGATCGATGATCCCGATGTCGCCGATGGTCCAGAACTTGCGGCCAAGCCAGAAGGCGGGCTTCACGAAAATGGTGTGATACAGCTCGTCAAAGTACCACTTGTTCTTGAGGAAGCGGTACAGGAAGCCGAACTGGCCGACGAAACGGGCCGGTGCACTGGTGTCGCGGATATAGTTGTTCCACGCGATCGCCAGGCCGATCAGCATGACCAGGCCGGGGGCAATCTTCACCCAGGCCGGAACCGCGTGCATCGCATGGACCAGATGCTCGTTGTAGTAGAGCGAGCCGCCCCAGAACTCTGCACTGTCGAGGAAGGCGTGGCTGAACACCGCGCCCGCGAACACCGCGCCGATCGACAGCACGATCAACGGCAGCAGCATGACCGCCGGACTTTCGTGCGGGTGATAGCCGCCGGTTCCGTCATGCGCATGCGCCGGGTCCGCAGGATGATGCGGGTCGTGCCCTGCATTTTCCTGATGCGCGGGATTGTGCTCGTCCGGCTCGTCATGGCCGTGGTGCACGGCGTGCTGGATATGCTCGCTCTCGATCCAGCGCGGCTTGCCCCAGAAGGTGAGGAACATCAGGCGCCAGCTGTAGAAGCTGGTCAGCAGCGCCGCAAAGATGCCGAGGAAGAAGGCAACCTGCGACAGCTCGGTCCCGCGCGCGAAGGCGGATTCTAGGATCGCGTCCTTGGAATAGAAGCCCGCGAAACCGACATGCGCGAACCACAGCCCCACGCCGGTGATCGCCAGCGTGCCGGCCATCATCGCCCAGAAGGTGATGGGGATCTGCTTACGCAGCCCGCCGTAATAGCGCATGTCCTGTTCATGGTGCATCGCATGGATGACAGAGCCTGCGCCCAGGAACAGCAGCGCCTTGAAGAAGGCGTGGGTGAACAGGTGAAACATCGCCGCGTTATAGGCGCCCACACCCGCCGCAAAGAACATGTAGCCCAGCTGCGAACAGGTCGAATAGGCGATCACGCGCTTGATGTCGGTTTGCGTCGTGCCGACGGTGGCGGCGAAGAAACAGGTCAGCGCGCCGATCGCGATCACGAAGCCGGAGGCAACCGGTGCAACCTCGAACATCGGGGACAGGCGGCACACCATGAAAACGCCCGCGGTGACCATGGTCGCTGCGTGGATCAGCGCCGACACGGGGGTCGGACCCTCCATCGCGTCGGGAAGCCAGGTGTGCAGGCCAAGCTGCGCCGACTTGCCCATCGCGCCGACGAATAGCAGCAGGCAAAGAATATCCATCGTGTAGAGGCGCATGCCGAGGAAGGAGATCGTCGAACCCTGCATGCCCGGCGCGGCGGCCAGTATCTCGGATATCGAGGTCGTGTTGAACACCAGGAACGTGCCGAAGATGCCCAGCATGAAGCCAAGGTCGCCCACGCGGTTGACCACGAAAGCCTTGATCGCGGCGGCATTGGCGCTGGGCTTCTTGAACCAGAAGCCGATCAGCAGATAGGACGCAAGGCCGACCCCTTCCCAGCCGAAGAACATCTGGACGAGGTTGTCGGCCGTCACCAGCATCAGCATGGCAAAGGTGAACAGCGACAGATAGGCGAAGAAGCGCGGCTGGTCCGGATCCTCGTCCATGTACCCCCACGAATAGAGGTGCACGAGCGCGGAAACGCTGGTGATCACCACCAGCATCACGGCAGTCAAAGTATCCACGCGCAGCGCCCAGTCGAAGCTCATGTCGCCGGACTGGACCCATTTCAGCACCGGCGCGACATAGGCACTGGCCCCGCCCGTCATGAAGGGCACGAAGATCATCCATGCCAGCGCGCAGGACAGGAACAGCGCGCCGGTGGTGATCACTTTCGCCGGAAAGGATCCGATCGAACGATTGCCCAAACCGGCAACGATCGCCGCCAGCAGCGGCGCAAAGACGAGTATCTGGATCATGGCGGGCGGCCTTATCCCTTCATCCGGTGGATATCGTCCACCGCGATCGTGCCGCGGCCACGGAAATAGATGACCAGGATCGCAAGTCCGATCGCCGCTTCGCCCGCCGCTACGGTCAGGACGAACATGGCGAAGATCTGGCCGGTCAGGTCGCTGAGGAAGGCGCTGAAGGCGACGAAATTGATGTTCACCGCCAGCAGGATCAGCTCGATCGCCATCAGGATGACGATCACGTTCTTGCGGTTGAGGAAGATGCCCAGCACGCCCAGCACGAACAGGATCGAGCTGACGACGACGTAATGTTCGATTCCGATCACGGCGCCCTCCTTACAGTTTCACGCCCGCGCCCACTTCGGGACGGGTCTTGACGATGGCTTCTTCCGGACGGCGCTTCACCTGCTTCGAGATGTCCTGGCCGCGCACTTCGGGGCGATGGCGCAGGGTCAGCACGATGGCGCCGACCATGGCGACCAGGAGGATCACGCCCGCCGCCTCGAACAGGAAGAGATAGCGCGAATAGAGCAGCGCCCCGATCGAGGCGATATTGCTGCGGCCCAGCACCGGCGCGTTCAGCCCGTCGGGGGTGCCCAGTTCCAGCCCGCCCGCGTTATAGGCGACGAGGCCCACGAACAGCTCGACGAACAGCACGACCGCGATGGCCACGCCCAGCGGCGCGTTCTTGACGAAGCCGGCGCGCAGTTCCGAAAAGTCGATGTCGAGCATCATGACCACGAACAGGAACAGCACGGCAACCGCGCCCACATAGACGATGACAAGCAGCATCGCGATGAACTCTGCCCCCACCAGCACCATCAGCGCCGCGGCGTTGAAGAAGGCAAGGATGAGCCACAGGACCGAATGCACGGGATTCCTCGCCAGAATGACGAAGCAGGCCGATGCAATCACGATGGCCGCGAAGAGATAGAAGGTGATGGTCTGGATCATGGGTTTTGATGTCCCGCGAGCGCGCCCCTAGCGATACGGCGCATCGGCTTCAAGGTTCGCGGCAATCGCCCGCTCCCACTTGTCCCCGTTCGCCAGCAGTTTCGCCTTGTCGTAAAGAAGTTCTTCACGCGTTTCGGTGGCATATTCGAAATTCGGCCCCTCGACGACGGCATCGACCGGGCAGGCTTCCTGGCAGAAACCGCAGTAGATGCACTTCGTCATGTCGATGTCGTAACGCGTGGTGCGGCGGCTGCCGTCGGCGCGCGGTTCGGACTCGATGGTGATTGCCTGCGCGGGGCAGACCGCTTCGCACAGCTTGCACGCGATGCAGCGCTCCTCCCCGTTGGGATAGCGGCGCAGCGCATGTTCGCCGCGGAACCGAGGGCTCAGCGGGTTCTTCTCGAACGGATAGTTGATCGTCGCCTTGGGCTTGAAGAAATACTTCAGCGTCAGCGTGTGCGCCTTCAGGAATTCCCAAAGGGTGAACGATTTTATGAGATGAGCGACGCTCATGAATACCTCGTCAGCATAAGCCAGCCGGAAACGAGCACGACGAACAGCAGGCTCATCGGCAGGAAGATCTTCCAGCCAAGACGCATCAGCTGGTCATAGCGGAAGCGGGGCACGGTGGCCTTTACCCAGCTGAAGATGAAGAAGAAGAACAGGATCTTCAGCAGGAACCAGACGATCCCGGGGATGAGATACAGCGGCTCCCAGTCGAACGGCGGAAGCCAGCCACCGAAGAACAGGATCGCGTTCAGCGCGCACATCAGCAGCACGTTGGCATATTCGCCCAGCCAGAAGAGCGCGAAGCTCATCGACGAATATTCGGTCTGGTAACCGGCTACGAGCTCGCTCTCCGCCTCGGTCAGGTCGAACGGCGCGCGCGCGGTTTCCGCCATGCCCGAGATCAGGAACAGCACCCACATCGGGAACAGCAGGAGGTGGAACACGAACCCGTTGACGAAGCCCAGGCCGAAGCCGCGCTGCGCCTCGATCATCAGGGTCAGATTGTTGGTATTGGCGAACAGGATGACGCAGATCAGGATGAAGCCGATCGAGACTTCATAGGAAATCATCTGAGCGGCAGCACGCATCGCACTGAAAAACGGATATTTCGAATTCGACGCCCAGCCCGCGATCACCACGCCGTACACCCCCAGCGAACTGATCGCCAGGATGTAGAGCAGGCCGATATTGATGTCGGCCAGCACCATGCCCGGACCGAACGGCACAACGGCCCAGGCCAGTAGCGCCACCGTAAAGGTTATGATCGGCGCGATCAGGAACAGGCCCTTGTTCGACGCCGAGGGGATGATCGTTTCCTGCAGGAACACCTTGAGGCCGTCTGCAAAGCTTTGCAGCAAGCCGAACGGGCCGACAACATTGGGACCCTTGCGAAGCGCAATGGCGGCCCAGATCTTGCGGTCGGCATAGATGATCATGGCAACGCCCAGCATCAGCGGCAGGGCGATCAGCAGCACGCCCGCGACCGTGGCCAGGAACCAGGCCCAGCCATACTGTATGCCGAGATCAACGAGAAAGTCGGTCATTCCGCGGCCTCCGCAACGGTTTCGCCGTGCCACAGTTCAGACGAGCAGCGCTGCATCGTCGGGCTGGCGCGCAGGATCGGGTTGGTGAGATAGGGATCGGCAATCGGATAATTGCCGATCACGCCTGAAGCGTCACCCCCGCCCGCCGGAAGCGACACGCGCAGATCGACGAGCCCTTCGTGTGCCAGCGCTGGCGTATCCGCGAACATCGCCGCGCGAAGCTGTTCGAAATTGTCGAAACCAACCGAAACGCCCAGCGCATCCGCCAGCGCGCGCAGGATGGTCCAGTCCTCGCGCGCATCGCCGGGGGCGAACACGGCCTTCTCGGACCGCTGCACGCGCCCTTCGATATTGACGTAGGTGCCCGCCTTCTCGGTAAAGGCGGCGGCCGGCAGGATGATGTCCGCCGCGTGCGCGCCCTTGTCGCCGTGATGGCCGATATAGACCTTCAATGCGTCGCCGAACGGTTCATAATCCATCTCGTCCGCGCCCAGCGACAGCAGGACCCTGGGCTTCGCCGCCGCGAGGTCCGCCATGCCGCCCTTCTGCGCGAGGCCGAGCAGCAGCCCGCCCATGCGCGAGGGCGAGAAATGCAGCGCGTTGAAGCCGTTCCAGCCGTCCTTGACGACATTGAACTCGGTGGCCAGCGCCAGCGCCTTGCCCAGCGCGCCGCGGCCCAGCGCCGCACCGCCGACGATGATAGCGGGCCGCTCGGCCCCCTTCATCGCGTCGACGACATCGCTGCCCAGCGCGTTCAGCACCGACAGATCATTGCCAAGGAACGTCGCCGCATAGGTCGTCTCGTATTCCGGACCGACGTGGAAGATTTTCGCCCCGCCCTTCACCGCCTTGCGCAGGCGCACGTTCAGCAGCGGCGCCTCGTGCCGGATCTGGCTGCCGATCACCAGCACGGCGTCGGCATTCTCGATCTGAGCCAAAGTGGTGTTGAAGTTCACCGCCGCCAGGTTCGAGGTGTCATAGACCAGCCCGGTCTGACGCCCTTCGATCAGCGTCGAGCCGCAGGCCTTCAGCAGCGCCTTGGCCGCGAACATCGTCTCACAATCGACAAGGTCGCCATAGACGACGGCAATATCCTTGCCGGCCCTGGCCGCCGCGATTGCCCCGAATGCCTCGTCCCAGCTGGCCTGTTCCAGCTTGCCGGCCTTGCGGATCCACACCTTGTCGAGACGGCGGCGCGTCAGCCCGTCGACCGCATAGCGCGACTTGTCGGCGATCCATTCCTCGTTCACGTCGTCGTTGATGCGGGGCTGGATGCGAAGCACCTCGCGCCCGCGGCTGTCGATGCGGATATTCGCGCCGACCGCGTCCATCACGTCGATGCCCAGCGTCTTCTTCAGCTCCCACGGACGCGCTTCATACGCATAGGGACGGCTGGTGAGAGCGCCTACCGGGCACAGGTCGATCACATTGGCCGAAAGCTCGTGCTTCGCGGCCTTTTCCAGATAGGTCGTGATCTGCATGTTCTCGCCGCGATACAGCGCGCCGATCTCGTCCACGCCGGCGATTTCCTCGCTGAAGCGTACGCAGCGGGTGCAGTGGATGCAGCGGGTCATGATCGTCTTGATCAGCGGGCCCATGTACTTCTCGGTCACCGCGCGCTTGTTCTCGTGATAGCGCGTGGCGCCGCGGCCATAGGCCATTGCCTGGTCCTGCAGGTCGCATTCGCCGCCCTGGTCGCAAATCGGGCAATCGAGCGGATGGTTGATGAGGAGGAACTCCATCACCCCTTCGCGCGCCTTCTTGACCATCTCGCTGTCGGTGCGGATCTCCTGCCCGTCGGCCGCGGGCAGAGCGCAGCTCGCCTGCGGCTTGGGCGGTCCGGGCTTCACCTCGACCAAACACATGCGGCAATTGCCGGCAATCGACAGCCGCTCGTGATAGCAGAAGCGCGGGATTTCCTTGCCCGCAAGCTCGCAGGCCTGCAGCACGGTCGCGCCCTGCGGGACCTCGATTTCCTGTCCGTCTACGGTAACCTTGGGCATTACTCGGCGGCCTCCACCATGTTGCCTGCCTCTGCGATCCGGCGCTCGAGCTCGGGGCGGAAATGCTTGATCAGGCCCTGGATCGGCCATGCGGCCGCATCGCCCAGCGCGCAGATTGTGTGGCCTTCCACCTGCTTGGTCACCTGGAACAGCATGTCGATTTCCTCGACCGCCGCCTCGCCGGTGCGCAGCCGTTCCATCACGCGCCACATCCAGCCGGTGCCTTCGCGGCAGGGCGTGCACTGGCCGCAGCTTTCATGCTTGTAGAAATAGCTGATGCGGCTGATCGCCTTCACGATGTCGGTGGACTTGTCCATGACGATCACCGCCGCCGTTCCCAGCCCCGAACCGACGGCCTTCAATCCATCGAAGTCCATCGGCGCGTCCCAGATCTCGGCCGCGGGGACCAGCGGGACCGACGATCCGCCGGGGATCACCGCCAGCAGATTGTCCTTGCCGCCGCGAATGCCGCCGCAATGCCGCTCGATCATCTCGCCGAACGGGATCGACATCGCTTCCTCGACAACGCAGGGCTTGTTGACGTGCCCGCTGATCTGGAACAGCTTGGTGCCCTTGTTGTTCTCGCGCCCGAAGCTTGAGAACCACGCCGCGCCGCGCCGCATGATGGTGGGCGCAACCGCGATCGATTCCACGTTGTTCACCGTGGTCGGGCAGCCATAGAGGCCCGCGCCCGCCGGGAACGGAGGCTTGAGTCGGGGCTGGCCCTTCTTGCCCTCAAGGCTCTCGATCATCGCGGTTTCTTCGCCGCAGATATAGGCGCCCGCGCCGCGGTGGACGAAGACGTCGAAGTCATAGCCCGAACCGGCCGCGTTCTTGCCGACCAGACCGGCGTCATACGCCTCCTGCACGGCCGCGAACAGCACCTCGGCCTCGCGGATATATTCGCCGCGGATGTAGATATAGGCCGCGCGCGCACGCATCGCGAAACCGGCGACCAGCGCGCCTTCGATCAGCTTGTGCGGATCGTGGCGGATGATCTCGCGGTCCTTGCACGAACCAGGTTCGGATTCGTCGGCATTGATGACCAGGAAGCTGGGACGGCCGTCCGGGCTTTCCTTGGGCATGAACGACCATTTGAGGCCGGTCGGGAAACCCGCCCCGCCGCGGCCGCGCAGTCCCGAGGCCTTGATTTCCTCGATGATGGCATCCTGGCCCCTGGCAAGGATGTCCTTCGTATTGTCCCAGTCGCCGCGCTTCTGCGCAGCCGAAAGGCCCCATGGCTGATAGCCATAGACGTTAGTGAAGATGCGGTCCTTATCAGCCAGCATCGATCAGACTCCGAAAACGAAAATAGCCGCGGCGATCAGGATCGCGACCAGCACGACCGTCTTGACGACGCCCTTGAGAACTTTCCACGCGATAATCACACCAAGCAGGGCGACCGCGATCGGGATCAGGCCTTCCATCACTCGCCATCCTGCTTCCCGTTCCTGTACGAGAGTGCGACGAAAACCGCGCCCAGCGCCGCGAAGGTCGCGCCCATCGCATTGTTCTGCGTGGCAAGGAAGATTGCCGCCGCGAACAGGAACCCGGCGCCCGCGAACCGGTAATTGCGCTGCTGAAGCGTCGCCATCACCATTCTCCCCGGTAATCGTGGTTGCTATCGACCATCGCGGTCAGCGTCGTCGGGCCGCCAACGGGCTCGACCGTGTGGCGATCGGGATCCTGCGTGCCTTCCTTGGGCGTCTCGCCCCTGGCCAGCGCATCGAGCACCGCGTCGAAACGCTCTGCCGTCAGATCCTCGTAATTCCCGTCGTTGATCTGGACCATGGGCGCACTGGCGCAATTGCCCATGCATTCCACCTCGGTCAGGGTCCACAGGCCGTCGTCGGTGGTATGTCCCTTGGCCATGCCGCGAGCCTTGCAGCGGGCCATGATCTCGTCACTGCCGCGCAGCCAGCACGGCGTCGTGCCGCAGACCTGCACATGGTATTTCCCGACCGGCACCAGATTGTACATGGTGTAGAAGGTCGCAACCTCGACCACGCGGATCACCGGCATGTCGAGATAGGCCGCGACATATTCCATCACCGGGATGGGCAACCAGCCCTGCGTGCCGGTATCCTCGCCAACCTGGCGCTGGGCGAAGTCGAGAAGCGCCATCACGGCAGATTTCTGCCGCCCCTCGGGATAGCGCGCGATCGCGGCCTTCGCCTTTTCGTCCCACGCGGGCGTGAAGGCAAAGCCGCCCCAGCGGGCGCGCAGTTCGGGCGTATCGGGTTCGATGTAACGGTCGGCCATCAGCGGATGAACTCCACCCGAGAGCATTTGTCGCCCTCGAAACTATAGACTGCGAGCACGTCGAAAGGCTGCGCATCGGCGCTGCGCCATACGCGCTCGTGCAGGGTGACGGTGTCGCCGAACTGCTTCGCGTCGATCACCTCGGCGCGGTTTTCGGGAAACTCCGCGAACATCGCCTTCAGCCCTTCGCGCGTGCCTTCGCGGCCGTCGCGCACGACGGCACCGCGATAGGCCGCCTCGCACGCATCCTCGGTCATAAGCGCGACATAGGAATCGGCGTCCTGCGCATTGTAATGCGCAATCATCTGCTTTGCAGTATCCAGCCTGGTCATTGTCTCGGTCTCAGCCACGCGGACCTCCGCGGCGGCGTTTCCAACTGCGATATTGCGAGTGGCCGAAGCTGAAGAACTCGTACCCGGCGACGCAGGCGATCACTTCGGCAAGCCATTCGCTCGTCTCGTAACCCAGCATCAGCGCGCCGAAGAACAGCACGATCAGGGCCAGCCCCGTGCTCGACGCCAGCACACTCATCTGTTCGGAATGGGTCAGCCTCACCGGTCGCACTCCCCGAACACCACGTCGATCGCACCCAGGATGGCGGTCGCGTCGGGCAGCATGTGGCCCTTGCACATCATGTCCATCGCCTGAAGATGGCTGAACGCGGTCGGCCGGATCTTGCAGCGATAGGGCTTGTTGCTGCCGTCGCTGACCAGATAGACGCCGAATTCGCCCTTGGGGCTTTCGGTCGCGACATAGACCTCGCCCGCGGGCACGTGGAAGCCCTCGGTATAGAGCTTGAAGTGGTGGATCAGCGCTTCCATTGACTGCTTCATCTCGCCGCGCTTGGGCGGAGAGACCTTGCGATCCTCGGATGCGATCGGCCCGTCCGGCATCTCGGCCAGGCACTGCTTGATGATGCGGACAGACTGATAGACTTCTTCCACCCTCACCATGAAGCGATCGTAACAATCGCCGTTGGTACCGACGGGAATCTCGAAATCCATGCGGTCATAGACGTCATAGGGCTGCGACTTGCGCAGGTCCCAGGCGATGCCGCTGCCGCGGATCATAGGGCCGGAAAAGCCCCATTTCACCGCGTCGTCCTTGTTGACGACGGCAATGTCGACATTGCGCTGCTTGAAGATGCGGTTGTCGGTGACCAGGCTCATCGCGTCGCCGAACAGTTCGGGCAGGCGGGTGTCGACCCAGTCGCCGATGTCGGTCAGCAGCTTCAAAGGTACGTCCTGGTGCACGCCGCCGGGGCGGAACCAGGCGCTGTGCATGCGCGCGCCCGATGCGCGTTCGAAGAAATTGAGGCAGTCCTCGCGCAGTTCGAACACCCACAGGTTCGGCGTCATCGCGCCAACGTCCATGACATGCGCACCGATGTTCAGCATGTGGTTGCAGATGCGCGTCAGTTCCGCGAACATCACGCGCAGATATTGCGCGCGAAGCGGAACCTGAAGGTTCAGCAGCTTCTCGATCGCCAGCACATAGCTATGCTCCATGCACAGCGGCGAGCAATAGTCGAGCCGGTCGAAATAGGGCAGAGCCTGCAGATAGGTCTTGTACTCGATCAGCTTCTCGGTGCCGCGATGAAGCAGGCCGACATGCGGATCGACGCGCTCGATGATCTCGCCGTCCAGCTCCATCACCATGCGCAGCACGCCATGCGCCGCCGGGTGCTGGGGCCCGAAATTGATCGTGTAGTTCGAGATGACGTCGTCGCCGGTGGTCGGCGATTCTTCGAGTTGCAGGCTCATCGGTCCTTACCCTTCTCGCCTTCGGCGTCGGCGTCGGGATCGCTCTTGTCGACCTCGGTCGCGCCTGCTGTGTCGGCGGTGCGGCCCATGCGCTTCGGTTCCCCTTCCCGGCTTTCGGTCGGGTCGGGCGCGTCGGTCGCGGGACCGGCCTCCTCCAGATCGGGCGAGCCGGCGCTGCGGGTCTTCGCGGCCTCGGCATCGGCGCGCGCTCCGGCGCCGGTGTCCTTGGGGCTTTCGGTCGTCTTCGGTTCGTCGACCGGCGGCGGAGCGGGATGCTCGGCCGCCTTCTCGTCGCCCGGCAGCACGTAGTCCGCGCCTTCCCAGGGACTCATGAAATCAAAGCTGCGGAAATCCTGCGCCAGTTCGACCGGCTGATAGACGACGCGCTTCTCATCCTCGGAATAGCGCAGTTCGACATGGCCCGTCAGCGGGAAGTCCTTGCGGAACGGATGCCCTTCGAAGCCATAGTCGGTCAGGATCCGGCGCAGGTCGGTGTTGCCGGCGAACAGCACGCCGTACATGTCGAACACCTCGCGTTCCAGCCATCCGGCCACGGGCCAGATGTCGGTCACGGTCGGCACCGGCTTGGCCTCGTCGGTGCTGGTCTTGACGATGATGCGGTGGTTCTTCGTCAGCGAGAGCAGGCAGTAGCAAACCTCGAACCGCTCAGGCCGCGAGGGATAGTCGACGCCCGCGATTTCCATCAGCTGCTGATAGTCATGCACATCGCGCAGCACGCGCAGTGCCGCGTTCAGCTGCGCACGCTCGACCACCAGGAAGATCTCGCCATGCTCTTCATGCGCGCTGACCAGCATGGAGCCGAGCGCCCCGGCGAGCACGTCCCTGACGCCGGTGTTCGGCGCGAATTTCGGAGCGGAATGAACGACAGCCATCAGCGCTTCACCGTCCCTTCGCGGCGGATCTTGCGCTGAAGCTGCATGACGCCATACAGCAGCGCCTCGGCCGTGGGCGGGCAGCCCGGGACATAGATGTCGACCGGCACGATCCGGTCGCAGCCACGCACCACCGAATAGGAATAGTGATAATAGCCGCCGCCATTGGCGCACGACCCCATGCTGATCACATATTTGGGATCGGACATCTGGTCGTACACCTTGCGAAGCGCAGGGGCCATCTTGTTGCACAGCGTGCCCGCGACGATCATCACGTCGGACTGGCGCGGCGAAGCGCGCGGCGCGACGCCGAAACGCTCCATGTCATAGCGCGGCATGTTGACGTGGATCATCTCGACCGCGCAGCACGCAAGGCCAAAGGTCATCCACCACAGCGAACCGGTGCGCGCCCACTGGAACAGCTCTTCCGTGCTGGTCAGCAGGAAGCCCTTGTCGTTCACTTCGGTCGACAGCGCGTTGAAGTAATCCGAATCCGGCTGGCGCAGTTCGCCCGGCTGTGCCGCGGGATGCAGCGCGGGGTTGTGCGCGGCACCCGATACGGTCGTGCCCGGCGGGTTCGGCGCAGCCGGCGTCGTGGCCGCGGCGCGCGCAGCCTCTTCGGGCGAGACGGAGGTGTCGTTCACTCCCATTCGAGAGCTCCCTTCTTCCAGGCATAGGCAAAGCCGACGATCAGTTCGAACAGGAACACCATCATGGTGATCCAGCCAGGCCATCCGGTCAGGTCCAGGCTGACCGCCCAGGGAAACAGGAACGCCGCCTCAAGATCGAAGATGATGAACAGGATCGCCACCAGATAGAATCGCACATCGAACTGGCTGCGCGGATCCTCGAACGCAGGGAAGCCGCACTCGTACTCCGAGAGCTTTTCCGCGTCGGGATTATGCGAGCCGGTCAGGCGCGACACGCCCATCGGCAGGAAGACGAACAGGGCAGAAAGCCCCAGCGCGATCACCAGGAAAATGAAGATCGGCAGATATTGTGACAGGTCGACCAAAAGGCCCTCTCTGGCTGCATGCCGGGATAACGGACTTCAAGCTGCGCGGGCGCATCGCACCCGCGAAGAGCGCCCTAGGCAACGGCGCGCCGCTGCGCAAGAGGGCTGACGGTTCCTATACGCGCAAGCTAGGGTGTCAGCAGCGAAAATCCGGCGAAAGTGACGGTAATCGCCCCAAAGGACAGCAGCGTGCCCAGCGGCAGCGCTTCGCCGGAACCGGGCGCGGATTCGTCCTTAGCCCCGGGCGATGCGGGCCGATCGGGGATTCTGCCTGCCAGGCGCATGGCCAGTGCTACCGCGATCCCCATGGCTGCGGCCAGCAACACAATAAAACATACGCCCAGCACACCGGCCCATCCTCCGATGGCGGCCATCAGCGGCGGATCGGCGCTTCCCATCCCGTCCTGCCCCCGCAGCGCGCGAAAGGCCAGCGCCGGTGCGGCCAGCAGCACATAGCCCAGCCCCGCCCCCGCCAGCTGCTGCAGCAACAGCGGGAAGACGGCGCCGCCCTGCAGCGCCTTAACCAATGGCAGGACAAGCGCGCTGCCCGCCAGCACGGCGATCCCCGCCGGCGGCAGATGGAACGATCGCCAGTCGGACAGCGCCAGCACCAGCAACTGCCAGCCGAACAGCGCGGCCAGGACAGCCGGAAGCGGGCCTGCCATAAACAGCCATGCCGCCCCGCCGATGACCGCGCCCGACAGTTCCGCCAGCAGCTGAAGCCGGTCGATGGGCGCGCGGCAGGTCCGGCACCGCCCGGCAAGCGCAACGAAGGAGAGGATCGGCACCAGATCGGCCGGATGCAGCACCCGCCCGCAGGAATCGCAGCGCGACCGCCCCGTCACCACGCTGTCGCCCCTCGCGATGCGCAGGGCCGATGCCCCGGCGAAGCTGCCGACGAGCGCTCCGGTCACGCACAGCAAAAAGGGAAACAGGAATTCGCCCATAGTGCCGGCCGGGCCGAACAGCGCGTCCAGGCGGGCGTCGATCAGCGGGCCGTGGTCGATCAGGGTTCGCCCGGTCCCCACAGGCGGTCCTGCGGAACCCAGCCCTCGCGCAGCGGCCCCTCGCGCTCGCCCACGGCGAATCGGCACCAGCCCTGTGCGCAGTCGCCCAGCCAGCCGGTCACGCCCGGTTCGACCTGCCACAGCAATTGCGACCCTTCGTCCGGCCTGGCCCGCATCATCACATTGTCGTCGCCCGTGACGATCGCGGACCGCTCGCGGCTGAGGAAGCGCGAGACCAGCCAGCCGCGCGTGCCGTCCGGATCCTCGACCAGGCGCCAGCCCGACAGGCGGCGCACGACCTTCAACGGCAAGCCCTTGCGCTGATAGACCCACACGATCTGATAGCTGCCGCCCGGACCCACCCGCATATTGGCCTTGTCGGTGGTCAGCGACGCCC
This sequence comes from Croceicoccus marinus, assembly GCF_001661675.2. Taxonomy (NCBI): domain Bacteria; kingdom Pseudomonadati; phylum Pseudomonadota; class Alphaproteobacteria; order Sphingomonadales; family Erythrobacteraceae; genus Croceicoccus; species Croceicoccus marinus. The sequence continues at coordinate 1,091,256 of NZ_CP019602.1, read as the reverse complement.
AGTACGGCACCTCGTCCGTGTCCTGCGCCATGGCGGGAACCGCCGTAGCAAGCGCAAGCGAAAAGGCGGCAAGCAGGATCGCAGGCAACAGGCTGGCAGGAAGGATGCGGCGGAGCTTCATCGCCTTCGCATAGACTTGCGAAACTGCCGCGCCAAGCGGTGATAGAGCCGCCGCCCACAACCGCCGCATCCTTGTGTTGACCGTGCGCCCCTGCACCGCGTAGCCCGCATGCATGGCAGACAGCGATACGAAGGCAGGCCCACCAATGTCCGAACCCTTGGCAGCAACGTCGCGCCGCGTGGAGGGCAAGGCCCGCGTCATCGTCACCCGCCGCCTGATGCCGGATATCGAACAGCGGATGAGCCAGCTGTTCGATGTTCGCCTGAACGATGACGATCATCCGTTCACGCGCGGCGAGCTGGTTGACGTGATGAACGATTGCGACGTGCTGGTGCCCACCGTGACCGACACGATCGACGCGGCCATGATCGAAGGCGCGGGCGAGCGCCTTCGCATGATCGCCAGTTTCGGCGCGGGGACCGACCATATCGCGCTGGCCGCTGCGCGCGCGCGCCGGGTCGTGGTGACGAACACGCCCGGCGTCTTCACCGACGATACCGCCGACCTGACCATGGCACTGATGATCGGCGTGATGCGGCGGATGCGTGAGGGCACGCGTATCGTGCGTCACGGCGAATGGCGGGGCTGGGGTCCGACGGGGATGCTGGGCCGATCGCTGGGCGGCAAGACGCTGGGCATCATCGGCATGGGACGCATCGGCCAGGCTGTGGCGCACCGCGCGCGCGCCTTCGGCCTGCAGATCGTCTATCACAACCGCCGCCCCCTGCCCGAATCGGTGGAGCGGATGTTCGGTGCGGAATATTTCGCCGACGTCGACGGGCTGCTGGCGCAAAGCGACATCGTCACTCTGCATTGCCCGAAAAGCGCCGCGACCCATCACCTGCTGGACGAACGGCGCATCGCTCTGATGAAGGAGGGCTCGGTGATCGTGAATACCGGCCGCGGCGACCTGATCGATCAGGAAGCGATGATCGCGGCGCTGGAAAGCGGACATCTGTGGGCGGCCGGGCTCGACGTCTATCCCGACGAACCCGTCGTCGATCCGCGCCTGATCGCGCATCCCTATGTGATCACCCAGCCCCACATCGGCAGCGCGACCGAGGAAGGGCGCACCGCCGCAGGCATGAAGATCCTGGCCAATATCCAGAGCTGGGCCGACGGCCACAGTCCGCCCGACCGCGTCATCGAAGGCTATGCCTGACCCCTAGTCGGGCGTGTAGCGAAGCACGCCCGAACGCTTGTTCGCGCCGGTATCGGCCGGATGCGCGCGGCCGTTCAGAACCTCGATCTCGGCGAAGTCGAACGGGCTCATGCCGTCCAGGCAGGCGACGTTCACGCCATATTGATCGGGGTTCGACCGCCGCTGGTGGTGGGTATAGATGCCGCAGGTGCCGCAGAAATAATGTTTCGCCGTGCCGGTGTTGAACCGGTAGAGCCGAAGCGCATCCTCGCCCGCCAGAAGGGTGAACCCCTCCAGCGGCGCACTTACGGCCACGGCCCCGCGCATCCGGCACAGCGAGCAGTCGCACCGCCGGGCGGAGCCGAGATCGACCTCCGCCTCGAACCGGACCGCGCCGCAGTGACAGGCGCCCTGTTTCTGCTCACCCATCTGCGCGCGGTCCTTTCGTCGGATCAATCGCCGGTCAGGATGCGGTCGACCAGTTCCTTTACCGTCGGCGTATAGCCGTTGGAATAGAACGGGTCCTGCTTGAAACGATAGGCGGCATGGCCCGCAAAGGCCAGATTGTCGTCCGTATCGCCGCCATGGGCGATGTCCTGCAGCGTTTTCTGGATGCAGAAGCTGCGCGGATCGGCCAGGCGCCCCGTGGTGTAGTCGTCATGGTCCTTCCACGACGAAAACGCGCAATGCGAAAGGCAGCCCATGCAATCGGCCTGGTCCTTGCGGATCGTCTCATGCTCTTCGGGCGTGACGAAGACGACTGTGTCGTCGGGCGTCTTCAGTGCCGTGGTCTCGCCCGCGGCGGCCCACGTGCGGGCGCGTTCGCGGTCATGCGGCGTCACCCAGAAGTTCTTGCCCTTCACGCCCACGTCGAGCTGGACGGTGTGATCACCCGCCTCGATCCGCGAATAGGGGATCTGCCGCTCGCTGCGCTGTTCCAGGTTGCGCAGGAACGGATTGCGCACGGCCGAGGAATAGAAACCGGTGGGCGAGAACTTGTGCAGCAGCACGTCGCCCGGCTCCAGCGTGCGCAGCATGTCCTTCCAGCCCTGCGGGATCGGGCTTTCCTGCGTCAAAAGGGGCCGCGTGCCGAACTGGAATGCGATCTTGCCCAGTTCCGGATTGTCGATCCAGTCGTTCCATTCGCGCAGGAACCACACGCCGCCCGCCATCACGATGGCGGTATCTTCCGACATGCCTTCCTTGCGCATCGTCTCGCGCAGCGCCTTCACGCGCGGATAGGGATCCTCGGGCTTCAGCGGATCCTCGGCATTGGACAGGCCGTTGTGGCCGCCGGCCAGCCACGGATCTTCATAGACCACCGCGGCCATCAGTTCGGGCACCTTGGAATAGCTGCGCTTCCACAGCGCGCGAAACGCGCGGGCCGACGAGACGATGGGAAGATAATGCACCCCGAAGCGCTGCGCGATCTCGGCCAGCTTGTAGGGCATGCCCGCACCGCAGGTGACGCCGGTGACAAGACCCCTGGTCTGCTCCAGCGTGCCTTCCAGCACCTGCTGTGCGCCGCCCATTTCCCACAGCACGTTGATGTTGATCGCGCCGTTGCCGCCTGCGATGTCATGCGCCCGCTTCACCTGCTCCACCGCGCCGTCGATGGCATAGCGGATCAGCTGCTCGTGACGCTCCTTGCGGGTCATCTGCTCGTACAGCTGGGGCACGATCTTGCCCTCGGCGTCATAGCTGTCGGCATTCACCGCGCTGACGGTGCCGACGCCGCCCGCCGCGGCCCATGCGCCCGAGCTGGCGTGATTGGTCGCCGAAACGCCCTTGCCGCCCTCGATCAGTGGCCAGACCTCGCGTCCGCCATAGTTGATCGGCTCCAGTCCCTTAAAACTCATGTCTCTATAATCCTGTCAGGGCGGACATCGACGCCGTCTGCGCCGGTCTCCGCCTTCCCTGCCGCAACAATCTCCTGTTCGCAGGGTTCGATGTCGGCCGGGTCCGGCCGTGGTCCCGCCGCCTCGAAGCGGGCGTAATAGCCTGCCATTTCGGGGCGGCGAATGAAAGCGGCCAGCTTGAAGCCGACCGATTCGAATTCGCAGAAAAGCAGCTTGGGCGGGATGCCGTGATTGTCGGTCGCGCGGTCGACGTCGACGACGATCACCTGTCCGCCCGGGTTCAGCGCGGGCCGCAGTCGCCACAGGAAGGCATAGGGTTCGGCCACCTCGTGATACATGTGTACCAGGAAAATGCGGTCGAAGCTGCCTTCGGGCAGCCCCGGATCGTCCTCGCGCCCCAGCTTGATCGATACATTGTCCAGCCGCTCGCGCTCGACCCGCGCGCCCAGCCGCTGCAGGACTTCCGAATCGATGTCCTGCGCCAGCACGCGCCCCTCGACCCCGACGCGTTCGGCCAGGCGGGTGGTGTAATACCCCTCGCCCGCGCCGATATCGGCCACGGTCATGCCCTCGCGGATATTGGCCAGGTCCATCACGGTCACCGCCTCGCGCCGGTCGTCGCGCGCGCGTTCGGAAGCGAACTGGCTGGCGCCCACCTGCGAAACCGGGCGATCGGGTTCGGGGAAGTCGCGCGCGCTTTCGGGGCGGCCCTCATCCACTTCGGTGATATTGCATCCCGAAAGGACCAGCGCAAAGGCCAATACCGAAAGCAGGGAAGCGCGGTGAATCAATCCACGTCCTCCACGTCCACCTTCTCGCCCGTCACGCGCTGCGACAGGGCTGCCGTGATGAACTGGTCCAGGCCCCCGTCGAGCACGTCCGACGGATTGGTCGAGACATGGCCGGTGCGCAAATCCTTCACCTGCTGATAGGGCTGCAGCACATAGGAACGGATCTGGTGGCCCCAGCCGATCTCGGTCTTGGCCTGGTATTCGCCCGAAGCCGCCGCCTCGCGCTCGGCCAGTTCCTTTTCGTACAGGCGCGCCTTCAGCATGTTCATCGCGGTGGCGCGGTTCTTGTGCTGCGAACGGTCGTTCTGGCTGGCGACCACGATGCCGGTCGGCTGGTGGGTGATGCGAACGGCGGAATCGGTCGTGTTGACGTGCTGGCCGCCCGCACCCGATGCGCGGTATGTATCGATCTTGAGGTCCGAAGGATTGATCTCGATCTCGATATCGTCATCGATCACGGGATAGACCCAGACCGAGCTGAACGAGGTGTGCCGCCGCGCGCTGCTGTCATAGGGGCTGATGCGCACCAGCCGGTGCACGCCGCTTTCCGTCTTGGCATAGCCATAGGCGTTCTCGCCCTTGATCAGCAGGGTCGCGCTCTTGATCCCGGCCTGCTCGCCTGCGCTGTAGTCGACGACCTCGACCTTGAAGCCGCGCCGCTCGGCCCAGCGCGCATACATGCGCTGCAGCATCTCGGCCCAGTCCTGGCTTTCGGTGCCGCCCGCGCCCGCATGCACTTCGAGATAGGTGTCGTAGCTGTCCGCCTCGCCCGAAAGCAGCGCGCCGACCTTGTCGCGGTCGGCGCGGTCGGCAAGCGTGGTCAGGCTGTTCAAACCGTCCTTGATCACGCTCTCGTCGCCCTCGGCCTCGCCCATCTCGACGAATTCGACCGCGTCCGACATCTCGGCGCTGATCTCGTTCACCGCCTTGACCGCATCGCCCAGCTGCTTCTGCTCGCGCGTGATTGCCTGCGCCTGCTTGGGATCGTTCCACAGGTTCGGGTCTTCCACCCGCGCACTCAGCTCGTCGAGGCGGCGCAGCGCCTGCTCCCAGTCCAGCGACTGGCGGATCAGCGCGAGCGATGCCTCGATACGGTCGACAAGGGCCTGCCCTTCGGCACGCATGGAACTTCTCCTGTGAGGGCCACTCGCCCCCGGACTTGCGCCCGCTTAGCGAAGGGTCCCGAAATGTGAAAGTGCGCAATGCGATCGCACGCCGCAAGGGGCGGCGGCGATCGCGGTCCGACCGGTGCGCGCGAATACGCGCCGAATGCGCCGCGTCAGCGATCCAGCGCGCGAACCGCCGCCAGCGTGCGCGAGACATGTTCGCGCCAGTCGGAATCGGAATGGACCAGGGTAATCCGCCCGTCCTGCGAAATCACATATGACGTTCGATCGCTCATCAGACCGGCCCCGCCGTTCATCTGGAGGGCGACGTCATAGGCACGGATCGTGGCGGGGGTCGCCCGGGCGACGGGAAACGCATCGCGGCATTCCTCGGTCGAGAATTTCTTCAGCGTTTCGACATCGTCCGCGGACAGGCCGACGACCTGGGCGCCCGCGGCCTTGAACTGTGGCATTGCCTCGGCAAAGGCGCGCGCTTCCAGCGTGCAGCCCTGGGTAAAGGCCTTGGGGAAGAAATAGAGCACGACCGGCCCCTTCTTCAGCGCCCTGGCAAGATCGAACGAAAAGGCCTTCCCCGCCATGGCCCCCGTCGTGACCACCGGCGGCGCTTGCGCCCCCTTGGGAAGGGCGGCGGCCAGGGGACCTGCCGAAAGCATGGCGGTGGCAAGGGCGCCAGCCATGAAGCTTGTTTGCATGCGCTTGTTCATGCCGCCTTCTTAGGCCGCCAGAACAAATCAGTAAATGCCGCCCTGATCTTCAAGGAAAGTATCGTCGATCGCGACCGCGTCATTGCTGGTCGACGCCCGGCGTTCGGCGCGTGCAGCACGGATCGCGGCCAGCGCGGCCATGCGCTTTTCCTCAAGCGTCTGGCGGTCGAGCGAGCGGCGCGGTTCGGTATCGGGCTTGAACGCTTCCCAGATCGTCGCGGGCGTGTATTCGGTCAGCGAAGGCCAGCCGTCGAACACGCGCTTGCCGCTGCGGCGGTCGATCCTGACCATGCGGATGCCATCGGGCGCCTGCACCGGAGTCGTCGGCCAGCGCGCCTTGGTGTCCTGGATCAGCTCCTTGACGATCGGCGCCGCGGTATTGCCGCCCTGCACCCATCCGCCAAGGTTGCGCGGCTGGTCGAAACCGACATAGACGCCCGCGACCAGATCGGCCGAACCGCCCATGAACCATGCATTGGTCGGGCCGGAAGTCGTGCCGGTCTTGCCGAACAGCGGCAGGTCCAGGTCGCGCAGCCGCGTCGCGGTGCCGCGCTGAACCACGCCTTCCAGCATGTGCACGACCTGATAGGCGGTGCCCGGATCCATCACCTGCTTGCCGGCTTCGGCCAGGCGCGGCATCGACTTGCCGTCCCATTCGTCCTGGTCGCAGCGCGCGCAGCGGCGCTTGTCGGCACGCCAGATCACCTTGCCGTTCTTGTCCTGAACGTAATCGATCACCGACGCGTCGAACTGCCGCCCGTGATTGGCGAGCGCGCTATAGGCATTCACCATCTGCAGCACCGTCGTATCGCCTGCACCCAGCGCAAAGGCGAGATAGGGGTCATAGCTGCCGATGCCGACACGCTCGAACGTGCCGATTACATTGTCCATGCCCGAATCGTTGGCGATATGGACGGTCATCAGATTGCGCGACTGCTCCAGCCCCCAGCGCATCGTCTGTTCGCCCGCGCCGCGGGTATTGCCAAAGTTGCGGAAGCACTTCTCTCCCAGCGCGGCGCCCTGATAGACGCAGAACGGCCCGTCGGTGACGAGGGTCGCCGGCGTCATGCCCTGGTCGAGGCCGGTGGCATAGACGAAGGGCTTGATGGTCGACCCGGGCTGACGCTCTGCCTGGGTGGCGCGGTTGAAGCTGCCGAGCCGCGAATCGAAGCCGCCCTGCATCGCCAGCACCCGGCCCGTCTGCGGGTTCTGCACGACCAGACCGCCCGAAACCTCGGGGATGGTCCGCACGCGCCAGCCCGCACCTTCGGGCGATGCCACGATCACGTCGCCCGCCTTCAGCGCATCGGGCAGATTGCCCAGCGAAGCGGTCTCGCCGTCGCTGAAGCCGATCTGCGCATTGCTGCCGCTGCGTTCGGTCACGACGCCCACGCGCCAGTCCTGGTAGTCGATGGCAAGGTTCGAGACGATCAGCTGGGTCTGCCAGTTCTCGTCCATGTCGATCGTGGCGATCGGGCCGGTCCACCCGCGATTGCCGTGATAATGCATCAGCCCCGCACGCAGCGCCTTGCGCGCCGCCTTCTGCATTTCCAGGTCGAGCGAGGTGCGTACCCACAGACCGCCGGCATAGACGGAATTCGGCCCATCCTCGGCCTTTTCGCCGTACATACTCAGAAGGCGGCGTCGCACTTCCTCGATGAAATAGCCGCCCGCGGGGTCATAGCTCTCGCGGCGGTTCTGGACGAGGCCGAGCGGCTGCGCCTTGGCGGCATCGGCCTCGGCCCGGGTGGCCCAGTCGTTGTCGACCATCTGGTCGAGCACGTAATTGCGCCGCGCGATCGCCATGTCGCGATACTGGACGCGGCCATAGCGTTCGGGCGCCTTGGGCAGGATGGCAAGGAAAGCCGCCTCGTGCAGGTCGAGCGCGCTCACGTCCTTGTCGAAATAGGCGCGCGCCGCAGCCTGCACGCCAAAGCTCTGCCGGCCGAGCGGGATCTCGTTGAGATAAAGCTCGAGGATCTGCTCCTTGTCGAGCACGCCCTCGATCCGCTGGGCGAGGATCATTTCCTTCAGCTTGCGGGTGATCGAATATTCATCGCCCACCAGGATGTTCTTCGCCACCTGCTGGGTGATAGTCGATCCGCCCTTGGCGCGCTCGCCCGAGCCCATCTTCGAGACATAGTCGACGACCGCGCCCGCCAGCCCGCCGATATCGACGCCGCCATGCGACCAGAACGTCTTGTCCTCGGCCGCCAGGAAGGCGTTCTGCAACTGCTCGGGGAAATCGACATAGCGCAGCTGCACCCGCCGCTCGCGCGCATAGCTGTTGACGATCTCGCCGTCAGCGCCGCGCACCATGGTGGGCAGCGCGGGTTGATAAGTCAGAAGTCGGTCAGCGGACGGCAGCCCCGCGCCCAGCCACGCATAGCCCGCAGCGAACAGCAGCATCGCGCCGATGAGCAGCACGGCGACCGCCTTGAACAGGCGGCTTTCACGCCACTTGCGGACGAAGCCGGACCAGGCGGCGGAAAACCCGCGGCCGATGCGTCCGGCAATGCCTTGGTCGGCGTTTCGTTGGGCGGTGGTGTTCGGGGATTGCTCGGTCGGGCTCATGATCGGGGCGGCACTAGCATGGGGTTCGCGCAAGATAAAAGACGAAACGGACTGACGTCACGCTGAACAAGGCGATGCGCGGGGGATAATCTGCATGGCACCATGACCTAGCGATCGACCGCCAGCAGTCCCGCGGTGATCGCGCCGGCCATCGCATCGACGATCGCCTCGCGCCCGGCCTCGCTGCCGATGCGCGCCGCATCCTCGGCATTGCTGATATAGCCCGCCTCGAACAGGATCGATGGCATGCGTGCCGAGCGAAGCACCACCAGGTTGGCCCCGCGCCGGAACCTGCCATGCACCGGCATGGCCGCGCGGATCCGCGATTCCAGCCGGTCGGCGATCCGCGCAGATCCCAGCGTGGTCTCGCGCCGCGCCAGCTCGGCCAGCACTGCCTCGACATCGCCCAGCGCGGCGTCGCCGGTATCCGCCGCGCCGTCCGCGGCGTTGAAGTCACGCGCCAGTGCCATTGCCTCGGCATCGCTGGCGCGGGGTGACAGCACATAGACATTGGCGCCGCGCGCTTCCTCGACCGGCGCGCTGTCAGCGTGGATCGACACGAACAGGTCCGGCTCCAGCGATTCGGCCAGCGCGACCCGCTCCTCCAGCGGCAGGAAGCGGTCCCCTTCCCGCGTCAGCGCCACCCGCACCGCGCCGAGTTCCAGCAGGCGTTCGCGCAATGCCAGCGCGATAGGAAGGACGACATCCTTCTCGGCCAGTCCGCTGGGGCCGGTCGCGCCGGGATCGAAGCCGCCATGCCCCGCATCGATCACCACCAGCGGAGCCGCGTTCCCCGCCCTGCCCGCACTGATGCGCGGCATGGCCATCGAACGCGATTCGGGCATGGCCATGGTGACCAGCGCCTCCCCCCGCCCTCCGGCAGGAAACGCCGCGAGCAGCAGCAATCCGGCGGCGATGCCCAGCATTAGCGATAGGGGCGCCTGCCATCCCGGCATGGGCAGCGCACGGCGAAGCCGCGAGCCCGCCTCGTCCCCCTTCTCCAGTTGCAGTACCGGCTCGTCCATTACCGGCGGACTTGCCCGCCCGAACCGCCGCGCACAAGATGGGCGCTTGGGCCCCGGCATGAAAAACCCGGCATGAAAAACCGGCAATTCCTGCAAACGATCTAACCGCATCGTGGCTTTATATTGCCGAACGGTCCCGCCGGTGCTAGCGTGACGATCGTCGGGTGGATGGATTATCTGGCGTACTGCAAGTCGGCCCCCGGCCGACGGCTCTCGAGAAGGGCCCACGGGCGAACGATTTCCATCCTCTTCTTCCGACTTCAGGCGCGATTCCGCCGGATAGACCAGATCGCCGATCCATCGGCTTGCAGGGTCGTATCCCGCGTGGCGCGCCGCCCGGACACACATCCGGGACCGGATTGGAATTGGTGGATATGGCCATGAAGACGATGATTGCGGCGACCACCCTGCCTTGCAGGGCCGCTGGCATCGTCGTCTTCGGCGCGCGTTTGCCGGACCATTTCACCACACGCTTTTCGCCGCCGGTAACGCGCCTTGATGTGCGCGGTCCCGGCTATTCACGTTTCGCGCCGGAGAACGGGCCGATGCCCGCTCGCTCCGTGCGCGCCTTACTGAAATGTCGCGCCAATCCCGCCGCCCCGCACATGCGGTCAGTGGCGGCTTCGCGCGTCTGGAGATCCATAAATGACAACGCGCATGCTAATCGATGCGCGCCACCCGGAAGAAACGCGGGTGGCGGTGCTCAAGGGCAACCGGATTGAAGAATTCGATTTCGAATCGGCAGAACACAAGCAGATAAAGGGCAATATCTATCTGGCGAAGGTGACGAGGGTCGAACCCTCGCTGCAGGCTGCCTTCGTCGATTTCGGCGGCAACCGGCATGGCTTCCTCGCCTTTAACGAGATTCATCCCGACTATTACCAGATCCCCAAGGAAGATCGCGATGCGCTGCTCGCGGCCGAGCAGGAGCATGCCGAGGAAGAGGCACGCCTGCGCGCCGAGGACGACGACGAGCATGGCGACCACGGCGATGACGATCAAGACGACGATGATCGCGACGACGGCGGCCGCGACGACGCGGACGACGCCAACGGCAACGACGGGGGCCGCGACGGCCGCCGCCGGAACCGCCGTGGCCGGAACGCCAGGAACCGCGACGACGACGGCAGCGATTCGCTCGCCGATGAAATGGCCGGCGAAGACGGTGTCGAGGATGTCGGCGACGACGAATCGGACGAGGTAGCAACGATCGAGGATGGCTCCGTTTCGGGCCACGATTCGTCCGATGGCCATTCGGACGACGACGACAACGGCGACAACGGTAACCGCTCCGGCGGCCGTGGGCGCGGTCGTGGTCGCCGCCAGGGCAATCGCGGCGGCGCCGGCACCCGTTCCAAGGCAGCCGACGAAGCCCGCGCCAAGCGGCTTGCGCTGCGCCGCAAGTACAAGATCCAGGACGTCATTCAGCGCCGCCAGGTGCTGCTGGTGCAGGTCGTCAAGGAAGAGCGCGGCAACAAGGGTGCGGCGCTGACCACCTATCTGTCGCTGGCGGGCCGCTATTGCGTGCTGATGCCCAATTCCAGCCATGGCGGCGGCATCTCGCGCAAGATCAGCAGCGCCGCCGACCGCAAGCGCCTGAAGCAGATCGTCGCCGAGATGAGCCTGCCCAAGTCGATGGGCTGCATCGTGCGGACCGCGGGACTTCAGCGCACCAAGACCGAGATCAAGCGCGATTTCGACTATCTCGCCCGCCTGTGGGACGAGATCCGCGAGAACACGATGAAGTCGAGCGCACCGGCGCTGATCCATTCGGACAGCGACCTGATCAAGCGCGCGATCCGCGACATCTATAACCGCGAGATCGAGGAAGTGGTGGTCGAGGGGCCGGAAGGCTACAAGTCCGCCAAGGAATTCATGAAGCTGCTGATGCCCAGCCATGCGCGCCGGGTGAAGCAGTACGCCGACCCCGTGCCGCTGTTCCAGCGCTATGGCGCGGAAGACCAGCTTTCGGCGATGTACGACCCGGTCGTGCAGCTGAAATCGGGCGGCTATCTGGTCATCAACCCGACCGAGGCGCTGGTGTCGATCGACATCAACTCGGGCCGCTCCACCAAGGAGCACGGGATCGAACAGACCGCCCTGCACACCAACATGGAAGCGGCGAAGGAAATCGCGCGCCAGCTGCGCCTGCGCGACATGGCGGGCCTGGTCGTGATCGACTTCATCGACATGGAGCACAACAGCTCGATCCGTAAGGTCGAGAAGTGCATGAAGGACGCGCTGAAGAACGACCGCGCGCGAATCCAGGTCGGCCGCATCTCGGGCTTTGGCCTGATGGAGATGAGCCGACAGCGCCTGCGCACCGGCGTTCTGGAAGCGACCACGCGCACCTGTCCGCACTGCGACGGGTCGGGCCTGGTCCGCACCGCATCCAGCGCGGGCCTGTCGGCGCTGCGCCTGATCGAGGACGAGGCTGCCAAGGGCAAGGGTTCGATCATCACGCTGCACGCCAGCACCGAGGCGGCGATCTACCTGCTCAACGCCAAGCGCGGCGATCTGCAGGAGATCGAGGACCGCTACTGCGTCAGCGTCGAGGTACTGCCCGAGGGTGAGGACGAAGGCGCGAAGATGCGCGTCGGCTCGTCCGGCCCGCGCCCGACCGGCACCCCCAAGTTCGAGGTCATCGTCGACGAGGAGGACGACTATCTTCCCGAGGACGAGGACGACAACGACCGGGACGACAACGACCGGGACGACGACGATCAGGACGAGAACCGGAAGGACGAGACCGACAGAGGTTCGGACGACGACGATGATGGCCAGCCGCGCCGCAAGCGCCGCCGCCGCCGCGGTGGCCGCCGCAAACGCGGTCGCGGCCGTGACGAGGGCGAACAGAACGGCGAGCAGGGTTCGGACGACGAGGACGACGACGACAGCGACGATTCGGACGAGCAGGACAAAGGTTCGGACGAAAGCAACGGCGAGGATGACAACGCGCCCAGGAAGCGTCGCCGCCGCCGCCGCAAGTCCAGCCGCGACGAGACTGCCGACCAGGACGATCGTTCGGACGATCAGCCCGCAGAGCAGCCTTCCGAGCAGGCAGAGCCCGGCGATGAGCAGGCAGCACCCGCTGAAGCCGAGGCATCGCCTGCCGAAGCCGAAGCGCCTGGCGAAGAGCCTGTAGCCGAGGAAAAGCCCAAGCGTCGCCGCACCCGCCGCAAGAAGGCGGATGTGGATGAGGCAGAGGCTACGCAGCCGGCTGCGGAAGCGGAAGCCGACCGGGAAGCATCGGCTCAGCCCGACGCCCCCGCGGAGGAGAAGCCGAAGAAGCCGCGCGCTCGCCGCAAGAAGAAGGTAGACGTGGAAGAAACGCCGGCAGAGGCCGAGGCCGCTCCGGCAGCCGAGACGCCCGAGCTGGAAGCCGCGAGCGAGGACAGCGCCCCCGAAGCGCCCGTCACCGCGAACGAACCAGTCATCGCGAACGAACCAGTCACCGCGAACGAACCGGTCGCCGCGAACGATGCCGTCGAAGCAGGCGAAGCCTCGAACGAGGCGGCAGCAGGCCCGGACGAAAATTCGTCCGACGGCAGTTCGGATGGCCCGCCGCGCCGCGGATGGTGGCAGCGGACCTTCGGGAACTGATCAGGGAAAGGCCGCTCCAACCGGAGCGGCCTTTTTCGCATGGTTCGCCTGGGGCGATCAGAACGGGATGGGCTTGCCGTCCCACGCGAAGAAACCGCCATTGTCCTTCGCCTCAAGCCCATCGATCACCGACAGCAGGCACTGCGCGGAATAATCCGGGGTGAAGAGCTTCCCCTCGGGCACGCCAGACTGGAAAGGCTCGGACAGAGAGGTGTCGACCGTGCCGGGATGAAGCGACACGGCGATGGCCGCCTTGTTCCGCCGCCCCAGCTCGATCGCGAAATTGCGCATGATCTGGTTCAAGGCCGCCTTTGACGCTCGATAGGAGTGCCAGCCGCCCAGCCGGTTGTCCTCGACCGATCCAACCCGCGCGGAAATCGCGGCGAATACGGGCCTGCCGCCAGTGTTCAGATGTTCCAGCACATGCTTGCCGACCAGCGCCGGACCGATGGTGTTGACGCGAAACACCTCCGCCATGGCGGCGGCGTCGATCGCCCGCCAACTCTTTTCCGGCGCAACATCGGGCTCCCTCTGCAACAATCCGCTCGCCACGATCACCAGGTCGAGCGGGCCATCCGCGGCCATGTCGGCCGCGGCATCGGCGATGCTGGCCTCGTCCCCAAGATCCATCGGCACGGGCCGGATCCTGTCGTCGCCCTCGGCGCCCGGCTTGCGGGCCGCGGCATAGACCCTGTCCACATCGCCCCGGCCCGCCAGACTGCGTACCAGCGCGCTGCCGATACCGCCCGACGCGCCAAAGATCGCACAGCGCTTTCCCATCATTCCGCTCCTTCGCGCTGCGCCAGCAGCCTGCGCGCCAGGACGAGATCGTCCGGCTTGTCGACATCGACCGCCGCCTCGCCGTCGCGCGCGGCGACGACTTCGGCGGCAAGCCCGTTGCGCCTGCCCAAGGCGCGCACGCCTTCGGCCAGGCTCAGCCGCCCGATAGCGTAGCTGAACAGCGTCCCCAGGCCCAGCCGCCCCACGATGCGCCATGGCCGCTTGCGGTCGGCTTCCACCGCGCTCCAGACCTGCAGGGCGCGCGCTGCGCCCGCACCGTTCAGCAGGAACATGTTGCAGCCCGACCAGTCGCCATCGGCAAAGCGCAGCCAGGTGCGCCGCGTGCCGGGGACGGCCTGCTCCACCTTCGCGCGCTCTGCCAGCAGCATGGCGACGTCGCAGCCTGCCGGCGCATCCTGCATGAAATCCCGCACCCATTCGGGCCGAAGCAAAGCGTGATCGGAAGTCGTGACCAGCAGCGGCGCGCCCGACTGTTCGAATACAACCGCGACGCTGCCGCTGGGGCCGGATGCGGGAGGCACCACGATTGCGCCCAGGGCTTCGGCAAGGCGCACGACCTGATCTTCCGATGCCGACACATAGATCCGCCGGAACCCGGCCCTGACGAGGGCAAGGTGCACGCGTTCGAGCATCGTCTGCCCGTCGATGCGGATCAGCGACTTGTGGTCCACCCCCTCGGACTTTGCCAGGGGATCGGTTTCGGATCGCGAACCGGCAAGGATCAGTGCGCTTCCCGGCAGGAATGAGGCGGTATCGTTCATGCAACCGGCCTTAGCGCGGGCGGGCAAGCGGCGGCAATCGTCGTTGCGAAGCGGCGTGGCTGCAATTAGGGGATCGGTGATGACAAGGAACGCGCCACCCATCGCCATCGAAAGCGTGGGAGAGAACCCGACCCCGATCTGGGGCCTTTCGAACCGCGAACGCACGCGGCGCATCGCCGCGGCGAGCGGCCTGGCGACCGATGGCAATGGCGGCGGCAACGGCGAGACCCGCGTGATCGTTCATGACGCCTTTGCCTGGGACCCGGCATGGCTGCGCCATGTGGCGGCCAATCCTGGGCTGGTGCTGACGATGGGCCGCATCCCCGCCCTCGCCCATGTGCGCAGCGAAGCGGAGGCTGAGGCGGTCCGCACTTCGATCCGCGGCGACAAGCCGCTGGCGGCGGGCGACATGACCGTGCTTGCCTATGAGAACGGACCGACGATCGAGAACAAGCAGCTGCGCAAGCGCGAGACGCCGTTCCTGATGGCGCTGTTCCCCGACACGGTGCGCCGCATCGAAAGGGCCAGCTATTTCGGTGCGTACAAGGGCGTGACCGACATCCTGACGAAATATCTCTGGCCCGAATGGGCGCTGATGATCACGCGGATCTGCGCGCGTTTCGGCGTCACGCCCAACATGGTCACCGCGGTCGGTGCGGTGCTGTGCATCCTGGCGACCTATCTGTTCGCGCAGGGCGAGTACTGGGCCGGCATGGCGGTGGGGCTCGGCTTCATGGTGCTCGACACGGTCGACGGCAAGCTGGCGCGCTGCACCATCACCTCAAGCTGGTGGGGCAACGTCTTCGACCACGGCATCGACCTGATCCACCCGCCCTTCTGGTGGTGGTTCTGGGCAACCGGGCTGGTGCACTGGGGTCTCGGCCTGACGCCGGAAATCTTCGAATCGGTGATGATCGCGATCATCGGCGGCTATGTGCTGCAGCGCGTGATCGAGGGTATATTCATGCGCCGCAATCACGAGATGCATATCCACGTCTGGCGCCGCTTTGATTCCTGGTTCCGGCTGATCACGGCGCGGCGCAATCCGAACATGGTGATCCTGTTCGTCTCCATGCTGTCCGGCCGCCCCGATTTCGGCATCGTGGGGGTTGCATGGTGGACCGTGATCTCGTGCGCGGTGCATGCCGTCCGG
Organism: Croceicoccus marinus; assembly: GCF_001661675.2. NCBI lineage: Bacteria > Pseudomonadati > Pseudomonadota > Alphaproteobacteria > Sphingomonadales > Erythrobacteraceae > Croceicoccus > Croceicoccus marinus. The sequence goes on along the minus strand of NZ_CP019602.1, from coordinate 1,075,596 downwards.
TTGCTTCAGGCCGAGATCGTGCGCGGACGCGACGGCAGGCTGACCAGCTGGCTTTCCGAAGGTTGAGAGAAGGACACGCCCCATGAACGAGACGACGCGCAAGTTCGGCTATCCCGCGACGCTGGTGGCTGAATTCGAGCACTGGGCCGTCCTGCTGCGCCCTGCCCAGCCGGCGCTGGGCAGCCTGGTGCTGGCCGCAAAGTCCGATGCGACCGCGCTGTCCAACCTGTCAGCCGAAGCGCATGCCGAGATGAAGCTGGCCAGCACCGCGATCGAGACGGCGCTGCGCAGCTTCGTCGATTACGCAAAAATCAACTATCTGATGCTGATGATGGTCGACCCGCATGTCCACGCGCATGTGATCCCGCGCTATGAAGGCAGCCGCGAGTTCGAGGGCACTTCATTCCCCGACGCAGGCTGGCCAAAGCTGCCGGACCTGGGCAGCGCGGTCGCGCTGGACGATGCGCAGATAGCGGCGCTGGTGGCCGCGCTGAAACCGCATTTCGGCTGAGGAACGCAGGCCTTCAGGCCCAGCGGTCGGTCAGTTCGGTCGCGCTTTCGATATCGGTCAGGAAGTCGACCTCGGCCCATTCCGACCCGGCGATCGAGCATGTGCCGACCTGCCCGGTTCCGGCAATGGTGTCGATCACCTTCAGATACCAGTGCTCCACCCCGTCGCGTTCGCGCATCTTGCTGCGCACGGCTTCGCGGAACAGTTCGACGCCCTCGCCGCGAAAGGCGAGGAAGCCGATCGATTCGCAGTTCGTCTCCTCGGCCGCCAGCGTCTTGCCGATGTGCAGCAGGCGGCCGTCAGGCTCGCGCAGCACCTTCATGTCGTCGCTGTCATAGGCGGGCTTCTCGTCCACCGTCACCGCGATCGGCCACGGCCCGTCGGGACCGTCGGCGCCCTGCTGCACCTTGCGCACGATCTCTTCCGAGACCAGCGTATCGCCGTTCAGGATCAGGAAGTCGTCCTTCATCAGATGGCGCACGATCCAGCACGAGCCCAGATTGTCGGCCACCTTGAAGAAGGGGTTGAAGTGGCACTTGATGTCCACCCGCAGGTCGTTGATCTGCGAGATGGCATGCTCGACCTCGTCCGTCTTGAAGCCGGTGACGATGTCGATCCGCTTCACCCCGCCGCGGGCCAGCATCTCGATCTGCCATTCGATCAGGGTCCGGCCCGAGAAATCGATAAGGCACTTCGGGCGTTCGGCGGTCAGCGGCAGCAGGCGCGAGCCCTGGCCGGCGCTGAGCAGGATGGCGTGTTCGATCATGGCGGAGGCCTTTAATGCCAACATGCGCGAACCGCAATCGCGGCGAAACCCGCCCGCCGCCGCGTCCATGGCTGTGAGTTCTCGCCCGCCTGTCTTGCCTCGCGCCGCCAGTTCGGCCAAGCACCGGGCCATGAAGCGAAAACGCCCGGCTTCCCACGAGGATCGTTCACTGCTGGGACGCATGCTGGCCAATCTGGGCTGGCTGATGGGCGGCAAGGGATTCGGGGCGATCTGCTCGCTGGTCTATCTGGCGATCCTGACGCGGACGCTCGGCCTCAAGGATTTCGGGCACTTCTCGCTGATCTTCGGTACGTCGCAGGCGCTGATCGCGGTTGCGGGTTTCCAGACCTGGCGCGTCGTCGTCCGCTTTGGCGCAGAGCATGTCCATCACAGGAACTGGGACGCGTTCGGGCGGCTGGCCATGCTGGCGGGCGTGCTCGACGTGTGCGGCGCGCTGGTCGGCTGCGCCATTGCCTATCTGGCGTTCTATCAGTTCGCCGAGGAACTGGGCCTGAACCCCGAACTGATCGACCTGGCGTTCTGGTTCAATGTCGCCTCGCTATGGGCGCTGGTGTCCGCGCCCACCGGGATCGTCCGCGCGCTCGACCGGTTCGACGTGGCCGTTTACGTAGAGGCGGTGGTGCCGCTGGGCCGGCTGCTTGCCGCACTGGCGATCTGGCTGACCGGGCCAAGCCTGACCCGCTTCCTGATCGCATGGGCCGCGATCGATATTCTCGAGGCGGTGATCTACTGGATCATGGCCCGGCGGCTGTGCCCGCAATCGATCCGGCTTTCCCATGTCGGGGATTTCGGCGGAGCGCTGAACGACAACCCGGGCGTGATCCGCTTCTTCCTCATCACCTTCTGCTCGGCCACGCTGGAAGCTGCCTATCGCAACGGGCCGCTGCTGGCGGTGGGCTATCTGGTCGGCACGCGCGCGGCGGGCCTGTACCGGCTGGCGCAGCAGCTGGCGCAGGGCCTTGCCAAGCTTTCCACTTTGCTGGCCCGCGCCGCCTATGCCGAGATTGCGCGCGCGCGCGTCGCCTCGGCCCTCGACGATTTCCGCAAGCTGATCCGCCAGACGAGCATTCTGGCTGGGGCGGGCAGCGCGGTGGTGGTGCTGATCGTGCTGCTCGCCGGCCGCTTCCTGCTGGAACTGCTGGGCGGCGAGCAATTCGCCGCAGGCGAACCGATCCTGATCGCGCTGGTAGTCGGCGCCAGCTTCGAACTGGCCAGCGTGGCGTTCGAACCGATGCTCGACAGCACGGGACGCGCCAAGCTCTCGCTCGCCTCGCGCGCGTTCGCCGTCATCGCGACCGCCATCGGCATCATGATCTTCCATCCTATCGGCGGGGCCGAGGGGGTGGCATGGGGCGTCGCACTGGGCGGGGCGGCGCATTACATCGCGATGGGCACCATGGCGTGGCTGGTGCTGCGCAGCCTGGTGCGCGCCGACCGGCTTGAGAAACAGGGTGCCCCTATGGGCAATGATCGCCGGGAAACTTGAACCCCGGCCCCGCACTCGCCATTAAAAGAAGTGCAATCCACCGCTTGTGCAGCGCGGCAAGCTTGGCTAACCCGCAGCGCAGAACCGGGCCGCGCGCGTGCAGGCGGGCAGACTGGCGGCCCCGCAGAACGGAAAAGCGACGATCATGGCGACCTTTACCCTTCCCAAGAACAGCAAGATCACCGGCAAGAGCCATAATTACGGTTCGGCCACCGGGGGGAAGGTCAAGAAATTCAAGGTCTATCGTTATGATCCCGATAGCGGCGAAAACCCGCGCTATGACATTTTCGAGATCGATCTGGACGATTGCGGCCCGATGGTGCTGGACGCGATCATCAAGATGAAGAACGAGATGGATCCTACGCTGACCTTCCGTCGGTCCTGCCGCGAAGGCATTTGCGGGTCATGCTCGATGAACATCAACGGCAAGAACGGCCTCGCCTGCACCACCGCGATCGAGGATTGCGGTTCGGGCGAAATCCGCATCACCCCGCTGCCGCACATGGACGTGATCAAGGATTTGGTCCCCGACTTCACCCATTTCTATGCGCAATATGCCTCGATCCGCCCCTGGCTGCAGACCGTGACCCCGACCCCGTCGGGCAAGGAACGCCTGCAGTCGCCGGAAGAGCGCAACAAGCTGGACGGACTGTACGAGTGCATCCTGTGCGCCTGCTGCTCGACCGCGTGCCCCAGCTATTGGTGGAATTCCGACAAGTTCCTTGGGCCGGCGATCCTGCTGCAGGCCTATCGCTGGCTGGCCGACAGCCGCGACGAGATGACGGGCGAGCGCCTGGACGAGCTGGAGGATCCCTTCCGCCTCTATCGCTGCCACACCATCATGAACTGCGCCAATGTCTGCCCCAAGGGTCTGAACCCCGCCAAGGCCATTGCCGAGATCAAGAAGATGGAAGCCGAACGGCTGGTCTGATCCGGGTGGTGCCTGCACCGCCCCGCGCACCGGCGCCGGGCGGCGTCATGGCTGTCGCGCTCATGCGGAAGAACGGCTGATTTCTTGACGAAGCTCGTCGAACGCTACGAATGGTTGATCGAGAACGGTGAACTGCGTCCGGATGCGGAGCAGCGCGCCGCCATCGAGCGACTTGCCCGGCTGCAGGACGAGCTGGAGGCCGCCCCCGCCAGACAAGGCTTCTTCGCCCGGCTGAAGGGCGAGAAACCGCCCCGACCGCGCGGCATCTACATGTGGGGCGACGTCGGCCGCGGCAAGTCCATGATGATGGACCTGTTTCACGACACGCTGGCGATCGACGCCAAGCGGCGTGTGCATTTCCACGAATTCATGCTGGAGGTCGACCAGCACCTGCGCGAAGAGCGCAAGAAGGAAGCCGGCGATCCCGTCGCCCCCGTCGCGCACCAGCTGGCGCAGGGCATCCGCTGCCTGTGCTTCGACGAAATGGTGGTCAGGAACACGGCCGATGCCATGATCATGAGCAGGCTGTTCACCGCGCTGATCCGCGACGAGGGCGTGACGGTGGTCACCACTTCCAACCGCCCCCCGCGCGACCTTTACAAGGACGGGATCAATCGCGGGCTGTTCATGCCCTTCATCGACCTGATCCAGCAGGAACTCGACACGCTGACGCTGAACGGCCCGACCGATTACCGGCTGGAGCGGCTGGGCGGCATGGACGTGTGGTATTCGCCGACCGGCCCCGAAGCCACCGCCAAGGCGCGCGAGGCGTTCTTCCGCCTGACCGATTACCCGCCCGAAGATGCCGAACACGTGACCGGCTTCGACCTGAAAGTGGGCGAACAGCGCTCGATCTGGGTGCCCAAGAGCCTGAAGGGCGTGGCCGTCTTCTCGTTCAAGCGCCTGTGCGCCCAGCCCCGCGGGTCGAGCGATTTCCTGGCGATCGCGCGGCACTACCACACCGTCATCGTGGTCGGCATCCCCGTCATGGGACCGGACATGCGGAACGAGGCAGCGCGCTTCGTGACCCTGGTCGATGCGCTTTATGAAAACGGGGTCAAGCTGATCGCCACGGCCGACGCGCCGCCTGCGCAGCTCTATCCGTCGGGCGACGGTGCGTTCGAATTCTCTCGCACCGTCAGCCGGTTGATGGAGATGCAGTCGGCCGATTATCTGGCGCGCGGGCACGGCGAGCAATAGCGCCCACGGGCACAGCAATGTGCCTTCTTGAACGACCCGCGAAACCGTCCATCTCGCATGCATGCCGGCGGCCCCGACCCATCGGGGGAACCCCGCCGAGTTGAGAATGACGATGATCGAAATCCGCCCCTTCGACAAGCTCGGCAAGGCCAATCACGGTTGGCTCGATACCAGCTATCATTTCAGTTTTTCCAATTATCACGACCCGGACCGGACGGGCTGGGGCCGGCTGCGCGTGTGGAACGACGACTGGATCCAGGCCCGCAGCGGCTTCCCGCCCCATCCGCACCGCGACATGGAAATCGTGACCTTCGTGCGGACCGGTGCGATCAGCCACCGCGACAGTCTTGGCAATGAGGGTCGCACTGGCGCAGGCGACGTTCAGGTGATGAGCGCGGGCACCGGCATCACCCATGCCGAATTCAATCTGGAGGACGAGGACACCACACTGTTCCAGATCTGGATCATGCCCGAAAAGACCGGCGAGGCGCCCGGCTGGGGCCAGCGCGAATTCCCGCGCGGGAATCGCGCCGGGTCGTGGATCACCGTCGCCAGCGGAGAGCCGGAGAAGGACGACGCATTGCCGCTGCGCGCCGATGCGCGTGTGCTGGCGGCAACTCTTCGGGCGGGCGACACGCTGGAACTGCCGCTCGACCCGTCGCGCCATTACTACACGGTGCCGGTGGGCGGCGCGGTGACGGCCAACGGCCATGACGCGCAGGAACGTGACGGCATCGCGGTGACGGGCGAGGAGCTTCTGGCCATCACCGCAAAGGACGACGTCGAACTGCTGCTGGTCGACACCCGCTAGGCAAGGATCTCGCGCGCGGGGCCGTGGCCCAGAAAGGCCGCAGGGCTGGCACTGGCGCCATAGGCCCCCGCGCAGAAGATCGCGACAAGGTCGCCCGGCCGGACCTGCGGCAGGGCGACCTTGTTCGCAAGCAGGTCGAGCGGCGTGCACAGGCGGCCCACGATGGTCTGCTCGCGCTGCGCGGCCGCTTCGCCGAACCGGTTCGCGACCGCCACCGGATAGTTACGCCTGACCACGGTGCCGAAATTGCCCGATGCGGCCAGCTGGTGGTGCAGCCCGCCATCGGTGACGGCAAAGATCTCGCCGTGGCTCTCTTTCACATCGATCACGCGCGTCAGGTAGACGCCCGCCTCGCCGACCAGGAAACGGCCAAGCTCGATGGCGAAATGCGTCTCCGCCAGCCGATCGGGCAGCACGCGGAACGCGGCGTCCAGAGCCTCGCCCACGCGCGCGATATCGAGCGGGGTGTCACCGGGGAAATAGGGAATGCCGAAGCCGCCGCCCAGGTTGCAGTGCGGCACGTTCACCCCGGCCTGATCGGCCAGCTCGCCGGTCAGCGCCAGCGTTGCGGCCAAGGTCGCGATCACGGCCTGCGCATCCAGCGCCTGGCTTCCCGCGTAGATATGAAAACCGCGCCACTCCGCCCCGCTCGCCGCGATCTCGCGCGCCAGCGGCGGGACCAGTTCGGCATCGATGCCGAAGGGCTTGGCCCCGCCGCCCATCTTCATGCCCGAACCCTTGATGTCGAAACTGGGGTTCACGCGAATGGCAAGCCGCGGCGCGATGCCCAGCCGGTCGCCAATTGCCAGCGCGCGGCGAATTTCACCCGCCGATTCGGTGTTGAGCGTCACCCGCGCCCGCACCGCAGCCTCAAGCTCGCCCTCGCTCTTGCCCGGCCCGGCGAAGCTGATCGCATCGGCGGTCATCCCAGCCTCCAGCGCGAGCTGCATCTCTCCGGCAGAGGCGACGTCGAAACCGTCGACCAGCCCGGCCATGTGGGCCAGCAGAGGCGCGAAAGGGTTCGCCTTCATCGCATAATGGATCGCCAGCCAGGGCGGCATGGCGGCGCGCAGATCCGCCACGCGCGCATCCAGCATCGCGCGATCATAGACGAAGACCGGCGTGCCTTGCGCCGCCAGATCGCTCGCCTTGCGCCCGCCGATCGCCAGCTCGCCGTCGATGGCGGCAAACCCGTCGGGGATCGGACCCATCGGCTTCATTGCGCCTCCTCCAGCTCGCGCTGCAGGCCCGCACGGTCGAGCTTGCCCGTCGCCCCGCGCGGCAATTCGGCGCGCCAATGCACCTCTTGCGGCAACATATAGGCCGGAAGATCGCGCCGCAGCGCCGTCAGCAGCTCATCGGTTGGCTCGCCATCGGTTCCGGGCGCGGCGCGGGCGACCAGATGCACCGCCTGCCCCAGCGCTTCGTCCGGCAGGCCCAGCGCGGCACATTCCGCGACCAGGCCGGTCGCCAATGCGGCATCCTCGATCTCCTGCGGGCTGATGCGCTGGCCCAGCACCTTGATCATCGCATCGCGCCGCCCGACGAAATAGAGCAGCCCCTCGGCGTCGCGCCTTACCCAGTCGCCCGACCAGACCGCGGTGCCGCCATATTCCGACCATCGGGGCGCTGGCCTGAACCTTTCGCGCGTGCGTTGCGGGTCCTGCCAGTATCCCTGCGCCACGAAGGGTCCGGCGTGCACAAGCTCCCCCTCCTCGCCCGGCGCGGCGGGCTGGCCCTGGTCGTTCACGACCATGATTTCCACATGGGGGACCGCCTTGCCGAAGGATGCCGGGCGGCTGTCGATCAGGTCCGGGTCGAGACAGGCCGAACGGAACGCCTCGGTCAGGCCGTACATGGCAAACAGCCGGGCATCCGGAAAGCGGTCGCGCAGGCGGCGTACCAGCGTCTCGCCCAGCGCGCCGCCCGTATTGGTCAGTCGCCTCAACGGGGCGACCGCCGCCTCCGGCCAGTCCTGCTCAAGCAATTGCACCCACAGCGGGGGCACCGCCGCCAGCGTGGTGATCTGCCGCGCCCCGACCGCCTTTACCACTTCGCGCGGCAGCAGATAGTCGATGGGATAGGCCGAAGCCCCCGCAAACCAGGTCGACAGCAGCTGGCTCTGCCCATAATCGAACGCCAGCGGCAGCACCGCCAGCACCCGGTCGTCCGGCGCGATGGCCAGATATTCCGCCACGCTTTCGGCCCCCAGCCACATATTCGCATGGCTCAGCATCACGCCCTTGGGCTTGCCGGTCGATCCGCTGGTATAGAGGATTGCCGCCAGCGCATCGGGATCGGCAGCCGAAGGACCCAGCGGGCGGCACCGCTCCGCCTGTTCGGTGACGATCTTTTCGTCGAGCGCCGCGCAGTCCATAGGCAAATCGCCGCCGTGCAGTGCATCCAGCCGCCCGCTATTGCCGATCAGCAGCCTTGCGCCGCAGTCGGACAATATATGACGCACCTGCGCGCGCTTCAGCACCGGATTGACCGGAACATGCACGAAACCCGCCCGCGCGGCGGCCAGAGGCATCACGCAGGTCAGCAGGCCCTTCCCCGCCCAACTGGCCACGCGTGCGCCGCTTTCCCAGCCCTCGGACCGGGCGCGGTCGGCCAGCCATGCCGCCAGCCTGCCGGTCCACAGCTCCAGCGCCGCATAGTCCAGCGCCCGGTCCTTCAGCACCAGCGCCGGTGCATCGGCGGTACCGCGCCGGGACAAGTGATCGAGCGGTTCTGGACAGGCAGGACGGGTCATTCCCTGCAGGATAGCATTCGCCACGCTTGCGTCGACATTTGTCAAAAGCTAAGTCCCCGCTCCGTCATGAACAACGCCATTCCGCCCGCGACCGAATCCGCCGACCGCAAGTTGCGCGCCATACTGGTCGATACGCTCGCGCTCGAGGAAGAGCGTGTTTCCGGCTTCGAGGACGATACCGAGCTTTTCGGTGCCATCCCCGAACTCGATTCGCAGGCCGTGATGGGCCTGCTGACCGAGATCGAGGACCGCTTCGGCTTCATCATCGATGACGAGGATGTCGACGGCGAAATGCTGGAAACCTATGGCGCGCTGCTGCGCTTCGTGATGGACCGGCGCCCCGGCTGAAACCGGCCGATCAAGCCTCCGCCGCTTCCTTCTTCGCGAATTCCAGCTTTCCCAGGAAGCGCTCGGCATCCAGCGCGGCCATGCAGCCCGTGCCCGCCGCGGTCACCGCCTGGCGATAGGTGTGGTCCATCACGTCGCCGCAAGCGAACACGCCGGGCACCGCCGTCTTGGGCGTCCCCGCCTCGACCAGCAGATAGCCGCTGTCGTCCATGTCCAGCTGCCCCTTGAACAACTCGGTCGCTGGCGCGTGCCCGATGGCCACGAACGCGCCCTGCGTATCGAAGCGGCTTTCCTCGCCCGTGACGCTATCCTTCAGGCGCAGCGCGTTCAGCCCGCCCTCGTCGCCCAGGAATTCCTCGACCGTCTTGTTCCACAGCACGCTGATCTTGGGATTGCCGAACAGCCGGTCCTGCAGGATCTTCTCGGACCGCAGCTCGTCGCGGCGGTGGATAAGCGTGACATCGTCGGAATGGTTGGTGAGGTAGAGCGCTTCCTCGACAGCGGTGTTGCCGCCGCCGATGACCACGACCTTCTTGCCGCGATAGAAGAACCCGTCACAGGTCGCGCAGGCCGATACGCCCTTGCCCGAATATTTCTGCTCACCCTCTACGCCAAGCCACTTGGCCTGCGCGCCCGTGGCGATGACCAGCACGTCGCCGACATATTCGTCGCCGCTGTCGCCCACCGCCGTGAACGGCGATCCGCCCGCGATGTCGACGCTGGTGATCGTGTCCCACATCATGCGCGTGCCGACATGCTCGGCCTGCGCCTGCATTTCCTGCATCAGCCACGGCCCCTGGATCACGTCGCGGAAACCGGGATAGTTCTCGACATCGGTGGTGATGGTCAGCTGGCCGCCGGGCTGCAGCCCCTGCACCACGATCGGTTCCATACCCGCGCGCGCGCCATAGATCGCGGCGGACAGGCCAGCCGGGCCAGAGCCGATGATGAGCATGCGAGTGGTATGGGTAGTCATGGTCGGTTCCCGTCAACAGATACGAGCGCCCGATCTAGGCGGCCACGCCGTCTTTGCAATGCCGGCGGGCCGATATGGGGCGCTGCATCCCCAGATTGACGCCGGATCAGCCCTGCGCGGCCCCCATGGGCAGCCAGTCGGGCCTCGCAAGTTCGAAACCGTCGAACGAGAAGCCCGGCGCGACGACGCAACTGACCAGCGACCAGCCCTCGCCCGCCTGCGCAGCCTGCCAGTCGCCCGCGCGATAGAGGTGCTGAGCGTGATGCTCGGCCAGAATGTCGCTGCCCAGGATAATTTCGCGGCGCACATCCTCGCCATTCTCGACGATCGCGGTCGACAGGTTCAGCGGCGATCCCGCGTTGAAGATCCACATCTCCGCCGCGTCGATCCGGTGCCAGTGCGACCGCTGCCCCTGCTCAAGCAGGAACAGGATCGCACTGGCATGGCCACGCGGCTGGCCCGGCGCATCCTCGCGCCAGGTATCACGGTACCAGCCGCCTTCGGGATGCGGCTTCAGCGCGAGGCGGGTTATGATGTCGCCCGCTTCGCTCATTTCTGGAAGATCACCTCGGTCGACTGGTCCACCATCTGGGCCAGGCGCGCCGCGTCCCAATTGGTCAGCCGCACGCAGCCATGGCTCTGCGCACGCCCGATAGTTTCGGGCGCGGAGGTGCCGTGAATGCCGTAATGCTCCTTCGACAGGTCGATCCACACGACGCCCACGGGGCCATTAGGCCCCGGCGGCAATTGCTGACTCTCCTGATCGTCGGGCACGTCCCAGAACAGCGAGGGATCGTAGGAGAACGGCGGATTGCGCGCGATGCCGTAGATGTCCCACTCGCCGATCGGCAGCGGATCGCGGCTGGAGCCGGAGGTGACCGTGAAGGCGCCGACGATCCGGTCGTTCTCGTCATAGGCGATCAGCGTGCTTTCCGATTCGTCGACCACGATGCGGGCCGCCTGCGGCTGGTCGCTGCCGATACCCAGATTGCGCAGCGTGCTGCGCCACTCGCTGTCGATATCGGCGGAGGCGTCGATATAGTCCGCACCGATATTGGGAACGCGGATCTGCTGGCCTGCGCGAAACGAGCTGGCTTCGGCGGATTCGGTTTCCGATGACGAACCGTCGCCCGCGCCCTGCTCTGCTCCGCCGTCCTGCTGGCCAGAGGCCGGCGCGCTGCCTGCGGGCGCACCGTTAGGATTGAGCATCCTGAGCGTCTCGACCGTAGTGTGGAAGCGTTCCGCCAGCTTCTCTTCCAGCGATTCGTAACCCAGCTGACTCATCTCGGCCTGCTTGGCGGGATCGTCGGGAAGCTCTTCGAACCGTCCGATCGCGAATTCCTCGGGGATCGTCACCACGCGGGTCGCGGGCACCGGCTGAGGGATGGGGCGGCCCGATGGCGGCATCGGCGGCGCCACCATGCCCTCGCGCTCCGATGGCGGCTGCTCGCCATTCGCGGACCCCGCAGCCTCGGCAACGCTGCCCAGCAGCGCCTCGCGCGTGGCATCGTCGTATTCGCCCGTTTTGCTGAGATCGTTGGCCTTCTGAAAGGCTTCCAGCGCGTTGTTGGTGCTCATGCCTATCTTGCCGTCGATCACGCCGGGGGAAAAGCCCAGCCGGTCGAGGATGACCTGCGCCTGCATGATCGGGCGCTCCTCGCTATCGGGGGTCGTGTCGGCCGCCTGCGCCTCGCCATCGCGGCTGCGCATCGAATCGGCATCGTTATCGTCGGTTTCCGCCGCCTGGGCGGTCTGTTGTTCGGCAGGTGCGTCGCTGGAGCCGCAGGCCGCGATCATCATCGCAAGTGCCAATGGCGCCGCAAATTTGGCGGCGATCTTTCGGTTGGGCATAGATTCCCCTTCGTCATTCGTTTCAATCGCATAACGCCCGGCGTGCGCGATAGGTCCGAACGACGAAGCGGGGCGCGATCAATCCTCGGAAGGAGCCGGCGCTTCGCCGATCGCCTTGGCAAAGGCGCGAACGGCGGCTTCCTCGTCACCGTTCCAGACCGCGCCCGACACCGCCAGGAAATCGGCCCCCGCGGTCACCAGCGGCGCGCAATTGTCGGGCGTGATGCCGCCGATGGCGACGGAGGGGAGCTCGAAGATGCGATACCACCATTCCAGCGTTTCCAGGTCCGCGCGATATTCGCTGTCCTTGGTGGTGCTGGGGAAGAACGCGCCGAATGCGACGTAATCGGCCCCCGCCTCGCCAGCCTCCATGGCAAAATGGCGGCTGTCGTGGCAGGTCACGCCGATTTGCGCGTCCCGGCCCAGTTCCTCGCGCGCTTCGGCCACCGTGCCGTCCTTCTGGCCCAGATGCACGCCGTCGGCCCTCAGCCGCTTGGCCAGCGCAATCGAATCGTTGACGATGAAGCCCACATCGCGTTCGGCGCAGATCGCCTGCAGCGGCTCGGCCAGGGCGGCGGCTTCGTGCTGGTCCATGCCCTTCACGCGGAACTGGAAGGCCGTCACCAGCCCCGGCGAGGCGTCGATCGCCCGTGCCAGCCGCTGCGGAAAGTCGCCCGACACGTCGAGCGGCGAGATGAGATAGAGTCGCGTTGCGTTCATCCGCGCCCGTCTAGTGCGGTCCGCAAGGAGAGTGAAGCCAAATGCGCAGACTGATCCCGGCAATCCTGCTTGCAGCCATGGCATTGGGCGGCTGCGCGAGCGATCGCGGCTCGGCCGCGAGCCCGCATGCCACCCGCGCCGCGCCGCAAGGCAGCGCCGTGGCCATCGGCCAGCCGGTAATGGCAGGCGACCTGATGCTGACACCGCTGGCGGTGAAGGAGGACAGCCGCTGCGCCTTGGGCACGCAGTGCATCTGGGCAGGCCGCATCGTGGTCAGCACCCGCGTGACGGGCACCGGATGGAGCGAAACCGCGGACCTCGTCGCGGGAGAGGACATGATCGTCGGCGGCCGCACCATGCTGCTGGAGTCCGCCCTGCCCGAGCGCGTTGCCGAGCGCGAGATCGCGGCTGGCGACTATCGCTTCATGTTCTTGGCACGATAAAAGGGGCGCCTTCCCGGCCGGGAAAGCGCCCCTTTTGATGCCAAAGCAAAGAACCGATCAGGCGACGCTGGCGGCGTGGATCTGGTCGATCGCGGCGGACAGCGTGCCGTCGAACTCGTCGTCGCTCTGCTGCGCGCGCAGGTCCTGCAGCAGGCCGCGGCTAAAGCTGGCGATCATGCCCTTGTTCTTCGCCAGCTTCTCGCACGCTTCCTCGGTGCTGTAGCCGCCCGACAGCGCGACGACCGCAAGCACCTTGGGATGCTCGATCAGCTCGGCGTACAGGTTCGCCTCGACCGGGATCGACAGCTTGAGCATGATCTGCTCGCCCTCGGGCACGGTCGGCAGCAGCTTCAGGATCTCGTCCTTCAGGATCTTCTCGCCTTCGGCCCGGCCTTGCGCCTTGATCGAATATTCGGGCTCGAGCATCGGCACCAGCCCGTGGCGAAGGACCTGCATGCCGATTTCGAACTGCTGCTTCACGATGGCGGCGATGCCCTCGGCATTGGCCTCGTTGATGACCGAACGCTCCTTGGTGCCGAACACGCCCAGCCCCTTCGCACGCTTCAGCAGCGCGTCGAGATCCGGCATCGGCTTCATCAGCTGGACGCCGCCAAAACCGCCAAAGCCCTCGTCCTCAAGCCCCTTGTCGATCTTGATGAAGGGCACGATGCCCCGGTCGATCAGCGCCTGCGGGGTCGTCTTGCCATCGACCTTGCCGTCCATCGTCTTCTCGAACAGGATCGCGCCGATCACCTTGCCGTTCGAAAAGCAGGGCGAGGTGATGATGCGGCTGCGCATCTCGTGGATCTTGCCGAACATCTCGTCATCGCCCGACCATTCGTGGTCCTCCACGCCATAGCCGCGCAGCGCCTTGGGCGTGGACCCGCCTGACTGGTCGAGCGCCGCGATAAAGCCCTTACCCTCGGCGATCTGCTTCTTCATATCCATCGTGCATTCCTCCCTGACTTCATTGTTCGAACGCTAATCCAGTGCGCCCCGTCAGGGGCTTAGCGCGTGAGTGCGGCAACGCCGGGCAGTTCCTTGCCTTCCATCCATTCGAGGAAAGCACCGCCAGCCGTTGAAATATATGAAAATTGATCCGCCACGCCGGCGTGATTGAGCGCGGCCACCGTGTCGCCGCCGCCCGCCACCGATACCAGCGATCCCTCGCTGGTCAGCGCCGCCGCGGTCTTGGCGAGCTTGACCGTCGCCTCGTCGAAGGGCTGTGTCTCGAACGCGCCCATCGGGCCGTTCCACACCAGAGTGCGGCAGGTCTTCAGCACGTCGCCCAGCGCCTCGACCGCCTGCGGTCCGACGTCCAGGATCATCTCGTCACCGGCCACCTCGTGCACGTTGCAGATCCGCAGGCTGGACGGATTGGCGGCGAATTCCTTCGATACCACGACGTCATAGGGCAAATGCACGGTGCAGCCCGACGCGTCGGCGGCGTCGAGGATCTTCTCAACCGTGCCGGTCAGCTCGTGCTCGCACAGCGACTTGCCGACATCGACCCCGCGCGCGGCCAGGAAGGTGTTGGCCATGCCGCCGCCGATGATCAGGTGATCGACCTGGCCCACCAGATGCTCCAGCACCGCCAGCTTGGACGAGACCTTGGCCCCGCCGACCACCGCGGCAACCGGCTTTTCCGGCGACCCCAGGGCCTTATCGAGCGCCTCCAGCTCCTTCTGCATCGCGCGCCCTGCATAAGAGGGCAGCAGCTTCGTCAGCCCCTCGGTGCTGGCATGGGCGCGGTGCGCGGCGGAGAACGCATCGTTCACATACAGATCGCCGTTGGCCGCGATTGCCGCCGCGAATTCGGGGTCGTTCTTTTCCTCGCCCGGCCAGAAGCGCGTGTTTTCCAGGATGGCGATATCGCCGGCGCGCATGATGCCGATCGATTGCGCCACCACCTCGCCCGCGACTTCGGGGACGAACATGATCTCGCGGCCCAGCACGTCCTGCACCGCGTCGACCACCATCGACAGGCTCATCGTCGAGCTGCGCGCGCCCTTGGGGCGGCCGAAATGGGCCAGCAGCAGCACCTTGGCGCCTGCATCGGCCAGTTCCAGGATCGTCGGCGCGGAGGCATTGATGCGGGTCTTGTCGGTCACCTGCCCGCCGTTCATCGGCAGGTTCAGGTCAACGCGCACCAGCGCGACCTTGCCCGTCACGTCGCCAAGGTCGTCCAGCGTCTTGAAAGCGGTCATTCCTCAATCCTTATTGCATCGCCCACGCGGATCGTGCCTTCGACAAGCACGCGGCCAAGGATCCCCCCGCGCCAGTCCGGCGTGAGGGCGGCTTTCAATCCGGGGTGAATTTCTTCCATGCGGCTGCAGGGATCGCATTCCTGCGCCACTTCGATGATCAGCGTTTTGCCGATGTGGATGTGCTCGCCCGCGCGCTGCGGCAGGGTAATGCCCTTAGCAAGCAGGTTGACGCGCCGGTGCCACCACGGGATCGCGCCCGCTTCAAGATCAAGGTCGGACAGCGCCGCGGACCAGCCCTCTGCCGTGATCAGCGAGATCTGCCGCTTGCGCGAACCTTCGGGCTTCATCGCGCCGCGATAATCGCCGTGCACACCCTCACGGGTGGTCACGGCGACTTCGTTCACGGTCTCGATGGGGCCACGCGGACGATCGTGCCTTGCGATACCGGCCAACCGCCCGCTGTTCATGCCCCGCGTCCCCCGGCCCGAATCAGATGAACTTCGCCATCACCCCGGCGGTATCGATCATGCGGTTCGAGAAACCCCATTCGTTGTCGTACCAGCTGACGACCCGGCCGAGCTTGCCTTCGAGCACCGAGGTTTCGAGGCTGTCGACGGTCGAGCTTGCGGGGTAATGGTTGAAGTCCGACGACACCAGCGGCTCGTCCGTATAGGCCAGGACGCCCTTCATCGCGCCTTCCGAAGCGGTCTTCAGCGCCTCGTTGATGGCGTCCTTGGTGATGTCCTTCTTGGGCACGAACACCAGGTCGACCAGCGACACATTCGGCGTGGGCACGCGCACCGACGAACCGTCGAGCTTGCCGTTCAGTTCGGGCAGCACCAGGCCGACCGCGCGCGCCGCGCCGGTCGTGGTCGGGATCATGTTGGTCGCGCCCGCGCGGGCGCGGCGCATGTCGCTGTGCATCTGGTCCAGCATGCGCTGGTCGTTGGTATAGCTGTGGATTGTGGTCATGAAGCCGCGCTCGATCCCGAACGAATCGTTCAGCACCTTGGCGACGGGCGCCAGGCAGTTGGTGGTGCAGCTGGCGTTCGACACCACGATGTCGTCACCGGTCAGCACGTCCTGGTTCACGCCGAACACGACGGTCTGGTCCACGCCGGACGCGGGGGCGGAGATCAGCACGCGCTTGGCGCCGGCGGTCAGGTGCGGGCTGGCCGCTTCCTTCGACTGGAAGAAACCGGTGCATTCCAGCACCAGTTCGACGCCCATCGCGGCATGCGGCAGCTTGCCGGGATCGCGTTCCGCGGTGACGGCGATCTTCTTGCCGTTGACGGTGATGCTGTCCTCGCCCGCCTCGACGGTGCCGGGGAAGCGGCCATGGGTGCTATCATAGCTGAACAGCAGGGCATTCGCCTTGACGCTGGCAAGGTCGTTGATCGCGACGAGTTCGAGGTCGTGGTCGTCACGCTCCAACAAGGCGCGCGCGACAAGGCGCCCGATACGTCCGAAACCGTTGATCGCAACCTTGGTCGCCATAGAATTATGCTCCTGTTATCCTGCTGTTTTCTTTGTCGAACCGGAAACTCAGTTCCCGGCCAGTGCAGCCTTGATCTTGGCGGTGACCGCCTCGGGCGTAAAGCCGAAGCGCTCGAAAAGCTCTTCCGCGCGACCGGACGCGCCGAAACGGTCGATCCCGATGTTGAGCCCGCGGGCCATCGTGTAGCGCTCCCAGCCCTGCGTGACACCCGCCTCGATGGATACCCGCAGTATCTCCGAGGGATTAACCTCCGGCAGAAGTTCCTCTTTATAGGCAGCGTCCTGCTGCTCGAACAGGTCGAGGCAGGGCATGGACAGCACGTCGGCACCGATGCCGTCGGCTTCCAGCATCTTCGCCGCTTCGGTGGCGAGGTGCACTTCGCTGCCCGATGCCATCAGGATCACCTTGCGCTCCGCCTCGGCCGATTTCAGGCGATAGCCGCCGCGCGCCGACCTGTTGGTCAGCCGGGACCAGTTCTCGTCCCCCTTCCCGCGCAGCTGCGGCAGGTTCTGGCGGGTCAGGGCCAGCACCGAAGGCGTGTCCGAGGTTTCCAGCGCCAGCGCCCAGCATTCCGCCGTCTCGATGATGTCGGCGGGGCGGAACACGTTGAGGTTCGGAATCAGGCGAAGGCTCATCACGTGCTCGATCGGCTGGTGGGTGGGCCCATCCTCGCCAAGGCCGATCGAATCGTGGGTCAGCACGAAGACCACCCGCGTCTGCTGCAGCGCGGCCAGGCGGATCGCGTTGCGGGCATAGTCGCTGAAGATCAGGAACGTGCCGCCATAGGGCACCACGCCGCCGTGCAGCGCCATGCCGTTCATCGCGCAGGACATGCCAAACTCGCGAATGCCGTAATAGACATAGCGGCCGCCATAGTTCTCTGCGGTCAGCGGATCGGTGAACTTGGTCTTGGTGTTGTTCGATCCGGTAAGGTCGGCCGAGCCGCCGACCAGGCTGGGCAGCTTCTCGGTCAGCGGGCCAAGCACCATCTCGCTCGCCTTGCGGCTGGCGACCGTCTTGGGCTCCTTCGCAAGATCGGTGATGAAGCGTTCGACCGCCGCGCTGGCAAGGTCGCCCACCGGCATCATGTGCTGTTCCCAGTCGCCGCGATTGGGAGCGTTTTCCAGCCGCTCGTTCCACTCGGCATGGGCGGTCTTGCCGCGCTCGCCGGTCTTGCGCCAGTCCGACAGGATTTCGTCCGGCACGGTAAAGGGTTCGGCGGTCCAGCCCAGCTCCTTGCGGGCCGCGGCCACTTCGTCGGCGCCCAGCGCAGCGCCGTGCACCGCGCTGGTGCCCTGCTTGTTGGGCGCGCCCTTGCCGATGACGGTCTTGCACGCGATCAGCGAGGGGCGCGGATCGGCCATCGCGGCGTCGATCGCGGCGCGGATCGAATCCGCGTCATGCCCGTCGCAGCGCACCGTGTGCCATTTCGCCGCCTGATAGCGCAGCAGTATATCCTCGCTCGACGACAGGTTCACGGGGCCGTCGATGGTGATGTCGTTGTCGTCCCAGAACACTGTCATCCGGCCCAGGCCCAGATGCCCGGCAAGGCCGATCGCCTCGTGGTTGACGCCCTCCATCAGGCAGCCGTCGCCCGCGATCACCCAGGTGCGGTGGTCGACCAAGTCGTCGCCGAAGTTCGCATTGAGGTGCCGTTCGGCCAGCGCCATGCCGACCGCCATCGCAAGGCCCTGTCCCAGCGGGCCGGTAGTCGCCTCGATGCCTGGCAGCAGGAAGTTCTCGGGATGGCCGGCGCAGGGGCTGCCCAGCTGGCGGAACCGGCTGATCTCGTCCATCGTGGGATTGGCATAGCCCGACAGGTGCAGCAGCGAATAGACCAGCATCGAACCGTGCCCCGCCGACAGCACGAAGCGGTCGCGGTCCATCCAGTCCGGCGCGGAAGGATCGAATTTCAGATATTCGCCCCACAGGACGGTCGCCACTTCGGCCATGCCCATCGGCATGCCGGGATGGCCCGAATTGGCGGCCTGCACCGCATCCATGCTCAGCGCACGGATGGCGTTGGCCATGGAGGAGACGCGGGCATCTGCAATGGTGGTGTCGGTGCTCATAGGGGTAATCCGGACCTTCCCAATCATAAGGCCGAACAGCCGGTGGATGGCGGACGATTCGGCGTGCGCGGGTGCAATGGGACGCAGGCCATCGCTCGTCAAGGCTGGCCCGTCCCGCCGCCCGTGTCCACCGTCCGGACGCAAAGCTTTTGAATTCAGGGCACGGACTCTGCCTTGGCGCGTAGCGCGCGGGTAACTTTACCGCCGCGTTCCGATGAATTAACCTTGTTTCCTGTTGAACCGGTTTAACAATCCCCATTCGCCCCGGGCCGGGCGCATGGCCGGTGCCGGTTCGACGCCCGATGGAGAAGCTTCATGGCCAAGGCCGATCCGCAACGCCTGTACGCCGAACCCGATCCGGCAGCCGGTCCCGCCGCGGGACAGGACGATCCGCTCGGCCCGGCTTTCGGCCAGCTCGAGGCTGCGCTGTCGCGGCTGGAACAGGCGGCGACGCTGCGACCGCCGATCGATAACGAGATGCTGAAGCTGAAGGTGCAGAACGCGGCCCTGCGCGACACGGTCGGCGACGCGCTGGGGCAGATCGATGCCCTGCTGGCGGACATGAACGGCCATGACTAGGGTTCTTTCCTGATGGCCGGCAGCAATCTGACGCTGGAAATCGCGGGGCGCCGCTTTTCCGTATCGTGCCGCAAGGGCGAGGAAGCGCATATCACCTCGCTTGGCCGGATGATCGACGGCAAGGCGCGCGCGGCAGGCGCGGTCGAGATGTCGGAGCCGCGCATGCTGCTGTTCGCGGCACTGATGCTGGCCGACGAACTCGACAGCCTGCGCAAGGCGCCCGACCGTCCGCAGCCGGCCATGGACGAACATTTGCGCGAAACCCTGTCCAAACGCGTGGAATCATTGACACAGCGCATCGAAAATATCGCGAGACATCTTGAGGGCGGCGACCACCACGCCTAAATCAGTACGCGACGGGTTCTGCCCGGCACGAGCCGACAGAACATCCCTGAGGCTATAAATAATCCAAGGGGGGCTGACCCTGTCCTGGCTCGTGGGCCGGGGCAATCGGCCCCCACCTGATGCTTGAGGCGTCAGAGGATTTCACACGGCAAACGACCCACGGTGGGCCCGTCACAGTTTTTCCGGATGCGGGGTAGACATTGGAAGCCAAGCGCAATCTTCGCAAGAACCTGCGCAAGGCGCGGCTCGACCATGTCGCAGCCCTGCCCGAATCGGTTCGCGGCCTGCTGTTTCGCCGCCCGCCCGCTCCGATCGAGGCGTTGATCCCGGCGGGTGCCGTGATCGGCCTGTATCACCCCACCATCGGCGAGGCGCCCACGGGCGGCTATGCCCGTTTCTTTGCAGAGGCCGGGCACACGCTGGCCCTGCCCCGCTTTCCCGCCGACGGGCAGCCGATGGAATTCGCGCTCTGGACCGACCCATGGGGCGACGGCGATCTTGAAGTCGGCCCCTATGGCGCGCTGCAACCGGCGGACGATGCGGAGGGGGCCGAACCCGACGTGCTGATCGTCCCGCTGCTGGGCTTCACCGCCAGCGGCGCGCGACTGGGACAGGGCGGCGGGCATTACGACCGCTGGCTGGCCGATCATCCCGAAACGCTGGCCATCGGCCTTGCCTGGGACGTGCAGGAACTGCCCGCGCTGCCGGTTGAGGCGCATGACCGTCCGCTTGCCGCGGTGATCACCCCGCAGCGCATGTTCGGCCCCTTTGGCCTGGTGACGGCAAGATGAGGGTGACGGCAAGATGAGCAAGCGCGACTGGCAACCCACCTGGCGCAAGCCCGTCGGCATCCTGCTGCTGCTGCTGGCTCTGATGATCTATGCGGCGATCGCGGTCACGCTGGTCGGTCCGATCTCGCGCTGGCCGGTGCTGCTGCAGGTACCCGTCTGGCTGATCCTGGGCGTGGTCTGGCTGCTTCCGCTGAAGCGCTTCCTGATCTGGATGGAAACAGGCCGCTGGCGCTGAACGCCGGCTGTTTCGCATAGCCCGAAACGACTTCCGGGCCGGCATTTTTGCCGGCCCGAAGCGTTTATTCTCAACAATTTAGAGAATTCCCAAGGTGGCGCGAGTGACGGGGCTCGAACCCGCGACCTCCGGCGTGACAGGCCCATAACCTGCAGCGAAAGTAGCGGTTTCCCGTGTATTACCTTTTGCGCCGAACCTCCTTTACCTAGCCAAATCGACCCAAAATGGCGCCCATAGGTTCGCGTGAACCTGAGAGCGCCGGTTCGCAGCCGAAGCATATCGGCCATCAAAAAGGCTAACGCCATCCGCCTATGACAGCAATACGATGCTCGATGCCTTAGAGCCTGATCCGAAATTAAGTTGAGTGGTATCAGCTGGTTAGCTTGACGCTTACTCAAGTCGTTGATTCAGCGGTTTTGCAACGAACCGAAGGAAATCAACGATGTGGACCGACACCACTCGGACGCAGTATGCCCGCGCGGAACTGGCATTGCCAAGTGATTTGACCGATGCCGAATGGGCGGTGCTGGAGCCGTTCTTCCCGCCACCTTCTCATGTTGGCCGCCCTCGCAAGTGGCCGCTGCGGCGGATTGTCGAAGCGATCCTGTATCTGCTGCGGGGCGGACTGCCATGGCGGATGCTACCGCCCTGCTTTCCGCCGGTCTCGACGGTGCGACGCTGGTTCTACCTGTGGCGTGATAACAGGCTGTGGCTGTCGCTCAATCATGTCCTGTTGCTGATCGGGCGCGAAGCTGTAGGCCGCGAGGCGTCGCCAAGCGCCGGAGTGATCGACAGCCAGAGCGTCAAAACCACGGAAAGTGGCGGCTCACGGGGCTATGACGCAGGCAAGAAGATCAAGGGACGCAAGCGCCACATCCTCACCGACACCGATGGAAATCTCGTTCATGCGGTGATCCACACCGCCGACATCCAGGATCGTGATGGCGCACCGCTGGTGCTCGCCGAAATCATCCATCGCTTCCCGTGGCTACGGCATGTCTTCGCCGATGGCGGATATGCTGGCGACAAGCTCCGCCAGGCGTTGCGCAGGGTTGGTAAGTGGACCGTCGAAATCGTCAAACGGTCCGACACAGCAAAGGGCTTTGAGGTTCTCCCACGCCGCTGGGTTGTCGAGCGCACCCTGGCATGGCTCAACCGAAACCGACGTCTCGCAAAGGACTTCGAGCAGACCATCGCCTCGGCAACCGCGTGGCTCTTCATCGCCTCGATCCAGCTCCTCACGCGCCGCATCACAAGGCTATGAAATCACGTCGGTTAGTTTTGAATCAGACTCTTAGACCATCAACGCTGCGCTGCTGGCAGTCTTTCGTGCCGTCACAGTCGATTATCGCAACGGGGTCTTGGAGTTTGAGTGGCAGCATGGGGGAGACGTGGAGTTGCCTTTTGCTTTACCCACTTGAGACATCGCTCAGGTCTGTTTCATCACTAGGAACCGAGGGCAAGGCCGAGCTTGGAGATTTGTCGTTGAACTGAGGAGCGAACTTTTTGGGATCGGACAAATACCTTCTTTTCTCGGCCATATAAAATGCATCGTCCTTGAGCATCTTTTTCAGATATTCATCCTGTACAGCGGCCAGAAGTCCAAAAATTACTGCAAGTATGAAGACCATCAAGAAGAAGACTGTCCAAGCGTACTCATTGAGCAATCTTCCTATTCCACTCTGATACTCAAACTCTTGGGCCTCTGGCCAACTAAAAGTCGTACGGAACTCGCCCTCTGAGGAATAGCTACGGAAACTCTCAGGAAAGAAGTACTGACTAAAGTTACCCCACATATACACGGTAAGCCGGTCCCCGGGGGCCAAATCCGGAAGTTTTACTCTATCCACTTCGCCTAGAGAAAGAGCTTCTCTATCCGCATCGATAAGGAAGGCTTCGACCTCCCCATAGCGCCGGTCAACACGAAAGTTGGCATCAGTGACGTTGCGAGAACTAGCATTCTCAATACTTACTCTAGCCACGCCAAACTCAGCACCGCTTTTAAGGGAAATTTCCTTCATGCTCAGTTCCAAATCGGCGAGGATTTCTTCAGAAGTCTTGGGAGGTTCAACAGGCTTTTCAGAAAGCTCCTGAATCACGCTTCTGTCAATCCATGGTGCCAGCTCCACGTGGGCACTCAGGCGGTTCGCATTAGCCAGTTTATCAATCGGCCCCTTAAGAAGCGCCCCGACAAGCGATGTGAGCGCCAGAATGCTCAACGTAGTCACAACCGTGGTCAGCCATTTACTCATCGCATCAACTCTTTGCCTCGATGTTCCGAGTGGACGACCATGGCTCGAGATATAAGCGATGTGAATTCACCACGGGTCCGCCACTGTGGGAAATCGAACAACAACGAACAACGCGGCGCTTTAGCGGCTTTTTTGAAATGCTCATCTTAGCGCAGCGGAGGAACCCGCTGAGTAGGCAGATGGGACCCGCAAAAGAAAATGGGTGCCTTTCGACAGCCTCCGCCAGCAAGGCCCTGAGACGATCGTGCAGCCCTCCACCTCCTATGACCTACTGACCAGCGTGGCATTTGATGGGCCGTCACCCAATCTCACCAATGCACTGACATCCGAGGATATGCAAAAAGCGTAATTGGCTCATCAATGCTGCAACTTGATACGAAATTTTAAGGTTGCGTTGTGATTGACCCCCACCGCGTTTGCGATCCATCGCAATGCGAAAATTGCAATTCGATCAAGGGGGCATCATGAAAAAGTGGATATTTCCTGCAGCGTTGCTGCTGGGCGGCTGCACAACATTCTCTAACATGGAGAACGGACTCAACGTCCTGATGGGCCAACCTATACAGGTGGCGTTTGACAATCTGGGTTATCCATCGGGGCAGATGAAGGTCGGTGACGATACTGTTTATGGATGGGGGCGAAACTTCACCATGAATATGCCGACTACAAGCACTGCTCAAACGTTCGGCACGGTCGGCACTACCCCTTACTCTGGGACGACAACCGCGACTAGCTGGACGCCAACACAATATAGTTGTGACGTCAAAATCATTGCTGGCCCTGATGGGATCATCAAGGACTGGCAGTATAACGGAAATATGGGCGGCTGTGAGGCGTTCGCAAAGCCGTTGGGGCGGCTCGCCAAATCGCATCAACCTTAGGCTTCGATCATAGGACTGAGCAGAACTCTGCATAAGTGCAGGCAAATGGTGGCTATCTGGCTGGTATCCATCCGGTGAAGGCCGCGGTGTGACGCCGGCCGAGGCGTAGCCGAAGTTACGCGGCGATTGCGTCGGGGAGCGGCGCCCAGTTCCATGGCAGAAGCTCGTCGAGCCTGGTGGCGGGGTGATCGGCAATGCGGGCGAGGACATCGGCGAGCCAGGCCTGCGGATCGACGTCATTGAGCTTGGCGGTCTGGATCAGCGTGTAGATGATGGCGGCGCGTTGCCCGCCGCGGTCGGACCCGCAGAACAGCCATGCCTTGCGGCCGAGCGGGATGCAGCGCAACGCGCGTTCGGCAGCATTGTTGGTGAGGCAGATCCTGCCGTCGTCAAGGAAGCGGGTGAACGCGTCCCAGCGCTTCAGCATGTAGAGGCAGGCCTTGGTCAGATCATGGCCGCGCGACAGCTTGGCCACCTGCGCGGTGAGCCAGGTGTGGAGCTCGGACATCAGCGGTGCGCTGAGTTCCTGGCGAACGGCAATCCGCTCGGCCGGAGCCGTGCCATTGATGCCCCGCTCGATATCGAACAGGGCGTCGAGGCGCTGCACGGCTTCCAGCGCGATCGGATAGGTCATGCTGCTGCGCTGGCCACGGCTCTTCTTGCGGGCTGAGCTTACGACATCGGCCAGCTCGAAGAACTTGCGGCGCGCATGGGCAAAGCATCCAGCTTCCAGCACGGGACCGGGATCACGGCCTTCGCGATAGAGCTCGTTGTAGCCGCCATAGGCATCGGCCTGCAGGATACCGGACCATGCCGCGAGATGGGTCTGCGGGTGCTCGCCGCGCCGATCGCGCGAGTAATGGAACAGGGCAGCTGGTGGATCAGATCCGGCGAACGGGCGATCATCGCGAACGTAAACCCATAATCGAGCCGTATCGGTCTTGCCCCTGGCCATGACCGGCACGGTGGTATCGTCACCATGGATGCGGTCCGAAGCAAGGACGTGCGCTTCAATCAGCTTGTAGAGCGGCATCAGCGCATGGGCAGCTGCGCCGACCTGATCAGCCAGCGTCGAGACGCTGAGCGGCACGCCTTCGCGGGCAAAGCGCTCGGCCTGCCGGTTGAGCGGTTGGTGCTGCCCGAACTTCTCGAACAGCAGCATGGCGAGGAAGCTGGGGCCCGCCCATCCGCGCGGGACCACGTGGAACGGCGCCGGGGCCTGCGCGATCTTCTCGCAGTCCCGGCACGAGAACTTCTCGCGCACCGTCTGGATCACCTTCCACGAGCGCGGGATCACCTCGAGCGTCTCGGTGACGTCTTCGCCGAGCTTGGAGAGCCGATCCCCGCCGCAGGCCGGGCAGGAACATGGGGCGGGCACCACGACGCGCTCGCGCGGCAGGTGATCGGGGAACGGCTTTCTTGTGGGCCGCTTGCGTTCGAACGCGGTGACCGTGGTGGTCTTGGCTGCCGCTTCCTCGGCGATCAGATCGTCCTCGGCGGCGTCGGCTTCGAGCTCTTCGAGCTGCAGCTCCATCTGATCAAGCAAGCGGCGGCTGCGCTCGGCGCTGGGGCCATACTGCTCGCGCCTGAGCTTGGCGATCTGCAGCTTGAGGTGGGCGATCACCGCTTCGATGGCGCTCTGGTGGGCATGGGCGTTGGCCAGTTCGGCTGCGACAGTGGCGGCGTGCTGCTCGGCCTCCTCGGCTCTGCGGGCCATCGTCGCCACCAGCGCCTTGAGCGCTTCGACATCGTCCGGAAGGGGCGAAATGGCGGCTTCCATGGAAGGGATGGAATCATGTTCCACCCTCTGCCGCAAGGGCAAAACACCACCTTCTGACGATTATCCTGCGCTCGCCGGGCGCCACGTATACTGCGGGTTGCGCCAGTCGATCCCCTCCAGCAGGCAGGCCAACTGCG